>NZ_JBWZCJ010000001.1:0-374540 GCF_059383535.1 Pseudarthrobacter sp. HLT1-3 | reverse complement strand
TCGCATCCCCGATCCCGGTCACACCGTCATCGGTGGTAATCCGGAGCGTCACGAAGTTACGGGACGGACTGGTCACAAAAACTTCCGCGGCAATGATTTTCACAGTTGATCCAGGCTTTCGGTGTCGGTCTGCAGTGGAGGGCTCATGGGTGATGGAGCCGGGGGGTCTAGCGCTGGGTGGTTCCGCTGGGAGTGGCACCCAGCAGCATCAGCTCGTCCCGGCGGGGCAGGCCCTCCCAGTCACCGGCAGTGCTGACGGCGAAGGCCCCGGCGAGGGCGCCGCGCTGCAGCCGGCCGCCAACGTCTTCGCCGTCGAGCAGGGCGGAGAGGTAGCCGGCGGTGAACGCATCGCCGGCGCCCACGGTGTCGATGCTGGTGACCGGCACGGCGGGCGTTTCCCAGCGGCGTGCCGCGGTGTGGACGCCGGCGCCGGCCGCGCCCCGCTTGACCACGACCTCCCGGACCCCGCGGTCCAGAAGTTCGGCGGCGAGGGCCGTTTCGGCGTCGTCGGCGCGGCCGGGGTGCCCTGGCCCTGCGGCGACCAGACCGAGTTCGTCGTCGGAGGCGATCAGGATGGTGGCGTGCCGGGCCAGCGGGGTGAGGACTGCCCGCGCCTCGTCGCGGGACCAGAGCTTGCTGCGGTAGTTGACGTCGAGGGAGACTTCCAGGCCTTCGCCGGCGGCCCGGGCGGCCGCATATTCCACGGCCCTCCGTGCCTCCGGGCTGAGGGCGGCGGTGATCCCGGTGAGGTGCAGGACTCGGGCGCCGTTGTGCAGGGCCCGGTCGACGTCGTCACGCTCCAGCGTGGAGCCGGCGGAACCTGCGCGGTAGTAGAAGGCGCGGGTGACGTCGGCGGTGCGCTGCTCGAGGAACATGACGCCGGTGCTGCGGCTGCCGTCCACCCGGTGCCGGACCGCGATGCCCTCGCCCCGGAGCTGGCGCAGGATGAACTCACCGTGCGGGTCGGCGCCCAAGACGCCGGCCCAGCCCACCCGGTGGCCGAGCCGCGCGACACCGACGGCCACGTTCGACTCCGCCCCGGCCACGTGCATCCCCAGCGAACCGCCGGCGGTCAGCGGCCCGGCGGAGCGCAGCGAGACCATGGATTCGCCGAGGGTCACGAGGTCAGGGATCCCGAGGTCGGGAGTCCCGGCGTCGGGAGTCACCGCAGGCTCTCCGCGGCGGTCGGGCGGTCAAATTCGGCTGCGAGCGCCACAAAACGTCGGGCGCGGTCACGGACCGGGGCCAGGTCGCCGCCCGATGCGGCGTTCCCGAGGAGCGGGCTGCCCAGGCCGACGGCGACGGCGCCCGCCTGCCAGTAGCCGGCCGCCTCGTCGAGCCCGACGCCGCCGACGGGAATGAAAGGGATCCCGGGGAACGGGTCCAGCAGGGCCTTGAGGTAACGCGGCCCGCCGATGGACGCGGGGAAGAGCTTGACTGCGGTGGCGCCGCGGGTCATCGCCTCGTAGGCCTCGGAGGGCGTGAGTGCCCCGGCCAGGACCGGGATGCCGCGCGCGGCGGAGGCGTCGATGGACTCGGCGAGCGCCGGGGTGACCATAAACTGTCCGCCGGCCGCGGCGACGTCGTCCACGTCCTGCGAGGTCAGCACGGTGCCGGCCCCGACGAAACAGCCGGCCGGGGCCGCGGCGCGGACCTGCCGGATCGCCGCGAGGGCATCCGGCGTGGTCAGCGCGATTTCAACGTACCGGAAGCCCTCGGCCATCACCGCGAGGGCGGCCTGCGCGGCGGCCCGGCCGTCCGCGCCGCGCACAATGGCGACCAACCGGGTCGCCCGGATTCCGGCCAGCAGGGTCTCCGGGGTCAGGGTCTCCGGGGTCAGGGTATCGGGGGTCAGGACCTCGGGGGTCAATGCCTGGTTCGTGCCGTCCGTCATCTCAGTCACCATTCTGCGTAGGATCCGTCGTTGTGCCGCCAGACAGGTCCGCGCCAGGCGTGGCCGCGCTTGTCCGCGGCGCGGACCACGGCCTCGTCGATTTCAATGCCGAGACCCGGGCCGGTCAGGCGTTCGATGTGGCCGTCCACGAACTTGAGCGGGGATTTGTCCACCACGTAATCCAGGACTTCGGCGCCCTGGTTGTAGTGGATCCCGATGCTTTGCTCCTGGATCAGGAAGTTGGGCGTCGCGAAGCCCACCTGCAGGCAGGCGGCCAGGGCCAGGGGTCCCAGCGGGCAGTGCGGGGCCAGCTGCACCTCGTAGATTTCCGCGAGCGAGGCGATCTTGCGGACCTCGGTAATCCCGCCGGCATGGGAGAGGTCCGGCTGGGCCACGGCGATGCCGGCCTGCAGAGCGGGCAGAAATTCCTGCCGGCTGTACAGCCGCTCACCGGTGGACACCGGCGTCGTGGTGGAAGACGTGAATTCGCGCAGCAGGTGGGTGTTTTCCGGGACCAGGGGTTCTTCGAGGAAGAAGGGCCGGTAGGGTTCCAGCAGCGGCGCCACCCGCCGGGCGTTGGCGAGGCTGAAGCGGCCGTGGAAGTCGACCGCGACGTCGCGGTGGTCCCCGAGGACCTCGCGGGCGGCGGCGACGCGGCGGACGACGCCGTCGAGCTCCGCCACGGTGGCGATGGGGCTCATCCGGCCGCTGGCGTTCATCTTCACGGCGGTGAGCCCGACCTCCAGCTGGGCGCTGATCTGGTCGGCCACCTCGTTGGGCTCGTCCCCGCCCACCCAGCCGTACATCCGGATCCGGTCCCGGACGTGTCCGCCCAGAAGCTGGTGCACCGGGGTGTTGAGGTGCTTGCCCGCGATGTCCCACAGGGCCTGGTCCAGCCCGGACACGGCGCTGGCCAGGATGGGTCCGCCGCGGTAGAAGGAACCCTTGGTCATCACCTGCCAGTGGTCCTCGATCCGGAGCGCGTCGCGGCCGATCAGCACCTCGGAGAGCTGCTGGACGGCGGTGCGGACCGTTTCGCTGCGGCCCTCGCAGGTGGCCTCGCCCCAGCCGACGATCCCGCTGTCGGTCTCGATCCGGACGAAGAGCCAGCGCGGGGCGACCAGGAAGGTTTCAATTCTGCTGATGAGTGTCATCGTGGCCTAGCCCTTGGTCGCGCCGGCGGTCATGCCGGAAACGATGTACTTCTGCGTGAAGAGGGCAATGATCATGATCGGGATGGTGACCACGGTGGCGGCCGCCATCAGTCCGCCCCAGTCGATGCTGGCGTACGAGACGAAGTCGAAGATCGCGACCGGCAGGGTCTTCGTCTTGGAGCCGGAGAGCACCAGGGCGAACATGAAGTTGTTCCACGAGAAGATGAAGGACAGGATGCCGGCGGTGGCGATTCCGGCGACGGAGAGCGGGAGCGTGATGCGGCGGAAGGCTCCGATCGGGGTGAGCCCGTCGACCTGCGCCGATTCCTCGAGCTCGAGCGGCATCGAATCGAAGTAGCTCATCATGATGTAGACGATCAGCGGCAGCGCCACGAACATGTGGCTGAGGATCAGCACTTCGAAGCCGCCGACCATGCGCAGGTTGGAGAACACGTAGTACCACGGCACCAGCAGGGAGACGCCGGGGATGACGCGGGCCATCAGGACCACCAGGGCAGAGCGGTGCATCGTGAAGCGGCTCATCGCGTAGGCCGCCGGGACGCCCAGGACCAGGGAAAGCACCGTGGAGACGAAGGCCACCCAGAAGCTGTTGAAGATGAAGATGAAGTAGTTGTTGCGCTGCAGCACGTTGGCGTAGTTCTCGGTGGTGGGGCTGAAGAGCAGCGCCTTGCCGGTGTCGTAGATGTCCACGTTGGTCTTGAAGGAGGCCAGGAGCATCCAGAACAGCGGAGCGATCAGGAACAGCACGACGGCGATCAGGGCAACGACGCGGAAGACCTTGTACGCGCGGGTGGCCAGCGGCTTCCGGCGGCGTCGGGCCACGGGGGTCCGTGCCGCTGCGCCGGCCTGGGATGCGATGTTTTCGTTAAGGACGGTCATTTGTTTACCGCTTTCTTGCGCATGGTCAGCAGCCACATCGAGCCGACGATGATCATAAAGAACAGGATCAGCACCGCGGAGGACAGCCCGTACTGGTTGTAATCAAAGCTCAATCCGTAGGCGTAGACGTTGAGGGTCTCGACCTCGTGGAAGGAACCGCCGCCCTTGCCCTTGGTGGCGTAGAGGATGTCAAAGGTCTTCAGCGCGTCGATGCCCCGGAGCAGGATGGCCACGATCACGGTCGGCATCATCAGCGGGAGGGTGATGTAGAAGAAGCGCTGGAAGGAGCTGGCGCCATCCATGCGGGCCGCCTCATCGGGTTCCTCGGAGAGGGAGGTCAGGCCGGCGAGCAGGATGAGGACCACCATCGGGGTCCACTGCCACACGTCCATGAAAATCGTGGTGCCAAGGGCGGTGTCCTGCCCGGACAGCCACGGCTGCGGCGGGATCCCCACCATGCCGAGCAGCTGGTTGGCGAAGCCGATATTGGGGTCGAAGATCAGCCGCCACATCATGCCGACGGCCACGGGGGTCGCGACCAGCGGCAGCAGGATGGCCACCCGAACCCACTTTTCGCCCTTGAAGGGCCGCCACAGCAGCAGCGCGATGCACATGCCGAGCACGACTTCGCAGACCAGCGCGACGCCGGTGAAGGTCAGCGTGCGGCCGACGGCGGGCCAGAAGCGGTCCATGTCGGACAGGACCGTGAGGTAGTTTTCCAGGCCGATGAACTCGGAGGCGGCACGGACTGACCCCTGCGAGTCGGTGAGGCTCAGGTACAGAGTCCAGGCCAGCGGGAAGATAATCAGGACGCCGACGAAGATCATCGCCGGGGCCGCGAACAGCCACTTCCGGTGCCGGTTGGCCCAGGCGGAGAAGTTCTCACGCGCGCCGGGAGGGCGGCCGGCGCTGCGGGCAGGTGCGCTGCGGGAAGGGTTCAGTACAGACATGGTTCACCTAAGGAGTCGGGGGTGAAGTGACGAGCGGGCCGCGGCGGGACGGCAGCAGGGCTGCCGTCCCGCCGGGCTGGTGTGCACTCCGGCGCGCTGCGCGCGAGGGGCGCGAAGCGCGGAGGGCGTTATTTCTTTTCGGTGTCCAGGAACTTCTGGAAGTCCTCGTGGGCCGTGTCAGCAGCGGCGGACGCGTCCGCGCCGGTGATGGTGGCTACGATCGGGCCGCCCACGATTTCGCGGGCCTTGCCCACGGTGACAACCTCGGGACGGTCGTGGCCGACGCCGTTCTTGGCGCTGGCGGCGATGGCCTCGGCCAGGTCCTTCGGGTACGTGGAGGTGCCGGCGGGATCGGACCAGACGGAGGTGCGGGGTCCGGGGACGCCGGCCTTCTGGGCTTCCAGCGTGCGTTCCTTGCTGGTGGCCCACTGGATGAACTTCCAGGCGTTGTCCTGGTTGCCCGAAGCCTGGTTCACGGCAAGGCCCCACGACGGGATGTTGTACGGCTTGGACCCTGCGGGGCCGGCCGGCAGCGCGGCGAAGCCGACTGTGTCCGCGACCTTGGACTTGGCCGGGTCGGTGGCGTTCTTGTAGAGCGAGTCGGCCTCGGTGTAGAAGGCGGCCTTGCCCTGAGTGAAGATTGCCATCGCCTCGGGCCAGCTCATGTCGGTGCTGACGTTGGCCGGACCGTAGTTGCGGATCAGGCCGCCGTAGTACGCGTAGGCCTGCTTGGCGGCGTCGGAGTTGACGGCGGACTTGCCGCTGGAGTCGGTGAAGTCGCCGCCGAAGCTGTACAGGAAGCTGGAGAACTGGGTGACGGCTGCGGACTTGCCGGTACGGGCCACGAAGCCCGCGATGTCCGGCGAGGAAGCCTTGATGGCCTTGGCGGCAGCCTCGAGCTCTTCCATGGTCTTGGGAACCTCAAGGCCGGCGGCCTGCAGCAGGTCCTTGCGGTAGTAGAGCACTTCGCGTTCGGTGATGATCGGGACGCCGACCACCTTGCCGTCCGCCGTGGTGGCCTTGACCGGGCCCTCCTGGTAGTCCTTCCAGTCCCAGTTGGCGTCCCAGGACACCTTGGATGTCAGGTCGGCGAGGTAGCCGTTCTTGGCGAACGCCTTGCCCTCCTGCAGCGGGCGGTACATCATGACGTCGATCTCGTCGCTGCCGGCGTTGAGCTTGACGTTGTACTGGTCCGAGAGCTGGTCTTCGCCAAGCTGGGTCAGCTCGACCTTGAGGCCGCTGGACTTCTCGAATTCCGGAATGGCTGCCTTGATGCCTTCAGTCCAGACGTGGTTGGCCAGCGTGACCCGGACGGTGCCGGCGGCCTTCGCATCGCTGCTGCCGCTGCCGCCGCTGCAGGCCGTGAGCCCCAGCGACAGTGCCGCGGCGACCGCCGCGTACTGCATGATCGAACGTCGCTTCATTACGACTCCCTTAGTTCGTTAGGGCTGGATGTCATCGTCCAGCCGGCTGCAGAGGCATCTTTACATCTGCTCTGGAAGCGATCTTAGATAAATAAGGCAGACTTAAACAACCCCTTGCGGGCAACCAGTATGATTTATTTATGACAACCCCAAAGGCGGAGTCCTCAGCTGACCTGCATTCCCTGCTGGTCCACAAGCTGGGACTCGCTATTGCCGAAGGGACCCTCGCTCCGCACTCCATTCTGCGCCTGGACGAGCTTGAGGCGCAGCACAAGGTATCCCGCTCGGTGGTCCGCGAGGCCACCCGGGTACTCTCCTCCAAGGGCATGCTGGAATCACGACGGCGGCTGGGCACGGTGGTGCAGCCCGAAGACAGCTGGAACGCCTACGACCCGCAGGTGATCCGCTGGCGGCTGGCCTCCTCCAGGCGGCTGGAACAACTGAAGGCGCTGAACGAACTCCGCGGCGCGATCGAGCCGCAGGCCGCCCGGTTGGCCGCCGAGCGGGCCTCCTGGGATGCCGGCAGCGATCTGGTCTCGCAGGCTGCCCGGCTCTGGGCCGCGGGCCAGCGCGGAGACAACGACGAGTTCCTCCGGCTGGACATCGAATTCCACGCCGCAGTGCTCAAGGCCTCCGGCAACCCCATGTTTTCCCAGCTGCACAACCTGGTCACCGAGGTCCTGACCGGGCGGACCGAGCACGGCCTGATGCCGCACCTGCCGCACCACGAGGCGCTGCAGCTGCACGTGGATGTCGCCAGCGCCATCCAGCGCGGCGAGGCGAGCGCAGCGCATGCCGCGATGAGCCGGATCGTGGAGCAGTCCTCCGAGGAGATGGGCAGCATCTGGTCCAGCCGCCGCCAGCCGGCCGTCCCCGAGCCCGCCGCCACCCCCTAATCCAACCCGCCCAAATCCCCCAATCCCCCAATCCCCCAACCAATCCCATCAACGCGGGGTCACTTAGCGCCCATCCGGGGTGCCGGAATCGGCGCTAAGTGACCCCGCGTTGCTGGTTTGGTCAGTCCTCGGTGGGGGTGGTGCGCAGCGGGTGGTAGTTCCGCCAGCTGTGCTCGGGTGCGTAGCCGAGCAGGCGTTTGGCCTTGTCGATGGAGAGCAGGGTTTCGTGCTCGCCGAGCTCCCTGACCACCGGCACGTTCGGGAACACCTCCGCGGCGAGGCTGGTGCTGCTGCGGCCCATCACGGTGTCGGCGTTGGCGATGATGAACGCCTCGAACCCCGGGGTGCCGTGCTCGAGGGCGCGGGCCACGGCCTGCGCACCGTCCCGGCCGTCGATGTAGCCCCAGAGGTTCCACTTGCGCAGTTTCGCGTCGGCGTCGAAGCCGGGGAACTCCTCGTAGTCCTCCGGGTCCATCACGTTGGAAAAGCGCAGTCCGGTGATGCTCAACTCGGGATCCCAGCGGGTGAGCTGGACCGCCATCTGCTCCTCGAGGTGTTTCACCAGCGAGTAGGTGCTTTCCGGCCGGGCCGGGTATTCCTCGTCGACCGGAAGGTAGGGCGGGTCGACGTCGAACGGCAGACCCAGCACCGTCTCACTGGAGGCGTAGACAATCTTCTTGATCCCGGCCCGGCGGGCGGCCTGGAACACGTTGTAGGTGGCCAGCATGTTGTTCTCAAAGGTCGCGGCGTCCGGGGCGAGCCCGGGGGCCGGGATGGCGGCCAGGTGAACCACCGCGTCAAATCCTTCGTGCCGGTCCTCCAGGCCCAGCAGCACATCCACCACCTGGCCGTAGCTGCTGAGCTGCACCTCGGCGTATCCGGGTCCGCGAGTTCCGGTGCGGTCCAGGTTGGTGACCTCGTGGCCGTCAGCACCCAGCCGCCGGACGACACTCCGGCCAAGCTTCCCGCTTCCTCCAGTAACAGCAACTCTCATCGGGTCTCCTCGGGTCGTGGGGATTTGTTCCACCCTAGATCGAGCCGGGGACCGTGCACATCCCCGGGGCCGCCCGGCGCGGGCCCCGGGTGACTTTCGGCCCTAGGCAGTGCCGGGCGGACCGGGCAGTCTGGGGGCCATGAACGCTGATCAGCGGATAGTCGTGGGCGTGGACGGTTCGGATTTTTCGACGACGGCGCTTCGGCTCGCCGGGCGGATGGCCAAGAGTCTGGGGGCGCCGCTGGAGGTGGTGACCTGCCTCGGCACCTCGGATCTTTTCCTGGCCTCGCACCTGCCCGAAGAGCGCTCCCCCACCACAACCCAGCTGGAGGAGACGGCCAAGCGGCTCGTCAGCGAATCCCTGGAACGTGCCTTTGGCGGTGACGTCCCGGAGGGCCTGACCCGGACGGTGAAGTTCGGCCCCCCGGCCAAGGTCCTCGTGGAGGAGAGCCGGGACGCCCAGCTTTTGGTGGTCGGCAGGCGCGGCCGCGGCGGGTTCCTCGCGCAGATCATGGGATCGGTCAGCAGTGCCTGTGCGGCACACGCCCACTGCCCGGTACTGGTGGTTGGAGACGACACGGGACAGGCCCCGGCGAGGGGATGAACGGCGGCGTTCCGGTAGCGCAACATCCACAACAGACTGGACGCAACGCATGAGCCGGCTCCGCGGTCCGCTGGCTGCTGTCGCAGCGGCGGTGGCCGCCGCCGGTTACGTTCTTGCCGCCCGGCCCCGGCTGCTGCACTGGGGTGCGACCGCCCAGGAAGCCGCCGGCCCGCTTCCCGGCGACGAACTCGTCCGGACCCCGCGGATGCAGAGCACCCGCGCCGTCACCATCAACGCGCCGGCCGCGGACGTCTGGCCCTGGCTCGTCCAGCTGGGCGCCGGACGCGGCGGAATGTACAGCTATGACCTGCTGGAGAACGCCGCTGGGCTCGGCATACACAGCACGGACCGGATCCTTCCGGAATACCAGCAGCTCGACGTCGGCGATGTCATCCCGCTGGGCCCCGACGTCGGGATCCCGGTCCGGCGCCTGGAAACGGGATCCGTGCTGGCTCTGGGCGGGAGCATGGATCCGCGGACCGGGAGGATCACCGCGTCCGGCGGGGGCCCCGCGGGACCGCGGCTGGAGCTCGGCTGGGCCTTTGTGCTGCAGCCCGTCAACGGGCGCACCACGCGGCTGCTGTCCCGCACGAGGTACGACTATTCCCCGCTGGCAGTGGGGCTGATCCTCCGCCCCGTGCTGGAACCGCTGCAATTCATCATGGAACGGCGCATGCTGCTGGGCATTAAGTTCCGGGCCGAGCACCGCGGCGCCCCGTGACCTTGGGCCCTACGCCGGCCAAGCCCACAGGAATAACCTGAAGATTCAGGGGCGGTGCCCGGCCGCCCCGCCGACCCGGGAGGCAAACGGTGAACTCGGCCAGAACAAGCATCATCGCCGGCATCGCATTGATGGCGGCCGGCGTCTTGTTGCTGCTGGATCTGCTCGGGATCCTCGACAGCGCAGCCCTCGTGTGGCCGCTGCTGTTCGGAGCAGTCGGGACCGTTTTCCTGACGCTGTTCAGCCGCAGCCGGGACAACTGGTGGGCTGCCATCCCCGGCTCGGTGTTCCTGGGCCTGGCGGCGGTAGTCCTGAGCACGCTGCTCTGGCCGCGCTCGGCGGAGGACTGGGCCGCCGCATTCCTGTTCCTGTTCATGGGCGCAGGCTTCGGTGCCGTTTACCTGCGCGAACGCTCCAACTGGTGGGCGCTGATCCCCTGCGGGGTGATGCTGACGCTCGCCCTCGTCGTTGCCCTTCCGCAGACCTGGGAAGGCATGCCGCTCGCCGCAGTCCTGTTCCTGGGGCTTGCCGCCACCTTCGCGGCGCTGTCCCTGGTTCCTGTCCACGCCGGCCCCGGCCCGCGGCCCGGGGCTTTTCACCCGGAGACTGCGTACCCGGCGTCTTCGCAACCCTCAAGGATGAAGTGGCCGCTAATCCCGGCAGCAGTCCTGGCCGTGCTGGGGCTGATCTTCGCCGTGCAGTCCACGGTGCTGGTCACCGCGAGTGAGTTCCTGGTCCCGCTCCTTCTGGTGCTCGCCGGCGTGGCGCTGCTGGTGTACGCCTACCGCCACCGGGCCGGCGGGCACCATAACGTGCGCGGGGTCTGAGGGATCAGGCGTCGGCTGCCAGTTCGGCCATCGCCGCGCGCAGGCGCGTGCCGGCGTCCTCCGCCACCTCGCGGACGGCGGGGGCGCTGCTGAGCTGCACCATGGTTTGCGGATCGATGGCGTTGACTGTCGTCGCGGTCGCCCCGGTTTCGCGGCGCACCACGACGTTGCAGGGCAAGAGCGCCCCCATTTCCGGCTCTGCGGCGAGCGCCCGGCTGGCGAGCATCGGATTGCAGGCACCGAGGATGACGTAGTCCCCCAGGGCTTCCGCGGCGTCCTCGCCGAGTTTGGCGGCGAAGGTGGCACGCACATCGATTTCCGAGAGGATCCCGAACCCCTGGGCGGCGAGCGCTGTACGCGTCTTTTCGACGGCATCGTCCCAGCTCAGCGGAACGACGGCGGTGTAGGTGTAGCTCATGCGGTTACTCCTGGGAAGTGGTCCTGGCGGGCAGTAGGTAGTCGACGAACCAGTCCCTGGCAAGGATGGCTGCCGCCGCCAGCGTACCGGGTTCTTCGAAGAGGTGGGTGGCGCCCTGGACCACGGCCAGCTGGTTGGGGCAGCGCATCATGGACTTCGCCCTGCGGTTGAGCTCGAGCACCTCAGTGTCGTAGCTGCCCACGATGAGCAGCGTCGGCGCCCGGACGGCGGACAGCCGGGGTCCGGCCAGATCGGGGCGGCCGCCGCGGGAGACGACGGCGTCGATCCTCGCTGTCGGTTCGGAGGCCGCCCGGAGCGCCGCCCCGGCGCCCGTGCTGGCTCCGAAATAGCCAACCGTGCAGGATTCCGTGTCCGGCCGTGCGGTGAGCCAGTCAGTGGCCGAGGAGAGCCGGCGGGCGAGGAGTTCGATATCGAAGACGTTGGCGCGGTTGCGCTCTTCCGCCGGGGTCAGCAGGTCCAGCAACAGGGTGCCGAGTCCGGCCTGCTGCAGCACACCGGCCACATACCGGTTCCGCGGGCTGTGCCTGCTGCTGCCGCTGCCGTGGGCGAACAGCACCACGCCCCGGGCAGGGACCGGCAGGTGCAGCTGGCCCTGGAGGCGGACCGCGCGGGACGGGATCTCGACTTCACCATCGAAGTCCGCGGCATCCTGCGTCCCGGACGAGCCCGGATTCCGGGACTCCGGCGTCGAGTGCAGCAGCCGCTTCGCCGCGGCGTCGAGCAGTTGCACCACCTCCTCGTCGTCCGTGGGGGAGAAATCGCGGTAGTGGTAGCCGACCGCGGAGAAGTGGTGCGGGGTGGCTAGGCAGACGACCTCGTCGGGTTCGGTCAGGTTGCCGAGGGTGTCGGCGGGGGCGACCGGGACCGCCAGGATGACCCGCGCGGCGCCGAGCTTCCGGGCTATCCGGCAGGCGACCCGGGCGGTGGAGCCGGTGGCGATGCCGTCGTCGACGACCACAGCGATCCGTCCCGTCAGGTCCTGGCGCAACCTGCCCTTCCGGAACCGGGCCACCCGGTTCTCCAGCACGGCGCGTTCGTGGTTTTCAACGGCCTGCAATTCTGCGTCGCTGACCCGGGCATGGGCCAGCACGTGTTCCTCCAGCACCCGGGCCCCGCCCTCGCCGATCGCTCCCATCGCCAGCTCCGGCTGGTACGGGAGGCCCAGCTTCCGCACCACGATCACGTCCAGCGGCGCGTCGAGGGCGGCTGCAACTTCGAAGGCGACCGGGACGCCGCCTCGGGGCAGGCCCAGGACCACGATGTCCTGGCCCCGCAGTTCCGCGAGCCGCCTTCCGAGTTGCCGGCCGGCGTCGACCCTGTCCTTGAAAATGCTCATCGGTACGGCTTTCCATCGAGATCTCGGCCGCGGCCTCATCCAGGCGTGCCCTCCGCAGGCTGGGAAAAATGACCAGCTGACCGTTCCTTCCCACTATCTGCCCGGAACCCTCCGGAGGTGAGGGCCTTTATGCCCGGTTTGGCCGACGCTTCCGCGCCGGCCGGTGATGAAGCGGGTGACCGGCCTTAGCGGTGCTGAACCTGGCGGCCCGGCGTGCGATGTGGTGGGTCCTGCCGCGGCGCGGGATCCCGCGGGGCCGCAGGAGGACCGGCTGCTGGGCGGCCCGCGCGTAGAGCCAGGGCTTCGCCAGTTCGACCAGCACCAGGTACACCCAGCCGTCCCCAGCAGGGCGAGGAAGAACGGGACGGGTAGCGGAGCGAAGCCCAGCACACCGGCCAGCGGAGAGAGCGGGAGCTAGGCGCCGGCTGCCACGACGCCCAGGGAGGCCCCGGCCAGGCCCAGCGACGGTCGGCGATGAACCAGCCGGCGCGGAATTCCCCTCTGGACCTGAAGCTCTGGCATGCACGATCCGTTCGATCGTCGAGTTACGATCTAGGCCGGCGGACCGGCAGGAGACGGGGCCGGAGTCGCGGCTGGTGTGGTCGCGGCCGGCATCCCGGCGGTTTCCGCCAGGATGGTACAAATCGTGTCCTCGTGGGCCAGGATCCGGAAGTGGCCGGCGGTGTCCAGCTGGACGTTCCGGGCGCCCGGCAGCACGCTGCCCTCGGGGATATGCGGGTCGAAGATCCCGTAGACCGAGGTGATGCGCTCGTTGACACGCTCCTCCCGGGAGAGCTGCATGGTCACGGAGCTCCGGGGCGAAAACGCGCGCAGGCTCGGCAGCAGCATAAACGAGGCGTAGCGCGAGCCGGAGAACGGCGAGCAGACCGCCACCATGCCCGCGATCCGGCGTTCCCGGTCCAGTTGCATCATCACGAATTTGCCGATCAGCCCGCCCTTGCTGTGGGCGACGATCACCGTGTCCGAAAGGTCCTGCTCCCGGATGTAGGCGGCAATCAGATCCGCAGCCTTGGGGACAGCGAGCCGGTTCCGCCCCAGCAGGGAGAGCACGTGCACCGGATGGCCTGCCGCATGAAGCCGCCGGACCAGCGGGAGCATAAAGCGCCAATCCTCGTAGACTCCCGGAATCACGACGACGGGCCGGCCGGTGCCGCCGAGGAAATCGTCCGGGCTGGTCCGGGAGACGGCGCTGAGGAGCTGCCGGCCCGCGGCGTAGAGGTAATCCTGAACCCACCAGCCGGCGGACTGCAGGACGCCGCTCATGCCGGGCGCTCCTGGGGAGTCTCGCTGGCCGCCGGGCGGATGGCGGCGAAGTCCAGGATGGCTCCGGCCACTTCGTCGGAGCGGTTGTGCTGCACCACGTGCCCGGTCCCTTCGACTTCGAGCAGCTGCCCGTCCGCCGCTTGTGCGGCCAACCGGCGGCACCAGTCAGCGGAGGCTACTGGGTCGTTGGCCCCGCGCAGGACGAGAACCGGCGCCGTGACTCCGGTGATCCGCACTTCGGTGGGGTAGTCCATCATGACGCGCAGCGTTTTCAGGTACCAGGTCGGGCCGCAGCGCAAATAGTCCGTGAAGACCAGGGCATTCGAGGAGGGGCTCTCGAACAACACGCTGTCCCGGCCGAGCGCCAGGGCCTGCTGCGCCACGGTGCGGCGCCGGGGGTCGACCACCGGCCCCATCAGGACCAGCCGGGATATCCGGTTCGGCTGCTGCAGCGCGGCTTCGATCGCGAACTGGCTCCCCATCGAGTGCCCGACGAGTACGAATTCCAGGACGCCCAACTGCTCCAGCGCACCAAGGAGGTAGCTGGCGTGGTCCGCGACGGGGAGGGTATTCTCCGGGCGGGGCGTGGCGCCGAAGCCTGGCAGGTCGATCGAGTACGTATCAACGGATTCCGCCAGCAGCCCGTGAAGTCTGCTGAGATAGCGGTGCGATACGCCGATACCGTGGATCAGTACGACGGCGGGGCGCGCCGTTGCGTGGCCGGCCGGTCCCCTGGAAACGAACACATGGCCTAGCTGGCCTGCGGCCTCAATCTCGAAGCGTTCGGGCCTGCCCATGATGGCTCTTTTCTGTTCAGTGCTTCCTTGTAACGCCGTGGTCAGCGTACAGTAAGCATACTGACGGAATCCCGCCGGTCAGCTATCGCGTTTGTCCCGCTCGCTGAATTCCTCGTCAAGGTCGAAGTGCCTGAACTCGGTCTCCGGATTGGGTTCGCCGTCGGCCACATATTCATAGTCCAGTTGCCGCTGGACCTGGCTGTCCAGAACCTGCAACTCCTTGTCCCCCACGGCACTGAGGTCCTCCGGGAACTCATCGTCCGGCGTGAGGTGCAGCTTCTCGGTCATGGCACGCCTCTCTGGACCGGGAGGGTGGACTCGATAATGCGGTATCCCGGCCGCCTCCAGAATAACCGCGGCGGACGGAAAAAGGGAATATTTCAAGGAGCGGCCGCCCCGGCACCTGCCCGGCGCGCGGGCCGGCGGACACCCTTTCGAACGCGGGCCCACGACGCTCAAACGCTGCCGCGGCGGTATCTTGGTCAGGTCGGGACCCGGCCGGGTCCCCGTCAGCGCAGGCGGGCCCCGGCCCGCCGGCAACCCGCTGCTACTTCAGCTGCTAGTACAAGGGGAGGAACCGATGAGCACGGAGTCAAAGGAACCAGAGGACATTGTCGAGGACGGCGTCGAGGGCGGAAGCCAGACGGGGAAGGCGCCGGTGGCCCGCGAGGAGGGCGCCGAGGCGGCCACTAAGGGCACTGGTGACACCGAAGCGAGCGCCGCAGCGGGGGGCAAAACCGCCAACGAGGCGGCGGGGCCGGCCGAGGAGCAGGATGAACAGTCAGGTGACGACCGCGGCCTCACCACGGATTCCAGTCCTGACTAGCGGCCTCTGACCAACGGACTGACGGGCTAACCAACCAACCGACTAACCGACTAACCGACTAAAGGCGAAGATAACCCGGACTAACCTCGGGGCAAGGTCCGGACCCGGGTGGGACCCGGACCTTGCCCGAGGTCAGCACAACCCCGGCGTGGTTGTACGCTACGCCTGGCCCGGCTCGGGACCGACATTGACCAGCCACTCAGTTCCGAATTTGTCGGTGCACATGCCGAAAATGTCCCCCCAGGGGGCCTTCTCCATCGGCACGGTGATCTTTCCGCCGTCGGCGAGCTTGTCGAAATAGCCGCGCAACTCGGCCTCATCGGAGCCGCTCAGGGACACCGAAATGCTGCTGCCGGGCGTGTACTCCATCCCGTTGGGCGTGTCGGCGCCCATCAGGACCATGCCCTTCTCCGCGGTCAACATGCCGTGCATGATCTTGTCCTGCTCGGCGGGATCCTCGCTGGCGTGATATTCGCCAAACGTGCTCAGTGCCAGCTGGCCGCCAAAGACCGACTGGTAAAACGTCATGGCATCCTTGGCGTTGTCGCGGAAACTCAGGTACGGGTTCAGCGTGGTCATATCCGGAACTCCTTGCAGCTGGGGCGCCGGCCAGGGGGTGCCGCGGTGCGGCCGCGGCCGGCACGCTTTTACAGGGCATATCCTGCCCCAAATCAGCCGTCCAGGGTAGGTGTCCGGCGTCAGGACAGGGCCCGCCTGTCCGTGCTCCGGCCGCTCCGGCCGCTTACGCCGTTTGCCCGGCGTGCTCGCCTTCTTCTATTTCCTCCAGCAGCTTGTCGTTGAAGGCCGGAAGGTCGCGCGGGCTACGGCTGGTCACCAGGCCCTGGTCGACCACGACTTCCTGGTCACTCCAGTTGGCGCCGGCGTTCTTCAGGTCGGTCTGGAGCGTGTGGTAGGACGTGACGTTCCGCCCGCTGATGACGCCGGCGTCGATCAGCAGCCAAGGCCCGTGGCAAATCGAGGCCACCGGCTTGTGCTGCTCGAAAAAGGCGCGGGTGAAAGCCTGGGCGTTCTTGTCGACGCGCAGATGATCGGCGTTGACCACGCCGCCGGGGATCACCAGGGCATGGAAATCTGAGGCGTCAGCCTCCGCGGCGGTGAGGTCGACGGCGAAGGTCTCGGCCTTCTCGGTGCCGTTGTAGCCCTGCAGCTTCCCGCCCTTGGGCGCCACCAGTGTGGGTTCTCCGCCGGCTTTCTTCACGGCGTTCCAGGGGCTGGTCAGCTCCACCTGCTCCACGCCGTCCGTGAGCAGAAAGGCGACCTTTTTACCGGAAATATTGTGCTCTGACATGCGTCCTCCTCTGGTGTCCGGGGAGGCTCCCGCAGCCGGCGAACCGGCCGGGTCCTCCGCTCGGTGAGTGTGATGCCTTACAGGGTTTAGTCTAGGAAGCCGCAAAATAATAAGCAAGCTGATCATGTTCATGCAGGCCGCGCGCTGGCCCCGCTGGAGGTGTAAATGCACTCTGGCCAGCGCATCTTGGCGTCGCTACGCTGGCGGGAGAACTGCTACCCGAAAGAAGGAAGCGATGGACGAGCAACACATCCTGGAACGCATATCAGCGCTGGTGGAGGAAGAACAGGTGCTGCGGGAGAAGGCCCCGTCCTCCTCGCCGGACTACGAGCACGGTCCCGAGCACACCCGGCTGAAGCGCATCGAGGAGGACCTGGACCAGTGCTGGGATCTCCTCAGGCAGCGACGGGCCAAGCGGCAGTACGGCGAAAACCCGGATGAGGCGCAGCCCCGTCCCGTGGACCAAGTGGAAAACTACGAGTCCTAGCTTCCGGCCGCCCTGCCGGCCGGCATCGCGGCAAGCCGGGCCGCGGGCGGCGGGCTAAACGGTCAGGTGTGCCATGTTGATTGCGTTGCTGGGCGACGTCATGCTGGGCCGGCTGGTGAATGAACGGCTGCGGCAAGTGGCCGCCGATTACCCGTGGGGGAACACGGGTTCCGTGTTGAAGACAGCCGATCTCACAATCGCCAACCTTGAATGCGTTCTGGCCGCCGGCGGGCAGCCGGAAGCCGGGAAGGTCTTCCATTTCCGTTCCGACCCGAAGAACGTGGCAAGCCTCCGATCCGCCGGAATCGGGATGGTGTCGCTGGCCAACAACCATGTGCTGGACTACAGGGAAAGCGCCTTCCGCGAGATGCTGCCCGCCCTCGACGCCGCCGGCATCCTGCATGCCGGCGCCGGACTGGACCGGGAGGCCTCCCGCCGGCCCGCGGTGCGGCGCGTGGCGGGGACGGCCGTCGGCCTCATCGCCTGCACCGACAACCAGCCGGACTGGGAAGCGGACCGGGGCCCGGGCGTCTTTTACGTGCCGGTGGCGGACAGCGACCGCCGGGTGGCGGATCTGCTGGCCCTGGTCCGGCGGACGAGGACCCGGGTCCAGCTCCTGATCGTCTCGGCGCACTGGGGGCCGAACTGGGGCACCGGGGCACCGCCCGAGCACCGCGAGCTGGGGCGCGCACTGATTGAGGCGGGGGCCGACGTCGTCTTCGGTCACTCGCCGCACATCGTCCGCGGCGTCGAGGTGTTCCGGAAGCGGCCGATCATCTACAGCGCCGGGGACTTCGTGGACGACTACGCGGTGGATCCGCTGGAGCGCAACGACCAGTCGTTCATTTTCATGCTCGAGACCGACGCCGGCACACCGCGGTCGCTGCGGCTGTTTCCGACGCTGATCATTGATTTCCAGGCCCGCCTGGCGGGCGGGAGTTCCCGGCAGATCGCGGAGCGGATGCAGCGGCTCAGCCGGCATTTCGGAACCGCGAGCAGCTGGGACGCAGCCGGCGGGTTCCTGGTGATTCCGCTTGCTGCCGGGACTCAATACTCAGCGGATTGAGGCTCCGCGGGCTGGGCTGCCAGGTGCCGGGCTGGTGTCCGGCACCGGCCGGGCCGTTCCGATCTCCCGGTTCACGGCCGGCATGATCTCGGTGGCGAGCAGTTCGATGGACCGGGCGGTCTCGGCAAACGGCAGCCCGCCGAGACCGATCTGGGCCATGTAGCGGCTGTTGCCGAGGGTCGCCTGGACTTCCAGCAGTTTCTCGATGACCTGTTGCGGGCTGCCCACCAGGAGGCCGCCGCCGGGCTCGGTCCAGTCATCGAAGGTGGAGCGGGGGAAGTGGTCCACCGGGCGCGGCATGTTCTGTTCAAAGTAGGCCCGATAGTGGGGGAAGAACGTGTCGCGTGCCTGCTGTGACGTCGGGGCCGCGTAGAAGTGTCCGCCGACCCCGACCTGCAGGGTGGCCGGGTCGTGGCCGGCGTCGGCGGCGGACTGGTGGTAGAGCTCCACCAGGTGGCGGAACCGGGCGGGACCGGACAACAGGGCGACAAAAAGGGGCAGCCCCAGGCGTCCGGCCCGCGCAAAACTGGCCGGGGTTCCGCCGACGCCCACCCAGACGGGGAGCTTGTCCTGGACCGGGCGCGGCGCGATGTCCATTCCGGGAATGCTCTGGGTCAACGTTCCCTGCCAGGTCACGGCTGCGTTGTCCCGCAGTTCCAGCAACAGCTGCAGCTTTTCTTCGAACAGCGCGTCGTAATCCTCCAGTTCGTGGCCGAAGAGCGGATAGGACTCGATGAAAGCGCCCCGGCCGGCGATGATTTCCGCGCGCCCGTCGGAGATCAGGTCCAGTGTGGCGAACTGCTCGAAAAGCCGCACCGGGTCCTGGGTGGAGAGCACCGTGACGGCAGTGCTGAGCCGCAGGTTCGTGGTTTCCCTGGCAATGGCCGCCAGCACTATTTCCGGGGCGGACACGGCAAAGTCCCGCCGGTGGTGCTCACCCAGGCCCAGGAAGCCCAGGCCCGCCTGGTCCGCGAGCTTGGCGAGTTCAATGATCTCCTTGAGGCGCTGCTGCGGGGACAGTGCCTTGCCGGTGCTGAGGTTGCGGGAAAGCTCGCCGAAGGTAAAAATTCCAAAGTCCATGTTTCATTGAACATTCAAGCATTGGATTTCATTCCGCGCCCCGCCCTTCTAACGACGCGGATCTACCGACGCGCACGACGACGGCGGCGGGGTGTCGCACTGTCATCATTTAGCAGCAACACAACAAGCAGGGCTATGCTTTAAGTGGACAGTCGCAAGCGGCGTCCCGGCTCAAGCAGGGGGCACACGCAGGGTAGCTTTACCCTCCCGCCGTAAGGCCCCAAAGTGCTCAACCAGCCATTCAACCCACTCCCCCTCGATGAACTGACCGCCGTCTTCGCGCGCATCAAAGGCCTACTTCTGACCGAGGACAAGGTGGACCGGGCGCTGCAGCTGCTCGTGCAGGCGGTCAGGGATGCCATTCCGGGATCGACCGGGGCCGGAATTTCCCTGTTCGACGCCCAGGGGCTCGGCAGCAGCACTGCGGCGACGGACCGGTTCGTGGAGCTGGCGGACGCTGCCCAGCATGACTTGGGGCAGGGCCCGTGTGTCGCTGCCTGGACGGCAGGCAAAACCATCCTGGTGCAGGACGCGGCCGCGGAGTCCCGGTGGCCGCTCTGGAGCCAGGCCGTCGCTTCCATGCCGGTCGGCTCGCTGGTAAGCGCCCCGCTGGGCACGACCGGGGGCCCGATCGGAACCCTGAAAATCTACGCCGCCCTGCCTGCAGCCTTCACGGCCGCGACGGGGCTGCTGCTCGAGAAGTTCGCCGTTCCCGCCGCGACTCTGATGGCCCACGTCCAGGGCCCGGACACACCGCGGCAACTGAGCCGCCCGTTCAAGGGTGCGCTCGCCGGACGGGACACCACCAACCGCGCCTGCGGGGTCCTGATGGAACGCCACGGCTTGACCGCAGAGGAAGCGTTACTTGAGCTGCTGCGTCGCGCCCGGGCCGACGGAACGCCGCTGTCCGGGATCTGCTCCGACCTGACCGACGGCCCGCGCCTGCCGGCCCTCGACTGACGCGCACGTCGGCTGACGCGCGCGGGAATGCCCGCCAGTACCGCCGGCGTCAGCGTTTCTTGGCCATTTCCCCGCTGACGGTCAGCCGTTCCGCGACGTCGCGGAGCTTGATGTTCAGTTCGGAGCTGGCCCGGGAGAGCAGCAGGAACGCCTGCTGGGCGGTGATCTTGAACCGTTCCATCAGGATTCCTTTCGCCTGCCCGATCAGGTCCCGGGTATCCAGGGCCTGGGTGAGCTGGCTGACCTGCTGGCTGCCGGCGACGGCGACGGCTGCGTGGGCGGCAACCAGCGCCCCGATCCGCTCCGATTCGGCGTCGAAGGCCCCCACCTCCTCCCCGAACAGATTCAGGGCGCCGAGGTGCTCCCCGTCCACAAAGAGCTGGAAGGAAAGCATGCTCCGCGCTCCGAGCTCGTAGGCCGCCCGCGAGAAGTCCGGCCAGCGCTCATCCGTGCTGAGATCGGGGACGCTGACAACACGCTTTCCATACGAGGCGTCCAGGCACGGCCCCTGTCCCAATTCGCTCTGGAGGGCATCCACCCTTCGCGGAAGATCACTGGACGCGGCACGTGAGTCGATCGTCCGGTCTCCCGTGATCAGGCTGACCGAGGCATCGGCAGCGTGTGGCACGAGTTCCAGGGCGGCATGCACTATCCCGTCCAGCATGGTTTCAGTGTGCATTTCGTGCTGGAGTTCCCGTGCAATGTCGCCCAGCCGGACGGCCAATGCATCAGCACCGATCGGTTCGGTGCCCTGCTCACCCCTCGTCCGTTCGCCGGATTCTGCAGAATTTGGCACCATCATGGGCCCCCTCTTTTGTGCGTGGTTGATTCCCGATGCTGCTCTCCTTCGAAATATACCCCCGGGTCCGGGACCGGGACCGGGCCGCAGACAAATATTTAAGGACAGATGGCCCCGCATTCACATCGCTGTGTGAGACTTGTGACATCGGACTCAATCGAGACTGGCAGCCCTGCTGCACCGCAGACCTACGAGGAGCCTCGCAGACATGAACGTTCCAGACGACGACGCATCCGGACACCGCCAAATTCATGAGGAAAGCCAGCACCGGCCCGACCTCAGCAGCCTGCATGTCCGCGAGGACGTCGCCATTACCGGGCTCTGCGGCAACGTTCACCTGCCTACCGGCCGGACCTGCGATGTGTCCGAGCGGCACGGGGGATCGTGCAACTTCGTCGGTCCCGAGGACGCGGAAAACCTGACTGCCCACTAAGGATCCATCAGGGCGACGACGGCCGGGGCTGGTTGCCGGTCGGGGACCGCGCGTACTCTCACCGTGTGGACATTGTCGAATTCCTGTCCGAGCGGATCACCGAGGACGAAGCCGTTGCCCGGACCCTCCTCGGCGACCGGACGGTGTCGAAATCCGCCTCCTGGTACGAGCAGCGACTGCTGCTCGAATGCGAGGCCAAGCGGCGCCTGATCCGCATCGTGGAATCCGCCCGGCAGGCCGCCCTCACGGCATTGGTCAGCGATCTCGGCCAGGACGCGGGCTGGATCCCGCAGTCCTTGGAGTGGATGGAACACTCGCTGAATGCCCTGGCGCTCCCCTACTACGACCACCCGGACTTCGAAGAGGACTGGTTCCGCGTGTAGTGCCGCTGCGTGCTCGGCACCGCTCGGGGCCGGCGTCCGACGGCGGCCGAGTGGCGCCGTCGTCGGATTCGCCGTCGCCGTGGACCGCCAAGATATTCCAAAGGTCCGTGTGCAAGAGACGGTTGCGGGTTTACGCTTAGCACCGGGGGGGCGCTCAATAGCGAACACGCTTAATGGAGGCCACGATGTTTAGCCACTTCCGCCGACCGGGATCATCACGGGAACCGGCGCATCAGCCCGCCAGGGCACGCCAGAATCCCGGGACCGCCACGCCTCCGTCTGCCGGGCCACGGATGCGGGGGGCCGTCGGCGGCCTCGCTGCCCTGTGCCTCGCCGTGGCCGGAGGGTTCGTCGCGGCCGTCCCCGCAACCGCCGCCGAACCGGAACAACGCTACATAGTGGTGCTCAAGGACGGCGCAGTTGACCCCGGCGTCGCGGCCGTGGCCCAGAAAAGCAGTTATGGTCTGACCGTTTCCACGATCTATCGCGCTGCCGTGAGCGGGTACGCCGCCACGATGACCGCTTCCGCAGCGGCCCGCCTCGCTGCTGACCCGGACGTCGAGTTTGTCACAGTGGCAAGAGAATTCCAGCTGCCCGAGGAGCCCACGAAGAGCAGCCAGGTAACGCCGGACTGGCAGAAGAGGATCGGCGGTACTCGCGCCAAGGACCGGGGTGGGGCCCAGCAGGCGGTGGACGTCAACGTGGCAGTGATCGACAGCGGCATCGACGCCAGCCATCCTGAGCTGAATGTGCGCGGCGGCATCGACTGCTCCACCGGGTCGCCGGTAGAGGTGACCCCCACGGACAAGGTTGGCCATGGGACCTTTGTGGCCGGCGTGATCGGCGCCAAAGACAATGACGAGGGCGTGATCGGCGCGGCGCCGGGAACCCCGCTGTGGTCGGTGCGGGTCGTGAATGACGCAGACCTCATCACGGAGGAAATGCTTATCTGCGCCATCGACTGGGTGACCGGAACCCACAAGGACGAGGACCCGGACAACGACATCGAGGTGGCCAACATCAGCATCGGCGGCCCGGGCGCCGATACCGCCGACTGCGGCAAGGGCACGGATCCGATGCACTACGCCATCTGCCGTTCGGTCAAGGCCGGCGTCGCCTACGCCGTGGCGGCCGGCAACGACGGCCGGGACTTCGCCGACACTGTCCCCGCCACCTACGACGAGGTGCTGACCGCCACGGCGATGGCGGACTTCGACGGCAAGCCCGACGGCCTGGCAGCACCGGTCTGCGGGCAGGATGACTGGACCACGATCGGCCAACTGGACGACCATCCGGCCTTCTTCTCGAACTTCGCCACCACGTCCAAGGACAAGGCCCACACCGTCGCCGCGCCCGGAGTCTGCATCACCTCCACGTCACCGACGCCGGAAAGCTACGGTGTGGCCCATGGCACCAGTTTCGCCAGTCCGGCCGTCGCCGGCTCTTTGGCGCTGTGTATTAGCAAAGGAGAATGTGAAGGCTCAGGCAAGGCCCTGATGTCAAAGTTCCTGGAGGCCACCAAGGCGTACAACAAGAAGCACTGGCACTTCGGCTTCGACGGGGACCCGCTCCGCCCGATCAAGGGGCAGTACTACGGCTACCTTGCCCGGATCGCAGGATACTGACCCGGCGCGGGCCACCCAACCAGCTAGGAACCGGACCGGATCCGCCGCCACCAGGGACGGCGGATCCGGTCCGTTGGCCGCTCTGGTCCTTGGTCTGCGACTTGCCCTCCGTTCCGCTCTGCGGCCGATACTGCGAGCGCCGCGCGGCGTTCCCGCCAGTTCCGCACCTCGGCCTCGACATCACGGATCTTCGTGACCACCGGCGGTCCGCCGAGCAGTTGCCGCCGGGCATCAATGACGCGGGCGTTGAAATCTTCCAGCAGCTCACGGACTTGCTTTTCGGCGGTCAGCTCGTCGATCCGGGCGTCCAGTCCGGCGTCCTCGGTGCGGAGCAGGATGGCCTTTGGGCCCATCCCGGTAATGTTCTCGCGCTGCAGCAGGCCTTTGACCCACCAGTCGGGGTCGTACTTCCCGTCCAACCCGGGAATCGGCTTCCCGGCGTATTTGAGGTGGTCGAATTTGCCCTGCGCCATGGCATCGCGGATCAGGTACTCGGCCCGGGCGGCGTCGTCGAATCGAGCGCGCAGTTCCCGTTCCCTCTCTTCGGCGGCGGCCAGGTCAGCTTCTTCCTGCACCGTCATTCCGCTGACCCTCAGGGCGCGGAGTTCCGCGGCACGCTCCACCCGGCGCCGGAACGACCCGTTTGACCCGCCCATGGATTCCCTGCTTTCCTGGCTGCGCGGATTTGCCTTCTCATTCCAGTATGCGAATCAGGGTCCCGCAGGCCAAGGATGGCGGAGGAAGAGATCGGTGCTCGTGCGCTCCTTCGCCGGCCTCAATGGTGTGGGCAGGCATGAACGTGCCACCGCCGAAGCCATTTCCGCGGCAGCCAGTCTGTCCGCGCACACCGACGCCACCCTGATCCACGGCCCGCATGCTCAGAGCGTCGGCAGCACCTGCTCGCGGACTTGCCTGCGGAGGATTTTACCGAGCATGGACCGCGGCAGGTCCGGGACGGCAATGATCCGTTTCGGGACCTTGTAGCCGGCCAGGTGCTCGCGGCAGTGCCCGCGCAGGGCGTCCTCGTCCAGCGTTGTGTCTGGCTCAAGTTCGACGGCGGCAACCACCATCTCGCCGCCCCGCTCAAGTGGCTTGCCGATGACGGCTGCGTCCTTGACGTCCGGGTGCAGGCGCAGCACCGTCTCCACTTCGGTGGGTGAGACGTTGAAGCCGCCGGTGATGATCAGCTCCTTGGCCCGGTCCACGATGGTGGTGAAGCCGTCCTCGTCCACCGTCACGACATCACCGGTACGCAGCCAGCCGTCGGCGGTGAGGGTCTTCGCTGTTTCCTCCGGATTGTTCCAGTAGCCCTGGAACACCTGCGGACCTTTCAGCAGCAGCTCCCCCGGCTCGCCCGGCGCAACCTCGACCGAGGGATCGCGCAGGTCCACGACCTTCATCGTGGTCGACGGGAACGGCACGCCGATCGTGCCGTTCCGGCGGGTGGGGTGGAAGGGGTTGCCCAGCGCGACCGGCGAGGACTCGGTCATCCCGTAGCCCTCGACCAGCAGCCCGCCGGAGACCGACTCCCACAGTTCCACGACATGGTCCGGCAGGTTCATGGCGCCGGAGATGCAGTACTTGCAGGACCGGAGCGAGATGCCCTTCTCCTTCGCGGCCATGGCGGTGCGCTCGTAGATCGGCGGGACTGCGCAGTAGACCGTGGCGGGCGACTTCTTCATGGCGGCAAGCACAAGCTCCGGATCGAACTTCGGGAACAGGACCAGCAGGCCCTGCTTGCGGATGCCATAGGTGAGGTACAGCGTCATGCCGAAGGCATGGAACATCGGCAGGATCGCGTAGAACACTTCCTTGCGGTACTCGGCCCCCCGCATCCAAGCCTCACCCTGCAAGGCGTTGGAGTACAAGTTGAAGTGCGTGAGCATGGCACCCTTGGGCCGGCCGGTGGTTCCCGAGGTGTACTGGATCGCGGCGAGGTCATCCACCGACGGGCGGGGGTGGTCCGGACCAATGCGGCCGTGGCTGAGGAGTTCCTTCCACGGGATGGTTCCCGGGGCAGCACCGGTCAGCGCATCGCGGGACGCCCGCAGTTTCTTCACGGGCAGGTTCAGGGCCAGCCGCTTGACGGCAGGGAACGCCTCGAGCAGGTTGACGGAGACGACATGGTCGATCTCGATGTCGGACGGGAACTCACGGAGGGCCGACGCGGCTTTGTCCCAGGTGATCACGACGCGGGCCTGGTGGTCCTCGAACTGGTGGCGGAGTTCCCGGGAGGTGTACAGCGGGTTATGTTCGACGACGACGGCGCCGAGGCGCAGCACCGCGTAGAAGGCGACGACGTGCTGCGGGCAGTTGGGCAGGATCAGGGCCACCCGGTCACCGGCGCGGACCCCCAGCCGGCGCAGGCCCTCGGCGGCACGGTCGACCTGTTCGCCAAGTTCGGTGTAGCTGGTACGTCGTCCGAAGAATTCCAGCGCCGGTGCACTGCCGGCCTCGGCGACGGACCGCTCCAGCATCGCGACCAGCGACTCCGTGGGCAATTCGATGTGGGCAGGGACGCCCGGCTGGTAGTTCTTCACCCAGGGTTGCTGGTCCGTGTTCTCCATCATCACATCTTGCCGCGAACAGCGTTCCGACAGCGAATTATCGGTTCTTCCCGGGCTCGCCGCCCGCTAATGCCGCTAGGTAGGTCCGGACGTGACAACGTGCCGCCACAGCCAGAAATCGCGATCGTCCAGAATGGCGGCCCGCAGCTGGGCCGAATCGGGCGAAGGAACGTCCTCGGTCGCGATGACCAACAGCGGAAGCAAACCGGGGTCAACGTTCCTGGACTGCAAGTGCGCGCGCAGTGGGGGCAGTGTCCAGCCTGCGGGCCCGAAGGCTTTGTCAAAGGCTGCAAGCTGGGCAACCCGGGTGAACGCCATGTCGGACGATTCACTGCAGGCAGGGAAGCCACGACGTCCTGACCCAATGCGACCGCCCGGCCAGATCGCCGGCGACCCGGTCCGGGTCCAGCGGGGCACCGGTCAAGGCAGTTTCGACCAGGACGGTGTGCTCCCCCAGATCAGTGTTGCCACAACCCGGGGATCCCTTCCACCCGCCCGTCGCGAAGGGTGGTGGCTGTGGTCCGCGAGGGAATCAAGGTCCACCGCGCCGATCTATTGGGCTCCCGCCCAGTCGGGAGCGGCCCCGGCTCCCATCGACGGTGCTGTGACCCAAGCCTGCGTCATCCTGTGCCACAAGAATCTCGTTTCCAACTTCAATTACGTGGCTTCCCTCCAGGGAAGTTTGGGATCAGGAGCAGGAGCGCCGGCGAAAAGCGATCCGGAGCCTTGGGCGACCCTGCGTCCCCGAACATATCCGGCGGCAGTGAATGCCAGAACGGCAACGGTGGCGCCGGCTCGTCGCCAGCCCTGGGGATCAGCGCCACGGCTCCAATCCGCCAGGGCTGAGAAGACCGCCCTCGGCAGGACGCTGCGCACATACCGGCGTTCCGGGCCCAGGGCCCGTTTGTGGCCCACTACGTGACTGACCTGGGCCTTGGAAATTCCCTCCGCCCAGGACCGCTCCAGCATGTAGCGGAAGGTCCCGCGGTGGGCGGGTACG
This sequence comes from Pseudarthrobacter sp. HLT1-3, assembly GCF_059383535.1. Taxonomy (NCBI): domain Bacteria; kingdom Bacillati; phylum Actinomycetota; class Actinomycetes; order Micrococcales; family Micrococcaceae; genus Pseudarthrobacter; species Pseudarthrobacter sp. HLT1-3. The sequence continues at coordinate 347,785 of NZ_JBWZCJ010000001.1, read as the reverse complement.
TGGTGGCGCACCAGGGCCGCGGGCTCATAGACGATGCGCGAACCCGGGGAGCCGATCGCAGCCCGGATGCACATTTCGGTCTCTTCGCATCCCAGCGGTTTCGTGCCCTGGCGGCCTAGGGCGACGTTGAAGCCTCCCACCTGCTGGAGCACCTGGAGCCGGAAGGACATGTTGGCGCCGATGACATTGCGCACTTCGGAGGCCACCTTGGGCATGCCGCGGTGGCTGCAGCCGACGATCCAGTCCAGTTCCGGGCCGAAGTGGCCGGGCCGGCCGGCTTCCCACACCGGTTCGACCTTTCCGCCGACTGCCAGGACGTCGGAATCGTCGTAGAGCGCCGTCAGCTTTTCGAGCCAGTCCGGGGCTGCCACGGCGTCGTCGTCCAGGAAAGCCACGATCTCCGAGGTGGCCAGGCCTACGCCGGTGTTCCGCGCCCCGGAGAGCCCCTGGAGCCCGGTGCTCTCCACCAGGGTGACGTCCTGCATGGCCGCCACGAGCCGCTTGTACAGGTCCTCGTTGTGGTCCACGACGACGATCACCTGCTTGGGCTGGAGCGTCTGGGCGTGGACGGAGTCAATGACGTCCATCAGCAGTTCCCAGCGCTGCTCCGTGTAGGAGCAGATGACAACGGACGCGGACGGCCGGAAATTGTAGTCGAGCACCTTAGGCTCCTTCCGCCACGGTGAGCACGCTGTGCGGATCCGTGGGTGTGCGGGCAAACCGGACATTCGGATAGGTGTACTTCACCCGTCGGAGGGCTTCGGGCCTTGCCCCGGCAGTTGGCGCTTCCCAGGTTGTGCATTCCCGGGCCAGGGTGCGGAGGACCCGCCATCCGTCACGGAAAGTCTGCAGGTTCGAGACTCCGGAGATGCGGTCAAGTTCGAAGCTCGGCACTTCCGCGATGCGGAGGCCGGCGCGGGCGGCCCGGACAATCAGCTCCGTCTCGATCTCAAAGCCGTCCGACTCCAGCTCGAGGACCTCCAGGCATTCCCGCCGCAGTGCAATGTAGCCGTAGCAAAGGTCGGAGTAGTTGCTTCTCAGAACCGTGTTCGCCAACCCCGTCAGGACCCGGTTGCCGGCATTCCGCAGCCAGGTCAGGTCCTCCGACCCGCCTCCGGTGACGTAGCGCGAGCCCTTGACGAAGTCGTAGTCGTGCTGGAGGGGGGAAACGAACCAGCCAATTTCCTGCGGGTCCATGCTCCCGTCCGCGTCCAGCATGACGATGATGTCCCCGGACGCTGCCGCGAAGCCGGCGCGGACAGCGATCCCTTTGCCCTTGCGGGGTTCCGCCACCACCACGACGTCGACCCGCAGTGCCCGGGCGACGTCGATTGTGTGGTCGTGGGAGCGCCCGTCCACGATAACGACCTCGTCCACGTAGGAAGGCATGCGCCGCAGAACCCAGGGTAAATTCATTTCTTCGTTAAGCGTCGGGATAACGACGCTGACCGAAGCCCTCGGCGAGGCGGCAATTCGCTCGGACGGCGAATTAGGGACCAAATTTGGAATAGACAAAAGCCTCACCAATTCATAAAATTTCCGGACGCCGATGGCCTAACCATCTGCGAATGAGAACCTAGCGGACGAATTCAAAGACATCCGTCGAATTATTAGCGACCCCGAACCCCAGCTGCCACTGACTGTGGCCTTGCCAAGAGCCTAAAGTTCACCCAAAGTTGTGTCACGAGTGGAAAATACTTGGTTGTTCGTTCCACTCGGCGCGAGGCTCCCGTACCTCTACTTGGGTCTTCGGGGCGGCCTACTCGGGAACTACGAGTCATTCTTCAACGGCGTACTCGGTCGGTAAAAAAAAGGTGCCGATATTCGCTGAGCTTCAGCGCTTTGGTCCTGATACTGGAACCGTACGCCGCTCCATTGGCAACGTCCAGAGCCGGCGCACCACAGCCACAGCAGGGTTGCCAAGTGGCTGCGCGTTCACGGGGAATCGGGATTCCGGGAGGCAGTGCCGCTGACACCCAGGGGGCATATCGCGGATTCCGTGTCAGTTATTTCTCCGCCAGGAAAGCAGAAGAAAAACTCAAATATAGAATAGTGCCCTTTTCACTTCCGGAAAGAGTAGCGAGCACCACCCTAGTCGGGAGACATCTGCAACACACCATGGAACCGGCGATCAAACGCATGAAAGACGCGGCGATCAAGGTGAGACGAACAGTCCGCTGGCTTAGCAAGAGCCTGGTGTTCGACGACGTGTGTTCTCCCTGCGCCGAGCAGTAAATACCCCCTTCTGCTCGAACGGGACATTTACGGACTAATTATTCTGTACCTCATTGACCCCTACTGTCCCTCAAGGCTTAGGGATCAGCCGTGGAACAGCACATTTTCGACGAAATCTAGCGCATATCCGCCCGATCGGACCGTGAGGATACTGACCGACCTCGTAACAATGGGTTCCGGGTTCGAGTCCCGGGGGCACCCAGGAAAAACCCCGTCTTTACTGGCCACAAGCCATGAAGGCGGGGTTTTGCTTTGCCCTGATTGGGCCCGAGGGGATGTTTACTTCCCAACGGATGCTCAGTGCACCGCACGCAGTACGGGTAGCCGTCGTCGACAATCAGCACAGTGCCGATGCAGGGACGGGGCTCGCTGGCGGGGGGTACGATTACCCGGCCCGACAAGGTCCAGGACCCTGATGTCTCCCAACCCCTGGTCAGGGTGTGGCAGGACCTATCCAACGCGATGCACCACCTTCTGGTCCGGCTCGAAGCAACTGACCACACTTCGTGGCCTTCCGGGTTAGGCTCGCATCATGAAGCGCCGGGGGTTACTTCTAATGCTGCTGGGCGCGGTCGCCATCGTGTTTGCCCTGGTGATGTTCAGTCGNTCGACCCGCAGTGCCCGGGCGACGTCGATTGTGTGGTCGTGGGAGCGCCCGTCCACGATAACGACCTCGTCCACGTAGGAAGGCATGCGCCGCAGAACCCAGGGCAAATTCATTTCTTCGTTAAGCGTCGGGATAACGACGCTGACCGAAGCCCTCGGCGAGGCGGGAAATGGCACCGACTGCGAATTCGGGACTAAATTTGGAATAGACAAATGCCTCACCACTCCATGAAATTTCCGGTGCTGATGGCAATGCCATCGGCGAATGAGAACCTATACGACGGATTCGAGATATCCGTCAAATTGACGTACGACCCCAGACTCAACTGCCACTGGACGGTGGCCCTGACTAGAGCCTAAAGTTCACGAAAATTTAAGTCACGAGTGGCTAATACTTGGTTGTCTGTTCTCGTTCGTGCGCGGTTCCCATGCCCCTACTTGGGTCTCCGAGGCCGCCTACTCGGGAAGCCCGAGTCATTCTTGAAAGGGGTACTCGCTCCGGGCGCAGAGGGCGAATTGCCGTTGAGTTTCAGGGAATTTTTCCCGATACTGAAACGGTACGCCGGCGGGATGGCAGGGTCTAGTGCAGTGTACCCCGCAGCCAGAGGCGACGTCGACGGAGGCTGAAGGTTTCAGGGGATGCGGGATTCTGGGTGGAGTTTCGGTGTCACCGCGAAATGATCGCGTATTCCATGAATACTTTCTCCGCCAGGAAGACAAAGGAAATCAACAACGTTAATACGCTTTTCACTTCCGCAGAGATTGGGTAGCATCAGCCTAGTCAGGTGACATCTGCAGATTCACCGCAGAAAAGGCGATCAAACGCATGAAAGAAGCGGCGATCAAGGTGAGACGAACAGTCCGCTGGCTAAGCCCGAGCCTGGTAATGGCATTAGTTGTTGCCGGAAGCCTGCTGGGAATCTCCACCAGCGCCTCGGCGGCTACTACTTACGGTTATCCCAGCATCAGCTACTCCGGAGTGAGCAATCCGCCAACATCGGACAAGCCGCAGAGCAAGCTCTGGTTCCACGCTGGATCGTGGTGGGCCGACATGTGGACTACCGGCACCGGCTGGCAAATTTACCGGATGAACGTCGCAACAAAAACCTGGGTCAGCACCGGTCTCACGAATGACACCCGCGGCAGCACGCTGGCGGACACGCTCTGGGACGGCACCCACCTCTACATCGCCTCCCATGTCGTCACCGTGTCCACTGAATCCTTCCATAAGGCATCCGTTTCGGGACAGCCGGCCAAGCTGTACCGCTACAGCTACGCCGGGGGAAAGTTCACCCTGGACAGCGGCTTCCCGACCACCATCATGAACAACAGCAGCGAGTCGATGACGATCGCTAGGGACAGCACCGGCGCCATTTGGGCGACCTGGACCCAGGTGTCCGGCAATTCAACCAGTGGCTACACCAACACCGTCTACGTCAACAGCTCCGCGAAGGGCGGAACCAGCTGGACCTCCCCGTTCGTAATTCCTATTGCCAGCCCGAACCCGGCACCGGATGACGTTTCGGCAATCGTGGCCTACGGCGGCAACAAGATTGGGGTCATGTGGAGCGACCAGCGCGCAGGCGCCGTGCGCTGGGCGACCCACACCGATGGGACCAGCGCCAAGTCGATGTTCTCCTGGAGACTGCGGGACGCCGTCAGTGGCAACAAACTCGCCGACGACCATCTGAGCGTCAAGACGCTTCAATCCGACAGAACCGGCCGTGTCTTCGCGGCGATCAAGACCAGCCTCAACGACGGTTCAACCAACAAGAGCCTGGCGCAGGTGAAGTTGGTGGTTTTCAAGCCCGGAACGGGCACGTTCTCGCAATCAACGATTGCCACGATTTGGGACTGCGTGTCCCGCCAGCAAATCATCCTGGATACGCAGAACAACACTGTGCACGCCTTCCTCACGGCCCCCGGGACCGGAGTCAGAGGCTGCGCCTACTCCGGCACTCCCGGCGCGATCTATGAAAAGACCGCGTCCATGGATAATCCGGTCTTCCCGTCCGGGCGTGGCACGCCGATCATCCAGGACGGCGCGTCAGCCAAAATGAACGACGTGACCACCAGCAAGCAGAGCGTGAACAGCACGACCGGCCTGGTGGTGCTGGCCAGCAACAACGTGACCAAGCGCTACTGGTTCTCCTACCGGGCACTGGGCGGAACCACTCCCCCTCTCGCCGCCCCGGCGGCCTCGTTCACCGCGCCTCCGACGTCGGGTGCTGCGCCATTGAATGTGGCCTTCACTGACACCTCCACGGGCGCACCGACCTCCTGGGCCTGGAATTTTGGGGACGGCGGCACGTCGACCACCCGGAATCCGTCGTACACGTATTCCACCGCCGGGATCTACACCGCGACCCTGACCGCCACTAATGCCGCCGGCTCGTCCTCGACCAGCAGGACGATCACGGTCACCGCGGGCAACCCGACGCCGTAGGCATCCATCAGTGTGCCGGTCGTTGTGCCTGTCGTTGCGCCGGGCTGCTGGCTAGACCGCGGACCAGCCGCCGTCGGAGGCGAGGATCGCGCCGTTGACGTTGGTACCGTCGTCGCTGAGCAGGAAGGTGATCGAGGCGGCAAGCTGCGCCGCGCTGGCAGGGGCCGGGATGTTCGCACCCATCAGCGGGCCGAGCCGTTCGGCGGCCAGCTGGGAACCCCAGGTGGCTTCGATGTTGGTGATGGTGGCGCCCGGGGCCACGGCGTTGAAGCGCAGGCCCTTGGGCCCGTACATCACCGAGGAGTTCTTGGTCAGGCCGACGACGGCGTGCTTGGACGCGGTGTACGCAGCGCCGGCGGCGGAACCGCGGAGCCCAGCCTCGGACGCGACGTTGACCACGGAGCCGGAACCCGCCTCCAGCATGAGTGGCACCACGGCACGGGTCAGGCGCATGAGGGCAGTGACGTTGATCCGGAAGACCCGTTCCCAGGTGGCGTCGTCGACCTCGTGAATCGGGGCGAAGTGGTCCATGATGCCCGCGACGTTGGCGAGCGCATCCACCCGGCCGCCCGCGGCAGCGACGACGGCTGCGACGGTTTCCTCGTCCGAGATGTCACCGGCCACCGGGACCAGGTCCAGGCCGGTGTTCCCGGCCACCAGCTCGTCCAGCCGCTCGGAGCTGATGTCGGCGGCGATCACCCTGCCGCCCTCCTTGGCAACGCGGAGGGCCGTGGCCAGCCCAATGCCAGAACCGGCGCCCGTGACGATGACCGTCTTGCCGGCGAAGCGGCCCGTGCTGATGGATTCCTGCCATGAAGCTTCGTTGCCCATAATGACCTTCCGAATGTTTCCAAATGCTGACACACCCACCTTATGACACGGTGTGTCATTATGAAAGGATGAATACTGGTGGGATGTTCGAGCAAGAGCCCAGACCCACCGGCACGCGATCGGCGGGACGTCCCGTGACGATCGATCCGGACGCCATCGCCGACCTCGCACTGCGGCTCTTTGCCGAAAAGGGCTATGAAAAGACCTCGATGGAGGACATCGCCGGCGCGGCGGGAATTGGGCGCAAAAGCCTGTACCGGTATTTCTCCAGCAAGGCCGATCTCGTCTGGGGCGGCATGGAACCGGTGATCGAGGCATCGGGAGTGGCCCTCGACGTGGCCCGGGACGGCCGCGACGGTGGCGACGGTGGCGACGGCCTCATGGCGGGCTTACGGGCGGCGGCCACCGCCGGAGTGGACCGGATTCCCGACTTGTCTGTGTCGCGGGGCCGGTTGCGCCTGATCGCCGCACATCCCGAGCTTGCCAGCCGCAGCTACGACACCCTGGCACCCCAGCGCGATCGGGCACGGCGCTACCTCGTGGATTTTGGCGTTCCGGAGGCCACTGCGGGCTACCTGTGTGCGGCCTATCTTGCCGCCACGTTTGAAGCGTGGATGCGGTGGGCCGCGGGCACGGATCCCGATCCCGTGCCGTACCTGCTGGCTGCCGTCGAGGTGCTGCGGGTGCCGGGGACCTGACGGGTTGTCGGCGTGGGATACGCCGCCGCAGTTTGCGCTGCGCTATTGCGCGATCGCTGCGAAACTGCGCAGCCGCTGCGCAAAATGCCCTGCGCTGCGGGTATTCGCGTAGCGACATCAATTTGTCGCAGCGGCAGACATTTTGCGCAGCGAGAAACGCGACGGCGGGGGTGACTGCCGCCGCGCCTCCTCCAGTGCCGTATCACCAACCAGACCGGGGCCAGCACCCGCTTCGACGTCATCCTCGCCCCCGCCGAAAGCTGAGCGGCAGGGTGACGCTGCGCTACTGCGCAGCCGCTGCGCAAAATGCCCTGCGCTGCGGGTATTCGCGTAGCGACATCGATTTTTCGCGGCGGCGGCCATTTTGCGCAGCGGAAAACGCGACGGCGGTGGGGGGTGTTTGGCCGCAGTTGTTTGACGGCACAGCGGGCCGGCGGGCAGCAGAGTGTCGAATTTTCCCCGTGGGTGACATCCTGAGCCTGTACCGCGTCCGCGGCACCAGGAACCGCGCGGTGTGTGCTGATATGCACCGGCACCCCGCCGTTGCTGCGCTTTCGGTCACCGCTGGTGCCGGGGAAGAGGCTTTATGACGGAGCACGACAAGGAGCACGACAAGGCACCCGGCGGCGGGGCGGTGCCGGACGGCCTGACGACGGCCGCCAACGACACCAACACCGGGGCGGTGCCGGACGGCCTGACGACGGCCGCCAACGGCACCGGCACCAACACCGGGGCGGAGTCTGTCGGCGCAGTTTCGGGTACAGACCGGAGCCGTCGAGGGATCTCGGAGTGGATCCTGGGCGGCGGGACCGACCCCGATGCGAGGTTCACGCTTGCCAACGAGCGCACGTTCCTGGCCTGGATCCGGACCTCCCTGGCGATGGTGGCCGGCGGCATCGCCGTCGAGGCCTTCACCGCGGAGCTGTTTGTCCCGGAGCTCCGCAAGACCGTGTCCGTGCTGTTGCTGCTGCTGGGGTTGGTGACTGCCGGCGGCTCGTTCTTCCGCTGGCTCAACGTGGAACGGGCCATGCGCCGCCAGACTCCGCTCCCGGCGCCTCTGATCGCTCCGATCCTGGCAGCCGGCGGCGCCCTGGTTGCGGCGGTCCTAATCGTTTTTGTGATCGGCCGGCCGGCCTAGCCATGGCGAAAACCAGGCCCGCGGCGGTACACAACGACCCGGGGCTCCAGCCGGAGCGTACGGACCTCGCCTGGCGGCGGACCTCATTGACGCTGGTCACGGCTGCCTGCATATTCCTGCGCTGGGTGCCACACCACGGCTGGTTTGCGGGCACCCTCGTGGCGGCTTCACTTGTGGTCGCCCTTGGCATCGCACTCACACAGCGGCGTCGCTACCACCACCACGCCAGCGGCATCGCCGGGGCCGTGATGCCCGCGAACGTCAGGGCGACGGCGGCCATCGCCGGCAGCGTCGTGGTCCTCGCCGGACTGGGCATCTACACGGTCGTATACCTGCCCCTGCAGCAATAGCGTGGGGTCGCGTCGGGTCAGGTGCTCAGGAACGACAGGTGGATGTCGCTGCCGTACCGGCGGATGATGTCCCGCTTCGCACTGCGGAAGGCCTCAAGGTCGCCCGCATGCCCGCGCTGCTCGATGCGGCGCCGGGCCAGTTCGTCGGCGATCACGTCCATAAACAGCTCGGCGAGAAGCAGCCGCGCGGAGTCCCGGAAGCGCCCGCGGCCGTCGACATAGAGCCGCACCGTGGGCGCCTCTGTGTTGATAATGACCTTGCGCTCCGCAGCGCTGTAGACGGCCCGGTCCGAACCGTAGTGCAGACTCCGGAATTCGTAGCCGACGAACAAATCCCTGCCGTGGTCCCGGGGCACCCGGTGCGCAACCGGGTGGTCGGCGGGGTGGTCGGCGGGGTGGTCGGCGGGGTGGTCGGCGGGTCGAACAACAGCAGCGTGCGGGGGCTGGCCGTCGCTGCGGTGCGAGGCGTGCTCGGCCACGACGATCTCGCACCACGCCCAGTAGGCGCCGGCCCGGACAGTGATCTCGCCCCGCTCCCCCGGCACGTCCCCCGTGACCGTCCACTCGATCCGCCGGGTCCGTCCAGGGAATCGACCGGAAGGGCAATCGGGTCTGGTTCAATCCGCATCGACTCCGGCAGGTCGAGCTCGAAGGTCAGCTGTCCGCCGTCGGGCAGCTGGCCCGCATCGAGCAGCAGGGCGACGTGGAACGGGTGCCCCGGTTTCCGGTAGTAGAACGGGGTGGTGAACCGCAGCGCGGCCGGCGGTTCCTCCTGGGCCGGCGTCGGGCCGGAGGCGTCCGGGGATGACTCGATGCCAAGGTCGACCACGGCCGCCTCGCTCATGTGTTGCAGCAGCCGCTCGATCATTTCGGCGGTGCGCCCCGAGGTGGTGGCCCGTTCCAGGTGCGTAAGTTTCTCCTTCTCGGCCAGCACGGCGCCGCCGATCATGGCGCTGACGGCCCGGGAAAACGCTGCCACGAACGGATCCTTGACGTTCAGGCCCTCCCGCTCGTCGCTGATGACGGCCTTGCCGCGGCCCAGCATCTCGGTCAGCGCCGCACAGCGAACGGCGCCGAAGAGGTACTCCGTTCCCACCTGGTTCTCGTATTCAAACAGCGTGCAATCGAGCACCGCCATGCCGGACAGGACCACCAGGCCGTTGGTGCGTTCGTCGCCCTTGAGCGTCAGTTCCACATCCTTGGCCCGCTTCAGCGTGAGGGTGAACGGATATTCCTGGCCCTCATGGCTGAAACTACCCGGCTGCTCCGGGCCGAGTAGGAGGACGGCCGGGGGTTCCTCGAAGCGGATCGTGTCGCTGCCGCCGTCCCCGGTTCCATGGTGGCCGCTGCCCGGCCGGCCAGGCGTCAGTACCACCGTCCGGCGCTCCAGTACGTCACGCAGGTAGATGTTGTCGCAGAGGGACTGCAAAAGGGTGGCGTGCTGGGTGATCGTGACGTGGGGATTGTCGACGACGATCGTCACCCGGGTGCCGCTCTGCGCGACGCCGGGTGGAAATCCCAGCCGGGCGTAGTCCGCGGGAAACGCCCGGCGGTCCTCCTCGCCGTCGTCGTAGAGGTAACCGCCGTTCTCCCCGCGGAAGACGTCGATGCGGGTGAACCGGCCGTCCTTGACGGTCTCGATCCAGCCGTGCCCCAGGCCGAAGATCGCCTGCTTCAGTCCGCGTCCGAAGTACCCGCGGCCGTTGCCCTCGCCGCGGGAGAGCGGGCTGTGCGCGCCGCCGTAGGTGAGGATGCGGGCGGCCTCCTCGAAGGACATGCCCTCCGCCTGGTCGGTCACCATGAGCACAGCTCCGGTGTGGTGCCGCTCGTAGCCGACGTGGATACTGCCGGTCACTGGCGTCCCGGTCTTCTCCAGCCGGGCGTAGCTGTCGTCGCTGTTGGTGATGAGCTCCACCAGCGCCTTCTCCACGGAAGCGAACCGGCGGGAGTCGATCCCGATCACCCGCTGGTCAACCTGGATTTCGGCAACCGTCATGGCGTCTCCCTCACTCGCAACCCCGCTGGTGCACCTGCTGCCGGCGCCGGACGGTGCCGATAGCTGGAGCCTAGCAGTTTGGCGGGTTGTAGCGCGGGTGTGCGAAATCGGCGGCGCCTGCCGGTTCGGGGGTCACCGCGCCCGCCACTTCGCGCAGCCCGGCGGCGACAGATTCGGGGGTGGTGTCGTTGATGAACGCGCCCATGGCGGCTTCGGACCCGGCCAGGTACTTGAGCTTGTCGGCGGCGCGGCGGGGAGAAGTCAGTTGCAGGTGCAGGTGGCCCGACCGGCGCAGGGCGGGCTCCAGCGGCGCCTGGTGCCAGGCCGCGATGTAGGGGGTCGGCGTCGGGTACAGGGCGTCAAAGCGCTTGAGCAGGTCCGGGTAGAGCTGCGCCAGTTCGTCGCGTTCGGCCCCGGTCAGGGCGGCGAGGTCCGGGACCGGACGGTGCGGGACGAGGTGGACTTCCAGCGGCCACCGCGCGGCGAAGGGGACATAGGCACTGAAGTGTTCGCCCTCCAGCACCATGCGGCTGCCGTCGTTGCGCTCGGCACGCAGCAGGGAGGAGGTGAGGGTGGCCGTGCCGTCCGAGTTGTCGAAATACCCGCCGGCCGCGGCGGCCAGGACCGCGGCGCGGGGCGTGACGTAGGGGTAGGCGTAGATCTGCCCGTGCGGGTGGTGCAGGGTGACGCCGATTTCCGCGCCCCGGTTTTCGAATGGAAAAACCTGCCGGATGCCGGGCAGAGTGCTGAGGGCCTCCGTCCTGTGGGCCCAGGCGTCGATCACCGTGCGGGTGCGGCGCCAGCCCAGTTCGGCGAATGATCCGGTGTGCTGAGGCGTGAAGGCCACCACTTCGCAGCGGCCGACGGCGGGTGCGGTGGTTCCCCAGACCGGCGCGGCGGGTATCTCGCTGGTGTCGGGCCCCAGCGAGGGGAAGCGGTTCTCGAAGACGGCGACGTCGTAGTCCGGCGCGGGGATCTCGGTCCGGTTGGCCGGCGTCGTCGGGCAGATGGGGCACTGATCCGCCGGCGGCAAATGGGTGCGTGACTGCCGGTGCGCCGCGACGGCGACCCATTCGCGGCTGAGCGCGTCGAAGCGCAACTGTCCGGGTTCGGCGCGGGCGGGCAGGTCCCGGTGGTCCACCAGGGATGCGGCGGAACGCTCGGCGGAGCCGGCATCGTCGAAGTAGACGATCTCGCGGCCGTCCGCCAGCCGGGTCATCGTGGTTCGCGTCATGGTCTCAGTTGTACACGAGGGGTCGCGTTCTGGTTGGTGGGGTTGTTGAAAACCAGGTAGAGGACGCGGAGCATAAGGACGGCTGAGATGCCGGCAAGGTTGTACCCGATGACGTGGAATAGCGGCAGGCCGGGGGCGACCTCGGCGCTGTTGCCGAATGCGAGCATGACGACGCCCATGATTCCGAGCACCCCGGCGATGAGTGTCAGCAGGGTTTGGCCCAACATGCGGGTCAGGACTTCCCGGTCGCGGCGGTCCGCGAGGAGCCGGACGTTGACGCTCAGGTGACCTTCCTGCAGGGCTGAGGCGAGCTGGTCAAGATGGCGGGGCAATTTTCTGAGGAGCGGGAGGGTGTCCAGCAGCTCCTGTTGTACGGTCTCCTTGATCCCTCCGAGGGTGAGGTGTTCTCGGATTTGGGCGCCGGCGAACGTCCGGGCTTCGGCGACTATGTCGAAGCCGGGTGCGAGTGACGTCAGGGTTCCGTCGACGGTTGCTATGGACCGGAACGCCCCGGCCAGGGCCGGGGGGATCGCGAGATCGAACCGGGCGAGGATACGTATCAGTTCGTTGAGGACTTTCAGGTCCAGAGGGACCCCGGGCTGGAGGGACGTGCCCATGAACTGGCTGAGCGTGCGTTTGAGGACGGGAACGTCGATCTCGTCGGGCCGGATCACAACCTCGAAGAGAGCGTCGACGAGAAGTCCGGCGTCGGCCCGGTCAATGGCCAGTACAACCTGTTGGATGCTGGTCCGGAGTTGGTGGTCCAGCCGGCCAACGGAGCCAAAGTCGACCATGCCCAGCCGGCCGTCGGCGAGGATGATGATGTTTCCCGGGTGCGGGTCGGCGTGGAATGTTCCGTCGATCATGATTTGTCGCAGGAGGCTGCGCATCAGTTGGGTGGCATAATCCTTGCGGATACCGGCGTCCATGGAGCCGGCTGTTGCCGGGTCGCTGAACGTGCGTCCATCCAGCATCTCCATCACGAGCACGCGTGAGGAACAGAGCCCGGGGACGTGAAACGGGATGACGACGCGCACAGCGTCCGGGTGCCCGGCCACGACGGTGCGGAGGGCGACTATGTTGCGTGCCTCCTGCTCGTAGTCCAGTTCTTCACGGAGGTTTTCCGCGAAGCCGCGGGCCAGTGCCTCCGTGCCTAGGGAGCTGCCGAACGTTGTCGAATCTTCCAGCTTCCTCCCCAGCCGCACGGCGATGTCCAGGTCAAGGGCTACCTTGTGCCGGATGTTCGGTCGCTGGACTTTGACAGCAACCCGGGATCCGTCGGGCAGGGTTGCCCGGTTGACCTGTCCGATCGACGCGGCGGCCAGCGGGGTTTCCTCGAAGTTGATGAAGACCTCTGCGATGGGGCGGCCGGCGTCTTGTTCGAGGATCAGACGGACTTCGTCCCATGGGACCGGGCCCACGTGCTGCTGCAGCCGGGACAGTTCGGTGATGTACGCGGGCGGCAGCAGGTCCGGTCGGGTGGAGAACATCTGGCCGAACTTCACGAACGTCGCGCCGGCTTCTTCGAGCGCGAGGCGCAGGGATCTCGCCCGTTCGGCGTTGACGTCCGGGTCGTTCGAGGTACGAAGCGGGTAGAGCCCGTGTCTGGCGCCGATGCGCAGGATCTGAGAGTACCGGATCCCTCGTTGGGATCCAGCTCTCAGTGCGTGCAGCCAGGTCTGCGGCGGGGGCAATACCCCGCGGGGGACGACGAGTTCGGCGATAACCAGGAACAGGAACGCGGCGAACAGCGCGATGCCGAACTGGATGCTGATGAACACGAGTCCGCGGTTAGGGGTCTGCCAGAGGATCTGGGATTCGAAGAGAAATTCCGTCCCGACCGCCACGATCAGGGCCAGGATGGTCCGGGCCGCTCCGACACGCACCCCCAGGATCCGCCGGGACAGAAGTGCCAGCAGCATCATGACTAGCGCGAGCAGCCCGACCATCCCGGCTATCAAGACAACTCGTCCTGGATCCATGCTTTTCTTCTCCTGAAGTCGTCACTGAGGTGCGCGACGGGTGGGTTGGTTGGGGTGGGGTCAGTTGGCGCGGGTGAGTTGGGCTTCAGCGGATTCTTTGCCGGAGACGCGCTTGCCGAGGGTGATGAACAGGAGGATCAGCCCGGCGGTGAGGCCGATGTGCCCCAGCCCGGAGATGCCTGCGACCGCGGCTGACGGAGTGAAGCCCTGGACAGTTAAGACGCCGCTGAGGACCATCATCGCGGCTGTGAGTGCAAGGCCGGCGTTGTAGCTCCAGAAGAACACGTTGAACATGCGCAGGCCGGAGAGGTTGAAGAGCTTGTCCAGTGCCAGAACGGCGAGGAAGAACAGCATGCCCAGGGCCAGGAGGTGGGTGTGCACCAGGGAAAGCTGGCTGCCGCCGGTGAAGTCGTTGGCTTTGGTGAATTCACGGTAGAACAATCCGGAAGCGAGGCCGCCGATCATGTAGGAGAGGGAGGCGTAGTAGAGCTTTTTCATGAGTGGGTTCCTTGGATAGATGAAATGGAGGTCGGAGGCCAATAATCAGGGGCTGCGGGTGGGCGGGCACGGTCATGCACGACACGTCGGCCGGGTTTGCGGGTATCAGACCGTCGTCAGCACGGGGGCGGTGAGTTTGCCGTCGCGCATGGTGGCGACTGAGTCGGTCAGCGGGACGAATTCGGTGTCATGGGTCACCATGACGGTGGCGACCATGAAGTCATTGGTGACACGGCGCAGCAGCCGAACGATGGAGTCGCTGCGGTCGTGGTCCAGGGCCGCGGTGGGCTCGTCCACGAGCAGGACCTTTGGATCTCCCATCAGGGCGCGGGCGATGTTGACCCGCTGGCGCTGGCCGCCGGAGAGCTGGTGCGGGCGCTTGTCTGCGCTGGAGCTGAGTCCGACGATGTCGAGGAGTTCTGCAGCTTTGGCCCGGGCGGCTTTGACTGACTTCCCGCGCAGGTGGTCGCCGATGATGAGTTGTTCGGCGGCGGTCAGGGACGCGAGCAGGTTGGGCTGCTGGAAGATGATGCCGATCTTCTCCCGCCGGAGTGCGGTGAGGTCCTTGTCGTCCAGCCCAGTGGCATCGGTGCCGTCGATGATCACCAGCCCATGGGTGGGGCGGACGAGGGTGGCGGCGGCGGCCAGCAGACTGGACTTTCCGGATCCTGACGGGCCCACAAGGGAAATCATCTGACCCGCCGGCACTGTGAGGTTCACAGCGTCCAGGGCTTTGAGTGTTCCGTCCCCGTCAGGGTATTCGAGGGTGACGTTGACGAGATTCAGGGAACCACGGGCGGCGGTGTGTGGGTCGAGGGGGCTGGGCGTGGAGGACATGGGTACTTCCTTCAGAATGTTCTCGGGCGGAATCTACAGCGGGGCCACGGACGTGACCGGCTGGCGGCTTGGCTGGTTGGCTGACCGGCTGGCGGGCCGGCCGGGGAGGGTCTAGTTCCCGCCGAGGGCGATCAGGGCGTCGACCTTGGTGACGCGGCGGACGGCCAGTGCCGCGCCGGCCAGACCGAGGGCGATGATTCCGAGGATGGGCAGGAGTGTTGTGGCGGGGGTGATCAGGAAGGGGGCTGCCCGGGCTGCGACGAAGCCGCCGAGGATGCCGATCCCGCCGCCGATTCCGGCACCGGCCAGCAGGACGATCGCGGCCTGGGTGATGGCGTCGCGCAGGATATAGCCGCTTGATCCGCCCATGGCCTTCAGGACCGCGATGTCGCGGGTCCGCTGGACGGTCCACACAGTCAGGAAGGCCACGATGACCAGGGCGGAGATGCCGTAGAGGAAGGCCTGCATCAGGTTCAGCGAGCCGTTTTCGCTCTTGTAGGAGCCCAGGGCCTGGAACGATCCGGTGCGTGAGTCGCTCACGGTGTGGGCAGCGATGTTGGCGGCGGCTTCGTCAACGCTGGCGCCGTCCCTGTAGGTGACGGCGGCGACGGTTCCGAGCTGCTCCGGGTCGGTCAGGTGGGCAAGTTTGGACCAAGTGGGAAGCGCAGTCCAGACCACACTGGTGTGGGAGTACCACTGGTCTTCGACCACGGCGCTGACGGTCAGCTCGAGTCCTCCGACGCCGGCCCTGTCTCCGGTCTTCAGGGCAAGGGCCTTGGCGACCGATTTGCCGATCACGACAGTGTCGGCGGTTACCGTGGACGGGGCCAGTTCGCCGTCCGGTGCGACGCCGAAAACGGCGACGTTGGTGGTGCCGGTGCCCGAACCGGTATCCGCAGCCACACCCTGGAAGCGGGTCTGGCTGATGCCCAGGGCTTCAGCGTTGCGTACGCCGGCCCGGTTCTTCCAGCTGTCGACCTGCGCAGCGGTGACCTCACTTTCGGTGAAGGAAGCCTTGGGCGCGTTCGCGCCGGGGGCGCCGAAGACGATGCTGTCCACCGCCTTGGAGGCGACTCCGCTGCCATTGACGGCGCCGAGTTTGTCAATTGCCGACGTCGACTGGTCCCCCAGCCCGGCCGTCAGTCCCGAGAGCATCACGAGCAGCAGGGTGATCAGGGCAACGACGCCGCCCATCAGGGCGAACCGGCCCTTGGCAAAGCGGATATCGCGGATAGCAAGAAACACGTTTGTTCTTCTTTCAGTGGATGAAGCAGCGGCCGAAAGGCCCTAAGTCCACCCTCCCGCGGGCCGGCCCCGGTGCCATCGTGCAGCCGGTTGATCCGCGGCGGAACATTGGCTGGCTCCCGGGTCAACCATTCGGTTGATCACACCTGCCTCGCGGTCCACCGCCAGCGGT
Source organism: Pseudarthrobacter sp. HLT1-3 (assembly GCF_059383535.1). NCBI lineage: Bacteria > Bacillati > Actinomycetota > Actinomycetes > Micrococcales > Micrococcaceae > Pseudarthrobacter > Pseudarthrobacter sp. HLT1-3. The sequence goes on along the minus strand of NZ_JBWZCJ010000001.1, from coordinate 331,517 downwards.
CTGAACCATCTCCTTTTGACTTATCCACAGCCCGGATGAGCATAATGCAAGAGGACCGCCGACCTTATTGGATCGTAGGCGGACCGCTCGGAACAGTCATGCAGGACCATTTTCCTGCTGACGGCAGACACCTATTGCCCCTTCTCCCGTTGCAGGCACAGGCCCGCAGGGATTGATTATCGAGGCCCGGCGCGCAGACGCGCCGGCTGTGTGTCACTGCAGAAGCCGTTACCCGCCGTGCGCCTTTGCGCCCCCTGCGGTGCGGCCGGGATGTCTCACGGCCACATGCCTTCCGGGCGTCGAATCTGATGGAGAAGATCCAACGAACAGGAGTAGGCATGTCAATGCGAGTCGGAATCATCGGGGCTGGCCCCAGCGGGATGGCACAGCTACGGGCATTTGATTCGGCACGCCAGGCTGGAGCCAGCATCCCGGAGATCATGTGCTTCGAAAAGCAGGACGACTGGGGCGGCCAGTGGAACAACAGCTGGCGGATCGGCCTGGACGCCTTCAGCGAACCCGTCCACAGCAGCATGTACCGGCACCTGTGGTCCAACGGCCCGAAGGAGTGCCTGGAGTTCGCCGACTACACCTTCGACGAGCATTTCGGCCGGGCGATCTCGTCTTATCCCCCGCGCGAGGTCCTCTTCGATTACATCAAGGGCCGGGTGGAGAAATCCGACGTGCGCAAGTACGTGCGTTTCAACACGGCCGCCCGCTGGGTCTCGTATGACGAACAGGCGCAGGAATTCACCGTAGCCGTCGAGGATCTGATCACCGAAACGACCGAGACCCACATCTTCGACAAGCTGGTGGTCTCCACCGGCCACTTTTCCTTCCCCAATGTCCCCGAGTTCGAAGGCATCGGCGGCTTCCCGGGGGAAGTGCTGCATGCCCACGATTTCCGCGGCGCCGAACGGTTCGCCGGCCAGAACGTCCTGCTGATCGGCAGCAGCTATTCCGCCGAGGACATCGGCATGCAGACCCACAAAATGGGCGCTAAGTCCGTGACGTTCAGTTACCGCAGTGCTCCGATGGGCTTCGACTGGCCCGAGAACACGAGGGAACGCCCCCTGGTGACACGTTTTGAGGGCAGCACGGCGCATTTCAGCGACGGAACCACCGGAGACTTCGACGCCGTCGTCCTGTGCACGGGTTACCAGCACAAATATCCGTTCCTGCCGAGCGAGCTCTCGCTGAAGTCGCGCAACGTGCTCTACCCGGGCCACCTCTACAAGGGCGTGGTGTGGCAGGACAACACCAACCTGTTCTATCTCGGCGCGCAGGACCAGTACTACACGTTCAACATGTTCGACGCGCAGGCGTGGTTCGCCCGCGATGTGATGCTCGGCCGCATCGCGCTGCCGGACACCGCGGAGCGGGCAGCCGACGTCGCGGGCTGGCTGGAGCGGCAGTCCGCCCTGGCGGACCACGAAGCCGAAGCCGATTTCCAGACGGAGTATCTGCGTGAGCTCATCGCGCTGACGGACTACCCCGAGTTCGATTTGTACACCGTGTCCGAGCTGTTAAAGCAGTGGATGCGCGATAAGCAGGACCACATCCTCGGGTACCGGGACAACGTGCACCGCTCGGTGATGACCGGCACGATGGCTGCGAAGCACCACACGCGCTGGATCAACGCCATGGATGACAGCCTGGGGCGCTACCTCCAGGGTCCCTCGGAAAACGTGGACACCGGAGCCCTTGCTGCCCTCACCGCGGCGGCTCCCGCGGGACAGCACGGGTAGACCCCAACTTCCGCTTGCAGCGGTAACGATTCAGGGCGGACGACGGCGGAACACTTCCGCCGTCGTCCTGTTGCGTCCGCCCCCGCTGTGATGAGTCTCACGGGCAATAAATGCGACATCAGCTTGAGTCGCCGCCGCCGCTCCATGCACTATGAAAAGGTAAAGATTTACCATCCTGGTGGACGCAATGAGGCCATACCGGTGAGCTCGCAGAGCTGGCCAAGGTCTCAGGTGTTCCTGGTTGGACCCTCCGCGGCTCCGCATCGGTGCGGCAGCCGGACCTCCGGAATTATGAATGGAAGCACTGAACAATGACGTTTGAAACTGCCACCTCTGTCGCCCACAAACTCTGGGACCGCTCCAACATGCACCACGAGTTGGACGCCCTGATCCACGACCACTCGGTGCGCCACAACACCTCCAAGAGCAACATCGCGGTCCACGCCAGCGGCCCCAACACCTTCACGCTCAGCCTGAACCAGGGAGCAGCCAACCTCGAGTCGGCCTCCTCCTAGCTCCACAGCACCACAGCAACACCACGACGACGGCGGCGGCGGGACTTTCCCGCCGTCGTTGTTCCGTCTCAGGAACCGGTCAAGATCCCGGTCCAGGTCCCCAGCTCGGCCGACGTGGGCGGGTTGGCGCCTTGCCGGGAACAGGTGATGGCCGCGGCCCTGTTCGCATAAGCGGCCAGGGCGGACAGCTCGTCCCGCGTGAGGTTCTGCAGGCGAGGCCGTGCCGCGGCGCCCAACGCGTCCAGCTGCGCAAGTCCGGCGATCAACGCCGCCATAAAGGAGTCCCCCGCCCCGACGGTGTCCGCCACCGTGATGGCTTCCCCCGGCAGTTCCACCCGTTGCCGCCGGGTCAGGATGATGGGCCCGGCCGCGCCGCGGGTCAGCGCCACCAACGCCGGTCCGAGCTCCAGCCACGCTGCCAGCGACTCGTCCGGCGTTTTGTCGGGGTAGAGCCACAGCAGGTCCTCGTCGCTGGCCTTGACGATGTCGCTGGCGGCAACAAAGTCTTCGACCCGGTCCCGGGCACCGGCCGTGTCCGGGCTGACGGTGGGCCTGCAATTGGGATCGAAGCTGACGGTGGCGTACGGACGTGCCGCCTCAATCAGCCGCCGCACGGCCTCGCTGCCCGGGGACAGCACCGACGCGATGGATCCGGTGTGGACATGCAGTGAGCTCTCCACCGCAGCCAGGGCCGGAATGGACGCTCCGTTGAGATCCCAGCTGATGGAGAACGTGTAGTCCGCGGCCCCGGCGGCATCCAGGGACGCCACCGCGGTGGAGGTCGGCTGGGAGCCGCCGGCCGTGGCATCGACGCCGTTGCTCCGCAAATGGTCGGCGATCAGCTGCCCGTACGGGTCCTCGGCAAAGTGGGTGATGAGGTTGGTCCGCAGATCCAGGCGGGAGCAGCCGACGGCCACGTTGAGGGGGCTGCCGCCGGGGTGGGCTTCGGGCCTGGCGGTTCCGCGCCGCGGGTCATGGATGATGTCAACGAGTGATTCGCCGATGACGGTCACCAGGGATCCGTCATCAGGGTGGCGTGGCTGGGGACCGTCCCCTTGTGCTGGCATGGCTGCCTCCTTGCAGGGTGTTGAACGTGGTGTCTGGTCCGGTGCGGTTCAGCGGCCGGGGTAGACGATGGCCTTGAGCTGGCCTGCCTGCTTGCCTGCGTTGAGTGCCGCTTCGGAGTCGGCGAGGGCGAACCTGCCGGTGACCAGGATGTCCAGGTCCACTTTCCCGTCGGCGATCAGCTGGATGGCGAGCGGCCAGGTGTTGGTGTAGCGGAATACCCCGGAGAGCCAGATCTCCCGGTTCTGGATGTACGAGACGGGGAGTTCGACGTCGTCGGCCCCCAGTCCCACGAGGATGACCCGGCCGGCCGGTCCCACGGCCTTGATCCCGGAACGGACGGCCTGCGGGGCGCCGGAGGCGTCGATGAACGCATCGACGTCGAGCCCTTCGACGCTGTCCGTCCTGGCGTTCAGGGCGTGGGTGGCGCCGTGTTCGAGCGCGAACGCCAGCCGGTCCTCGGCGATGTCGGAGATGTAGATTTCGGTGGCGCCGTAGGCGCGGGCGGCCTGGGCGGCGATGATGCCGATGGGGCCGGCTCCGGCGATCAGCACCCGGCTGCCGGGTTTGATCTGCGCGCGTTCGCAGGCCCAGAGGCCGACGGAGAGCGGTTCGATGAGGGCCGCCGCCTCATCGCTGACGCTGTCCGGGATGTCGTAGGCGAAGTCGCCCTGGATGGTGACGTATTCGGCGAAGGCGCCGTCGATCGGCGGGGTGGCGTAGAACTCGATGTCGGGGCAGAGGTTGTACCGGCCGGCCTTGCACTGCTTGCATTTGCGGCAGGGCCGCTGGGGTTCGACGGCGACCCGCTTGCCGAGGCGGGCGGGGTCCACGGCGCTTCCGACGGCGGCGATCCGTCCGGAGAGTTCATGGCCGAGGATCAATGGGTGGTCCACGACGTAGTCGCCGATCCGGCCGTGCTCGTAGTAGTGGACGTCGCTGCCGCAGACGCCGACGGCGGCGACCTTCACCAGGACCTGGTCGGGTTCCAACTGCGGGACGGCCAGGGTTTCCATGGTCATGTCGCCCTGGCGTTTGAGCACTGCGGCGCGCATCGTGGCGGGTACTTCCGGATGGCCGGGCGTGCGGGACTGTGCGGTTGAGGTTGTCATCGAAGTTTTTCCTTTTCTTCCTGTACAGATCGAAGGGGCGGCGGTCGGCTACTTGACGGCGCCGAGCGAGAGTCCCTGGACGAGCTTGTCCTGGGCGGCGAATCCGGCGAACAGCACCGGCAGGGAGATGACGACGGCGGCAGCGCAGACCTTGGCGAGGAACAGTCCCTGGCCTGAGACGAAGCCGGTGAGGAAGACCGGCGCGGTGCCGGCCACGACGCCGGTGAGGACCCGGGCCAAGAGGAGTTCGTTCCAGCTGAAGATGAAGCAGATCAGGGCAGTGGCGGCGATCCCGGGCATTGCCACGGGGGCGACGACCTTACGGAGCGTCAGTAGCAGGCCCGCACCGTCAATCTGGGCGGCCTCCAGCATTTCGACCGGCACTTCGTCGAGGAAGGAGCGCATCATCCACACGGCGATGGGCAGGTTCATCGAGGTGTACATCAGGACCAGGAACCAGATGTTGTCCAGCGCGCCGATGTTTTTGGCGACGAGGTAGAGCGGCAGGACCGCGGCAACGACGGGCATCATCTTGGTGGAGAGGAAGAAGAACATCACGTCGGACCACTTCTTCACCGGCCGGATGGAAAGGGCGTACGCGGCCGGGATCGCCAGCACCAGCACCAGGACGGTGGAGAAGATCGAGGCGGTGGCGGAGTTGATCAGCGACGGCCACGGGCTGACACCGGAGGTTGCCCCGAAGAACTCCTGGTACGCGTCCAGCGTGAGGTCGGCGGCGATGGAGGGCGGGTTGGTCGCGGCGTCCGTTTCCGAGTGGAAGGACGTCAGGATCATCCACAGGACCGGTACTGCGAACATCAGGGCCAGCAGCCAGGCCGCGATCCCGGCAGCCGTGTTGTTCCGGGTGGGGTCCATGCGCGACTTGCCGCGGCGCCGTGGCTTGTTGAGTGCGGTCGGGCCGGAAACTGATGCCCGGGGCTCGGTGGGGGTGAGCGTGCTCATCGTGCTGCCTCCTTCTTGAAGAGCGAGAATACGGTGCGGAGTGCGAAGGTCGCCACGATGATGGTGCCGATGACCACCACGACGCCGGCGGCGGACGCCAGGCCATATTCGTTGGCGAAGTAAAACGTCTCGTAGATGGCGTAGGGCAGGTTGGCCGTGCCCAGACCGCCGGAGGTGAGGGTGAAGACAGCGTCGAAATTCTGCACGATGTAGATGGCCCCGAGCAGCCCGCCCAGCTCCAGATACTGCCGCAGGTGCGGCAGGGTAAGGTGGCGGAAAATCGCCCAGGGAGTTGCGCCGTCCATTTGGGCGGCTTCGACGGTGTCCATCGGACGGGACTGGAGACCAGCAAGCAGGATGAGCATCATAAATGGTGTCCACTGCCAGACCAGGGAGATGATGATCGCCATCAGCGGCGCCGAGGACAGCAGGTCCGTCTGGGGCGGGGTGTCGCTGCCGAACAGCGCCCAGACCCAGGTGAGAGTGCCGTTGATCAGGCCATAGACCGGGTTAAGGATGGCGTGCTTCCAGATGAGCGCCGCGGCCACCGGCACCACGAGGAACGGTGCGATCAGCAGGGTCCGCGCCAGTCCGCGGCCGATGAATTTCTTGTCCAGGAGCAGGGCCAGGCCCAGGCCGAGGACCAGGCTGGCCAGAACCACCGAGACGGTCATGACGATGGTGGTGAGGATTGCCTGCTGCATGTAGGGATCAGTGAGGACCTGAACGTAGTTCTCGAACCCGGCAAACCCGGTCGTGTCCGGGCTCAGACTGTTCCAGTTCAGGAAGGAAATGACCAGGGTCACCACGAACGGCAGCTGGGTGACGATGATGAGGAAGATCAGGGCCGGAAGCAGCGGTGCACGCCGCACCCAGGCCACGGCCCGTTCCCGCGCTCTGGCGTCCCTGGAAGGTTTGGCTGTGGTGCTCCCGTGCCGGGAGACGCGCGCCGTTGCGTTAGTCATGATGTTCTCCTGCAGTTGGGGTTGTGATTACTTGTACTTGTCGCCGACTTTTTGTGCGGCTTCCTGTCCCTTGACCAGCGCGTCGGACACGGTGCCCTGGCCGGCGATGGCGGAGCTGACCCCCTGGGACACCCTGGTGCCCAGGGCGGCGAACTCGGGAATGCCGACAAACTGGATGCCCACGGCCGGACGCGGCTGGACGCCGGGGTTGGTCGGATCGGCGTTCTCAATGGCGAAGCGTTCGGCCTTGAAGAACGGGGCAGCCTGCTGGAACTCGGCGTTCTCGTAAGTGGAGATGCGCTTGCCGGACGGGACTTTGGACCAGCCGAGCTTGGACGCCACCAGTTCCTCGTACTTCTCCGAGCTGGCCCAGGCGATGAACTTCCCGGCGGCATCCTGCTTCTTGGAGGCCGCCTGCACGGCCCAGGACCAGGTCCACAGCCAGCCCGAGGACTTAGTTTCCTTCACCGGGGCCTGGGCGTAACCGATCTTTCCCTTCACCGGGGAGGCCTCGGCTTCCAGGGCGCCGGCCGCAGAGGTGGCGTCGTACCACATGGCGACCTTGCCCTGGCTCATGTTGTTCAGGCACTCGGTGAACCCGGCCTGGGCGGCCCCCGCCGGACCGTGTTCCCGGACCAATTTGGTGTAAAACTCGACTGCTGCGGTGAATTCCGGGCTGTTGACCTGTGCGTTCCAGTCCTTGTCGAACCAGGTTCCGCCGAAGGTGTTCACCACCGTGGTCAGCGGTGCGAAGACCTGGCCCCAGCCGGGCTGGCCGCGCAGGCAGATCCCCTTCATGCCCGGGGCGGCACCGTCGGCCTGGGCGGCAAGGGCTGCGACCTCATCCCAGGTGGGCTGCTCCGGCATCGTCAGGCCCTTGGCCTCGAAGATGTCCTTCCGGTACATCAGGAAGGAGGATTCTCCATAAAACGGTTCGCCGTAGAGCTTGCCGTCCTTGCCTGTCAGCGAGGCCGTGTAGGCCGGCAGGATGTCCGCCTGGTTGAACTCGGGATCCTTGGCCACCTGGTCCAGCGGTGCCAGCCAGCCGTTGGCGGAGTAGAACGGGATCTCGTAGTTGGACAGCGACGCAATGTCGTACTGGCCGGCCTGGCTCGAGAACTCCTGGCTGATCTTGGCCCGGACGTCATTTTCCGGCAGGACGGTGTAGTTGACCCTGATGCCGGTTTCTTTGGTGAAGTTGTCGGCGGTGAGCCGCTGCAGGTCCTCCATCTGGGGGTTGTTGACCATCAGGACATTGATGGCGTTGGGGTCACCGGCGGAGTTGCCTCCGCCGGCTCCTGCACAGGCCGAGGCGCTGAGCGCCACGCACAGGGCACCTGCGGCCAACGCGGCGACGCGTGTTTTTGCGCGCATTCAAGGACTCCTTTGTTCTTCGGGGATGCAATGCGACCTGCATTCCGACTGCTGTGTCGGGGTGCGGCGCCGAAGGCGGGACCGGGGCTGGAAGCCGGGGTGCCGCGCTGATGTTCCTCAAGATTAGGCCTGTGGGATAGGACACAACTAGCGCCGTGGTTGCCGGTTTCTGATACTTATTTTCCCGACCGGCCCCGGGCCGCGCGCTACTCTGGGAGAAGGCAACCAATGGCGCTGTCTGTTTTTCATAACCCGGGGAGGCCCATGACGAGCGCATCGGATCCCAGCGACGGCGCAGCGGCCCGGCTGGCAGAAAGGCTGCTGGGCATGCGCGCCAACCGGGAGGTCATTCCGGAAGACCCGGACCATTCCGTCCGGTGGCACGAGCACGACTATCCCAGCCCGGTGGCACGCTGGAACTACCACCCCGAATATGAGCTGCACCTGATCCGGAAAGGCACCGGAAAGTTCATCGTGGGCGACCACATCGGCACGTTCGAGGCCGGCCATGTAGCGCTGGTGGGATCGGGGCTCCCGCACGACTGGGTCAGCGACCTCGAGCCCGGAGAAGTCCTCCAGGGCAGGGATGCCCTCATCCAGTTCGACGGGAAATGGGTGGACCAGGCCGCTTCCATCATTCCGGAAATGGCCGAGGTCAAGCCTCTGCTGGAACAGTCCTCACGCGGGATCGAATTCCTGGGACAGACAGCCAAATCTGCGGCCGCATCCATCAACGCAATGGGCGCCTCCAGCGGCCTGGAGCGGCTGCACCACCTTTTTGAGCTCCTCACGGTTCTTGCCCGTGCACCACAGGAGGAACGCCGCTACCTGGCCGAGGAATGGTTCCGCCCCCAACTGGACGGCCAGGCCGCGGCAGTAGTGGACATCGTCCTTGAGTACGTCTTCGGCAACCACGCCGGCAGCGTCAAGATGTCCGAGGCCGCGGCGCTGGTCGGAATGTCAGAGCCAACGTTTTCGAAATACTTCAAGCGGGCCACCGGCCAGAACTTCAGTGACTTGGTCCGCAAACTCCGGCTCGCCCATGCGCGGCGCCTGCTGCAGCACAGCGACAAGGCCATCTCGGCCATTTGCTACGAAGTGGGCTTCTCGAACCTGTCCAATTTCAACCGGCACTTCCTCAATGACGCCGGCGAAACCCCGCGCGACTACCGTCAGCGCGTGCAGAACTGACGGCCACAGCCACGGGACCCGCCTCGTCGACTGAGCGATTCCGCTAGCTCTCCCCGCGCGCGGCCCGGATCTGCGCACGGCGGCCGTCCAGATAGTGCTCAATATCCGGGACGCGGTGCAGGGACAGGGAGGCGGGCTCCATGCCTCTTCCCTCCAGCATCAATCCGTTGCCGCTGTGCTGATCGCTGGCCCACCAGCGATCAGCGTCCCGCCAAACTTCGAAGACCTCCGGAAGGTCGTCCACCGGTATGGCCACTTCTTCGCCGGGCTCGGACAGGAGCGCTTCCAGCCGATGCGCCAGTTCCTCTCCGCTGGCAGGAGGACCGCCCTCGGCCAGCCGGCGGTGGGCGATGGCCATCCGCGGATCCTCGGACGTCGTCGAGGTCCGCAGATACGGGCCCGATTCCACGGAGCCGTAGACCAGGCCCGCCGCAGTGGGCGGGCGGCTGCCGAGATCCCATTCGCCGATGGCCATCGGACCGGACCACCCCTGGAGCCCGTAACAGGGCAGCTCACCGGCGGACTCCCTGACAAGCTGCTCCATTTGGTCGTAGCGATCCCAGAATTCCTTGGGCCCAAGCCATCCCGTCAGCTTCATGGCGCAAGTATGCCACCACTCACTGGCTGACAAGCGGGAGATGTTTGGCTATACCTAGCGCTGCTATGTTTGATACCCTTCAGCTCTAGGTATAGGAGGCGCAGTGCGCATTGATAAAGACCTGGTCGCCGCCTCGGCCACTCCGCTCGTGCTGGGCATCCTGTCCGGCGGCGACCTCTACGGCTACGCCATCCTCAAACGCGTCAGTGAGCTGTCGGGCGGGGGCATGGAGTGGACCGACGGGATGCTCTACCCGCTGCTGCACCGGCTGGAGCGGCTCGGTTACGTGACGTCGTCGTGGGGCACGTCCGACGCCGGGCGCCGGCGCAAGCACTACGCCATTACTCCGGCGGGCCGGGACGCCCTCGCGGACCGCCAGGAGCAGTGGACCGTCGTCGCAGACGCTCTGCGTCAGGTGTGGCAGAGCTCGCCGCGGCCGTCCGGCGCGGTCGAGGGGTGGGCGTAATGGCGTCACACGCAGAGCTGGAAGCCCAGATCGACCGGTGGCGCGGCTACGTTCAGCGGCGCCAAGCGATCTCCCCCGCCGACGTCGACGAGCTGGAAGACCATCTGCGCGAGCAGATTGCGGACCGGCAGGCGACCGGACTCGATGACGAGGAGGCTTTCCTGGTTGCCATCAAGCGCCTCGGCAACCTCGACGCCGTCTCCCACGAGTTTGCCCGCGAACACTCCGACCGGCTCTGGAAGCAGCTCGTCCTCGTGCCGGAGGGCATCGACGGCGGCACGCCACCGTGGCGCGAGCTGGCCATGGTGCTCGCACTCGCCTTCGGCACGGGCGTGGCGGTCAAGATCGGCCTCGTCTGGATCGAGGACGGCGCAGCGCTTATGCGCAACCTCGGCCTGCTCGTCTTCCCGTTCCTCGCCGCCTACTTCGCCTGGAAGCGCCGCTTCACCGGCGCGGTGGCGGCGGGGCTGATCGCCTCCTTTGCCGTTCTGGCAGTCGCCCTCAACGTCTACCCGTTCGCCCCCGGCGGTTCCACCCAACTCCTCACCGCATTGCACGCCCCGGCCGTTCTTTGGCTGCTGCTGGGCGTTGCCTACGTCGGAGGCCGGTGGCGGTCAGACAAGCGACGGATGGACTTCGTCCGATTCACCGGCGAGCTCGCGATCTACTTCGCGCTGCTGGCGCTCGGCGGTGCAGTCCTGATCGCACTCACCCTGGCGATGCTGCAGATCGTGGGCGCCGACTTCGAACCGGTTCTGGAGGGCTGGATCCTGCCGTTCGCGGTGCCCGGGGCGCTTGTGGTTGCCACGTGGCTGGTCGAGGCCAAGCAACAGGTGGTCGAGAACATCGCCCCCGTCCTCACCCGCGTGTTTACGCCGCTGACCGTAGCCATGTTGCTGGTCCTTCTGGCCGTTCTTGCCACCGCGGGCGGCTTCGCCGACATCGACCGCAACCTGCTGATCCTTATGGACGCCGTCCTCGTGCTGGTTCTATCCCTGCTGCTCTACTCGATTTCCGCCCGCGACTCGCTCGCTCCTCCCGGGCTGTTCGATGCCCTGCAGCTGGTCCTGGTCGCTGCGGCCCTGGCCGTGGATGCCGTGATGCTGACTGCAATGCTTACCCGTATCGCGGAGTTCGGCTACAGCCCCAACAAGGTCGCCGCGCTGGGCCTGAACCTCCTGCTGCTGGTGCACCTGCTCCGGGCCGCCTGGCTCGCCGTCGGATTCCTGCGCGGCCGACGCCGGTTCGCCGCGGTGGAGCGATGGCAGACCCGGTATCTGCCGGTCTACGGCGTCTGGGCGACAGTCGTGGCCCTGGTCTTCCCGCTACTCTTCGGTTTCGTCTAGGCACTACCCGCGGCCATCTTTTTCGGGCTGCAATCCGTGGCAAATGCTGGCCGGCGAGCCTCTATTTTCGACCGTTCAGTCCCTACAATTTAAGTGTTGGCCTCCACGGCAACCGGTCGCGGGGGTGACCAAATAAGGAGAACCACCATGGGCCTGGGTGACAAGATCCACAATGCCGCTGAGAAACTGCACGGCAAGGGCAAAATGGCAGCCGGCGAAGCCACCGGCAACGACCGGCTGAAGGCCGAGGGCAAACGCCTCCACATCAAGTCCGAGCTCAAGCAGGCGGGCGAAAGAGTCAGGCACGCCTTCAAGAGGCACTGACACTAGCCGTCAGAGGCCGAGGTGCGGTCCGGTGGAGCGCACCACGGCTCTTGTCTGCCACCCGGCGACCAATGACTGCACCCCGCCCGTGCAGCGACCGTGTCCGCACCTGTCAGTTGTCAGTAAACTGGAACGCATGACCGAGCAGGAACCGGCCACGTCCAGGGCCGCTGCGGCTCCAGACGGCAGCGCGGACTTCCCTGAGGACCTGGCCGTCACCTCCATTCCTGTCGACGACGGCGGGGCCTTGCGCCTGCCCGATCCCGACGCAAGCGACAAGCCCTTGCGCAGTCCGGCACAGCGGTCCCGCACTTTCGCCGGGATCCTGGTGAACACCGCCGTCGCCAACATCACGACCAGCTATCTGTGGTTCGCCCTGACGTTCTGGGTGTACCTGCAGACCCGCAACGTGATCGCCACCGGGGTAATCGGCGGCGCGTACATGCTGTTGATCGCCGTTTCCAGCATCAGCTTCGGCACCTTCGTGGACCGCTACCGCAAGCTGGCCGTGATGCGCTTCGCCGGGGGCTTCACCCTGGTGATGTTCGTGCTGTCCGCGGTCATGTTCCTGCTGACACCCGCGGCTTTGCTGCTGGACCTGACCCAGCCGTGGTTCTGGGTCTTCTCCCTCGTCATCCTGGTCGGTTCCGTGGTCGAAAACATGCGCAACATCGCCCTCTCCACCACAGTCACCATCCTCATCGAACCGGACCGGCGGGCCAACGCCAACGGGCTGGTGGGTATGGTGCAGGGGCTGATGTTTATCGTCACTTCGGTGCTCTCCGGGCTGTCAGTCGGGCTGCTGGGCATGGGCTGGACCATCGTCGTCGCCTTGGCGCTCACGGCGCTGGCATTCGCGCACCTGCTCACGCTGCGCATGCCCGAGGAGGTGCGCGCGGCCGCCACGGACGCCCACGGCGGATTCGACCTGCGCGGCTCCTTCTCCGCCGTGCTGGCCATTTCCGGACTGTTCGCGCTGATCCTGTTCTCCACGTCCAACAACTTCATCGGTGGCGTCTACATGGCGTTGATGGATCCCTACGGCCTGGAGATGTTCCCCGTGGAGCTGTGGGGGACGTACTTCGCGCTCGGCGCCACCGGGTTCATCGTGGGCGGCGCGCTGATCGGCAAGTTCGGGCTCGGGTCCAATCCCTTGCGGAGCATGCTCATCGCGGTGATCCTGATGGGGGTTCTCGGCGCGGTGTTTACGCTGCGGGAGTGGGCCTGGCTGTACATCGCCGGCATCTGGCTATATCTGGTCCTGGTGCCGTTCGTGGAGGCCGCCGAGCAGACGATCATCCAGCAGGTGGTGCCTCTGCATCGGCAGGGCCGGGTGTTCGGGTTCGCCATGGCGTTCGAGTCTGCGGCAGCGCCGGTCACCGCGTTCCTCATCGCGCCGATCGCCCAGGTCTGGATCATTCCGTACGCGCGGTCTGCTGAGGGCGCCGCCCAGCTCGCCCCGCTGCTGGGCGAGGGCACCTCCCGCGGCATCGCCCTGGTCTTCCTGATTGCCGGCATCATTATGATCGCGGCCGCGCTGCTGGCCTTCCTGACGCCGGTCTACCGACGGGTCTCGGGGTCGTATGCGCGGACGGCCGCAGAGGCGCCGGGGACGGCGAACACCGCGTCCTCGTCCGCCGGATGAGTACGAACGTGTGCAAAGCCGCGGAGGCAATATCCGGTGTTGGCCGCACTCCTGCTGGCACACTGAACCGATGACCGAACCTCTTTCCCAGCCCAGGCGGCCTGGCATCCGCGCGGCGATGTTCGTTGACTTCGACAACGTCTATACGGGCTTGATGGCCCTGGATCCGGCGGCCGCCAAGAGGTTCGCCGAGGATCCCAAGCACTGGACGGAAGCGCTGGCCGACGGCGGAGCGGGCGAGGAATCCCGGCGTTTCCTGATCCGCAACTGCTATCTCAACCCGGTGGTCTACTCCAGGTACAGGCCTTACTGGACCCGTGCCGGCTTCCGCGTGATCGATTGCCCCTCCCTCACGCAACGCGGCAAGAGCAGCACGGACATCAATCTGGTGCTTGAGGCAATGGACGCACTCTCCGGCAGCGGCGGCATCGACGAATTCTTCATCGCCTCGGCCGACGCCGATTTCACGTCCCTGATACAGCGGTTCCGGGCCGCTGACCGGATGACCACCGTCATCGCGGCCGGCGCCGTCGCCTTCGCCTACCGGGAGATGGCGGACCATGTGGTGGAGTCCCACGACTTCGTCGCGATCCTCAACGGCACCACGGCGGAGCCAATCCGCACCGTGGAGTCCCAGTCCCCGAAGCAGCAGCACGTCCCGGCCGCGGCGAAGGTGAAAACCAAGGCAGCCTCGCCCGCGGTCCGGGAGGTACTGGAGTTCGTCCGCACCGCACCGGGACCGGTTGTCGGCGCGATGGTGGCCCACCGGGCCCTCACAGCCGACCCGTCCCTGAAGACAGACTGGGGCGGCTTCGGAAAGTTTGGGACCTGGGTGGCCCAGATCGGCCAAAGCGTCGAATATTCCCCAGCGCAGGGCGGTTGGGTCTGGGACGCCAAGCGGTTTTCGAGCGAGGATCTTCCTGCCCCGGCCGACGCGCAGCCCGGCATCGAGGAGCAGGTCACCCGGGTGACGGATGTTCCGGCACTTTCCGGCGCCCAGTTCCGGCAGGTATTCCTGTCCATGGCGGCCAGGCTTCGTGAGCATCCGCTCAACCGCACCGAGTTGTCTCGGCTTGTCAGGGATGATTGCGTCAGCGCGGGCCAGCCGGTCTCCCGCAACGCCGTGAACTTTGTCCTTCAGGGCCTGGCTTACGCCAATTTCCAGTTCAACGACGAGGCGACTGCGGCAGATCTCGCAGCAGCCTGGACCGCGAACGTGGAAGAACTCTGCCGGGTGGCGCTGCTGGAGTTCGACGCCGCCGAGAAGCTTGCGGTGCGGCGCTGGGCCAGCGGCGGGCTGCTGGAGTCCACAGACTGACAACTTCCCCGCGCCCTGGCGATGTAAGGCAGCATCCCAGGGTTGGGGCTCCGGCCTCCGCCAGTCTGATCATTCAAAGTGGCCGCAACCACTCTCCGATGCAACCACACTCAGATCAGACGTGCTGGTCGACGAGCACCGGGTTTCCGTCCGGGTCCAGGACCATAAAGCTCGCGGGTCCCGTCGTTCCTTCGTCTGCCTCGGAAAGGAATTCGGTGCCCTTGGCTTTTAGTTCCCGCTGGAGGTCGCGCACGTCGGTGAAGGCGTCCATGGCCTCCGCGTTCTGATTCCAGCCCGGGTTGAACGTGAGCATGTTCTTCTCGAACATGCCCTGGAACAGGCCGATAACCGTCTCACCGTTCTTCAGGATCAGCCAGTTCTGGGTGATGTCGCCGCCGAATCGGCTGAAGCCCAGGTTCTCGTAGAACGCAGCGGAAGCCGCGATGTCCTCGACGGCGAGACTGACGGAAAAGGCGCCGAGCTGCATGTGTTGCTCCACTCTCCAGAAGGACGGTTTGCATCGATGATACCCGCGGCCATATTCCGGTAACGCAGGACACAGTTCGGTCAGGCCGTCGGATGGAGGATCATTCCCGCGGGCTTCGTCGCCATCACCGCATCCATCCCGCTCCCCACCGTGATCGCTGATGTCGCCGCGGGGCCCGGATGCGTGATCTGCGTCACCATAAATGGCCAAAGGTCCGCGTAATCCGGATAGTACGCGTCTGCTGCCACCCCCAGAATTGAGGAACTAGCAGCACTGAGGAGGTGTACCAATGTTGGTTGACAGCATGCCGGGTCACAGGACCAGGGCAGATGAACCAAGCGTCCCGGTAGCAGCACCCGAACTCCGATCGGTCATGAGGCACTGGGCAACCGGGGTCTGCGTCGTGACTACGGCGACAGCCGGCAGGCAGGCAGGGCTGGTGATGAACAGTTTCGCCTCGGTCTCCTTGGAGCCGGCGCTAGTCTCCTGGTGCGTTGACAAGGCATCTACGAGTTTTGACATCTGGATGGAGACAGAAAACTTTTCAATCCACGTTCTGGATCAGGCCGACGCCCACTACGTTCCCCGGTTCGCACGGCGTGGCGTAGACAAGTTTGACGGCCTCACGACGCAGCCGGGCGCTACCGGCGCACCGGCATTGCCCGAGGTGCAACTCCGCCTGGATTGCCGCTTGTGGAGCCGGTACGAGGGCGGAGACCACATCATTCTTCTGGGCCGGGTGGAGCACATATCCCAGCCGGCATCGATCGATCCGCTGCTGTTGCACCAGCTACGGAAACCCTGAGCATTCGCCATTTCGTTCTTTCCAGAGCATCTCCACCAACCAGAAAGAGGCATCATGCACCCCATGAACAGAAAAGACCACTTCAAGCTCGGGCTGTTTTCACCGAATTGTTCCGGCGGCCTGGCAGTGACCAAGATCGAGGAGCGTTGGGGCGCCACCTGGGAGGAGAACCTCAGAATGGCCCGCATCGCTGACAAGGCGGGAATTGACTTTCTCCTCCCCATTGCACGGTGGATCGGATACAAAGGCGACACGAACTTTCATGGCTCGGTGCTTGAGCCCATCCCGTGGGCCGCTGCGCTCCTGGCATCAACGGAGCGGATATCCGTTTTTTCCACGGTTCATACGGCGTTCAACCATCCTTTGGTGACTGCCAAGCAGATTGCCACACTGGATGCCATAGGCGGCGGCCGGGCCGGATTGAACATCGTTGCCGGTTGGAACCAGCCGGAATACGAAACCATGGGCGTGGACATGGCCGACGCCCATGATGATCGATACGGATTCGCCCAGGAGTGGTGGGACGTCGTGCGAGAAGCCTGGGATCGTGACGAAATCTTTGATTTTGACGGTAAGTTCTTCTCGCTCAAGCACGTTGAGTCCTTGCCGAAACCCGCCGCTGGAAGGGTCCCGATCCTGAACGCCGGGTCCTCTGCGCAGGGCCGCAACTTTGCCGGTCGGAATTCTGACTTCGTGTTCACAATCGTTGGCGGGCCTGAAGACGGGGAGGATATCGTCCGTTCAGTCAAAACCAAGGCCATGGAGGACTACCAGCGCGAAGTTGGCGTGCTCACACTTAGCCATGTCGTTTGCCGGCCCACTCGCCAGGAAGCTACTGACTACTTGCACTACTATGCCGAGGAAAACGCGGACTGGGGCGCAGTTGACTACCTCATGAATCTGCAAGGTCTCCACGCAGAGTCCTTCACCAAGGAAATGCTGGCAACCATGAGATCCAGGTTCGCAGCCGGTCACGGCTCCTGCCCGCTGATCGGAACCCCGGATGATGTGGCTAACGAGATCGCCAGGTTTGCGAAGGCCGGCTTCGATGGCATGACATTGGCGTTCGTCGACTACGCGGGCGAGCTTGAGTACTTCGCACAGGAGGTACTGCCCCGCCTCGAGCGCCTGGGCGTGCGGCAGCCGCTGCTCGAAACCGTATAGAACTATTTTTTTCACCGTCAGGAGAGCTCTATGCAGGTGGTGGCTGCCTGAACTAGAATTGGGTCCTAGGCTTTGAGAGGACATTTGCATGGGCACTTCAAGTGGCGCAGATGTTTCTCTGAGCGGGCCGACTGTGCAGCCCCTTGCCGCATATCCCCTGACGCGAAGCAGGTCTGCGGCCGTCGTCCGGGATTCAGTCAACAGTCTGACCGCCGAGGAACACCTGCTGGTACCTCACCGCGGAAAAAGCATTGACGGAACAGTCAATGGGCTCCACGTCGGCGCTGTAAGCCTGGTCTTTGTGGCTTATGGCGCCGGCGTGACTGTTGTCAGCCCGCCCTCCGGCCGGAGGGCACTGCTTGTCATCCCGCGAGGACCCATGTTAGTGGAGTCCTGCGGCAACCAGTGGGTGGCCAACACACCGTTCGCGCTGAGCTCGCATCATCAGACCAAGATGGTCCCCGACCCCGACCGGGGAGCATTGATTGGCGGAGTAGACGCCGACATCCTCGAACGACATCTGGCCTTGACTTCCAGCCGACTCATGGTTAAGCCAATATCGTTGTCCAGCGACGTCCCGCTCCAGCTCAGCAGCCCCGCCATGGTGACCCACGCCTGGCTTGATGCCTGCCATGAACTGGACCAGGGCGTCCCGCCACAAGCAATTGGATGGCTTGAAAACATTCTCTTAGCCACTATGTCCGCGGGCCTAGCCCCTTTTCTTGAGACATCCTTCGCCCCGCTGCCGGAGTCCGGCCTCCCGCCCTATGTCGAGTTGGCGTGCCGGTACTTCGACCAGAACCTCAGGGGAAATATCCGAATCGACGACGTGGCATCCGCAGTCGGAATCAGCACCAGGCAACTGCATTCGGCCTTTAAGGACCACCTTGGACGGACCCCTGCCCAGGTTCTTCGGGACATGAGACTGGCCAACGCCCGGCACAAACTGGAGTCCCTGGGCCCGTCCATGAAGATTTCCATCGCGGGGGCTGCCTATGACTCCGGGTTCTCGCATCTTGGGCGATTCTCTGCCTACTACACGCAGAGATACCAGGAGTCGCCGTCTGCGACGGTCCAGAGGCTACGCGCCGAAGCCAAGGGCGTCGTTTAGCCATAGCCTGCGAAGGGTCATTCCAAAGAACCACCAAACATGCAATGCCGTCCATCGCCCGTGGCATTTGGGCGATGAACGGCATCCTGTGGCCGGCCGGGCCTACCGGGCGGCCACGGACTGCGCCGAACGGTCAGTGTCCCTGGAAGGCTTCGGCGAGCCACCAGGATCCGCCGTCGGATGCAATTTTCGCATCGATCACCAGAGGGCGGTTCTGGGATCCGGCATCAAAGTCGGCCACCCATTCCTTGACTGCCTGCAGATCTTCCCGGTTTCGTACCGTAATTCCAACAGCCCCGAATCCCCGGGCAATCGCAGCAATGTCAGTGTCTGGAAAAGTCACACTGCTAAGGTCAACGGTTTCGCCTTCCTGCGCGAAATGGTGCACTTCCGCGCCGTAAGCGGAATCGTTGTAGACAATGCAGACGAGCGGCAGCTTCAGGCGGACGGCCGTCTCCAGCTCGCTGATGCCCATCAGGAACCCGCCGTCACCGGCGCCCAGAACCGGCAACCGATCCGGCTGGGCCAGCGCCGCCCCGATGGCGGTGTAAAGCCCGAGACCAATGGCCTGGAATGCCTGGGTGAAGCAGAAACCGAATTCATCCGGCACCGCCAAGTACTGGCTGGGATAGCCCATGAAATTTCCGGAGTCCACGGAAACAATGCGGTTCGCCGGGAGGATCGAGTCGAGTTCCCGGCTAAGTACACGGGGATCAATCGACGTCGTTGTGGACAGGTCGGGCGTTTCCACGTCACGCCACCTCGAAGCCTGCTTGATGAGCACGGCATTCGCCTCAGTGCGGTACTTGTCCGTTGGCCCCGGCTCCATGTCTTTCAGAAGGACCAGGGCATCGTCCGCGGTGAGGGCCGAGTCGCCAAGCACTCCCAGCGAAATTGGCCTGTTGGCGCCCAGGGAGGAGTCTTCGACGTCGACCTGGACTACTTTGGCACCCGGCGATATCAGCCGGCCGTGCCGCATGGTCCACATGTTCAAGGTGCAGCCCCAGCCGACGATCAGGTCCGCTCCGGCGATGAGCTCCGCTGTCAGCGGAGACGAGAAACCTCCGGAGATGCCCAGGTTGAAGGTCTCGCCGTTGAAGAGTCCGTTGGCTACTGCGGAGGTAGCCACGAGGGCGCCGCTGAGCTCTGCGAGGGCGAGAATCGAGTCGCGGGCGCCTCGTCCCCCTCGTCCGGCCACAAAGACGGGACGTTCCGCTTGCCGGAGGAGCTGAACGAGCTGCTCGACGGCGGCGGGATCGGGACGCAGACGGGCGGATGGCTGGAGGGTTACGTCGTCAACGGAACCGGCCGCCACCGTCTGTTGAACATCCAGGGGAAGGCTCAGGACGACGGTTCGCCGTTCGTTGACCGCTGTGCGGAAGGCCCGAACGGTGTCCGCCACGGCGGACTCAGCGGAGTGGATCCGCTCGGCTACGGCCCCGACACTTCGGGCAAGTCCGTCCTGGTCAATTTTGAAGTTCGATCGGACGGCCGCTCCTTGCGTATCGGCTGTCAGGACAATCATGGGCGTGCGGCTCTTTGCCGCCTCCCCAATCCCCGTGATCGCGTTGCTCAGGCCACAGCCCTGGTGCGTGCTTACCACGCCGACCCTGTTTGACATCCGGGAGTAGGCGTCCGCCATGGTCGCGGCGCCGCCTTCATGCCGGGCCGCAGTGAAAGGCACCCCTTCGCGGATAAGAGTGTTGGTGACGTCGAAGTTTCCGCTGCCGACGACACCGAAAACGTGGCCGACGCCGAGCTTCGCCAGCGTCTGCCCGACCAGCGTCGACGTCCGGGTCGCCTCGCTCACGGTGCTTCCACCAGTGCGTAGACGCGGGCCGGGCTGCCGGTTCCACCGACAATGGGCAATGGCGCAACAATTAGAGTGGCTCCGAGCACAGGGAGTCTGTCGACGTGGCGAAGCGAAGTCACTCCATATTTGTCCGCACCCATTAGGTATGAGTGAACCGGAAACATGGGGTCAAAATTTGCGGCCTGTCCTGCATCAATGCCCACAGTCTCCACCCCGAACCCACTGATGCTGGCGTTCGTCGAGATCCACTTGGCACCGGCGGCCGAGACTCCCGGCGTGTGTGGTCCGGCCTCGTCCGCGTTGGCGAATTCTTCGGCGTTGTCGCCTCGAGCGGACCAGCCGGTGCGGAAGATGATCCAGCAGTTATCGGGGAAGGTGCCGTGCTCCTCCTGCCATTGCTCCAGATGCTCGGGCTCCAGAAGGAAATCCGGATCCTCGGCGACTTCCGCCGTTTTGTCGATGACAACAAGGGGTCCGACGAGACGGGACGGTTCGATCTGATCCACTGATTTGCCGTCACGGCCGGAGATCCAGTGAACGGGCGCGTCCACATGCGTGCCGGCGTGCTCCCCGACGGAGACGTCGTTCCACGCCCAGGCCGGCCCCGCGTCGTCGAAGTTGCTCACGGCAGACAGACTCAGGCCCACGGTGTTGGCGAAGGGCTCCGGCAGATTGAGTATCGGGGTATCCCTGCTCAGCGGAGTCGTGAGGTCGAGGACTTCCACCGAACCGTCAGCGAGGGCCTTAATCAGGGCATCTACTACAGACATTGCTCTCCTATCCAGTTTGCTTCATCAGTCAAACGGGCCTGGCCAGGCGGGGCGTATCCTTCACGCTTCCGGCCGGCCGAGCACACCAGCCCGGTGCATTCACGGGGAGCTGGCTGGTTCCGGTTGATCAGCGGGTCCGCTCCGGCGCATCCGGGTTTTACTGATTCTAACCACAACCGGCACCATTTGTATCGCTTTATTTGCGATCGAAATTATTTCACTACATTATGACCGCAACGTCGCGGCCGTCGGGGCATCCCCGCTTAGGACGGATGTTCAGGGGTGAGCACCGACCGGGCGTACCGTTGGGCCTTGG
Organism: Pseudarthrobacter sp. HLT1-3; assembly: GCF_059383535.1. Taxonomy (NCBI): domain Bacteria; kingdom Bacillati; phylum Actinomycetota; class Actinomycetes; order Micrococcales; family Micrococcaceae; genus Pseudarthrobacter; species Pseudarthrobacter sp. HLT1-3. Next base: position 310,421 of record NZ_JBWZCJ010000001.1, on the reverse strand, counting down.
GGCCCAACAAGGCATGCACCTCAGCGAAGAGCGCCTCTGCCGCAATACCCGACCAGCCCTCCGGAAGGTACTTCTCCGGCAGCCCCGGGTCCAGGTACGGAAGGCGGCGCCACTGGGTCACCGTTGGCACATAGTCAATGAACGCCTGCCGCAATTCTTCCGCCGTCTCGGCCTGCCCGGGCAGGCGGCCGGACCAGCGCGTCCGCACGTCCTCGTGGCGCACCAGAAAGTCCGAATAGAGGGCGTCCAGGGCTGGAAGGTCCCACCACTGGCCGACCTTTGCCCTGCTGCTTGCTTCGCCCAGGTGAGCTGCCTTGAACAGGTCCACGTACTCCATCAGCCCGGCGCGGTCCAGCTGCTGGGCGATTTCGCCCGCCAGGCTGCCTGGGGCGATCCAGAGCCCCGGGGAAACCTGTCCGCAGCCCATGCGGGTCAGTATGGTGCGCAGCTTGTGGCGCAGGTGCCGCTGAGACTCAGGCACCGAAAACGACGTCAGCAACCAGTCGTCGCCTTCCTCGGCCCGGCGGGGCGAAAAGATGCGTTCGTCGCCGGCCTTGAACACTTCTTCCAGTCCCGGAGCGAGGCTGTACGCTGCGGAGCCGCCACGTTTCAGGCTGACCAGCACACCGCGTTTTTTGAGTCTGGACACCGACGACCGCACACCGGCCGATTCGACTCCGAGGTCGCTGAGCAGACGGATGAGGTCCGAGACGGCGAGGACGCCGCCTAGCTCCCTTGCATACAGTCCATAGACCGTCACGATGAGGTGTTGATGGCGCGGCATGGGGACCATATCGGGGATAGTTTCGGCGTTCGCCATGTGGCACCTCGGGTTGGTCGGAGTTCGGCCGTTACTAACCGGCACTTTCAAATCGCAGCCGTGCCGGCCCTTGTTTTCAGTTGGACACACGGCTGTGGCACCATTGGAACGGTCGTCAAACACCTTACATAATAAACCGGAGGGACCATACCTCCACGGGTCCGGGAGCGCCATGACAGCACGAACTCCACGGGTCGGTCACGCCAGCATCGACAAGGTAGTCGAGTGGGTTGATACCGACGCCTCGGGGCACCAGCACAACTCCGCGATCATGCGGTGGGTTGAAGCTGCAGAGGCCGAACTCATGCGGAGCCTCGACCTGCCTGACTACTTTCCCAGTGCGCCTCGCGTCCACCAGGAAATCTCCTACCGGTCCAAACTCTGGTTCGGCCAACTCATCACGGCGGCAGTCGAAGTCCGAAAGCTCGGCCGTACATCCCTGACCTATGCGTTCGAAGTCCGCGGCCATGAGCACTCCAAGTCCGCTGGGGGCGTCGCCGCCTTTGGAACCGTGACGGTTGCCCACGTGCCACCGGGCTTCGACACATCGCAGCCGTGGCCCGGTGGCCTGGTGGATGCCATCAACAGACTGATGGCAGAACATATCCCCGCCCCATAAATGGCACTGGGCATAAATGGCCCTGGACGGCGAAGCGGGCCGGCCGTGAGGCGTCAGCGGTCCGCAATCACCGCTATGCCCTGAATCTCGATTTCCGCTTCCTTCTGCCATAGCCGCGTGACGCCGATCCCCGCCATGGCAGGGTACTCGGTGCCGGCCATTTCCCGCCAGATCCGGCCGATCTCGCGGCCGTTGGCCATGTAGTCATCGACGTCGGTGAGATAGATCGTGACGCTGACCAGATCCCGCGCGTCGCCGCCCGCAGCGGTCAGCGTCGCCAGCACGTTCGAAAATGCCTGCCTGAACTGCTCGACAATTCCCCCTTCGACGATCTTCATGTCCTTGTCGAGTGCTGTCTGCCCGCCCAGGAAAACCATGTTTCCGGAAAGGATGCCGTGCGCATACCCGGACGGCTTGGGCAGTGAATCGGGGTTGATGGTCCTGTTCACAATGATCTCCTGTATCGGCGTTGTTGCTGGTGCGTGAAAGGCACTATTCAGATCTTCTCTGTCGTGCTAACTTGAGCATATGTGACGACCGTAACAAAGTCGATATATGGATTGAAGGGACCGGATCCCGCACGTCGGCTGCAGCCACCAGCACCAAGGAGTGAAGACCATGACAGACACAACCACCGAATACCTGACCGAGGGCGACAACTCGATCTATGCCGGATCCGACGGGCGAGTAGTTCCCGTAGTCACGAGGGCCGGGGAGGAAGACACCAATACTGCCCAGTCCGGGGACTGCGTCCGCGTTTCGGGCGTCTCCATCCAGCACACCCCGGCCACGAAGATCTGGTTCGGCCAGGTATCCAATGTTCCCGGCTACCGTTCCCTGCCCCACCACCACGGCGAAGCAGAGACCGGCGGTTACGTCCTGCGCGGCCAGGGCCGAATCTACTTCGGCGAGAACTACTCCGAGTACCAGGACATGAAAGCCGGAGACTGGGTCTTCGTTCCCCCGTTCATGCCCCACGTCGAGGCGAACATGTCGGTGACCGACGAGCTCGTGTGGCTCACCGCCCGCACCCCGGAGAACATAGTCGTCAACCTGGACGACGTCGCCGATGACACGCTCGCCGGCTACCGCCGGGCATAGACGATGATTCCAGCTACCCCGGCAATCAAAGCCCCCACGTCGGAGACCTTTCTCCGCGCCATCAACCTCACCCCGGTTCCAGCCCAGCATGCGGACGAGGCCTACGAAGCGGTGACACAGTATGTGCCGTGGCCCAAGTCCTACGGCGGCGACATGGTCGCCCAGTCGGCGGCGGCGATGATGCGTTCCGTGGAGTCGGACCGCAGCCTGCATTCGATGCACAGCTACTTCATGCGGCCTGTGGAGCTCGAGTCGAGCGTCAGGTACGAAGTTGAGCGCCTGCGCGACGGCCGCGGCTACTCCACGCGCAGCGTCCGCGGCTACCAGAACGGCAAAACGGTGTTCGCCGCGATGGGATCCTTCCACGTTCCGGAAAACGGCCCGGACTTCCAACCGGACGCCCCCGCCGCGGTTGAGCCCGAATCCCTTCGCTCGGCAGCCGAAGCGCTTGAGGAGACACCCGGTGCAGCCGCGGCCTACTGGTCAGCCGGACGCAGCTTCGACATGCGCCACATTCCGGGTCCCCTCTACGTCCAGGTCGAGGGCGAAAGCCAGCCCCATCAAGCAGTCTGGGTGAAGGCCTTCGACCTGCTGCCCGACGCCGGCGACGCCCATGCGACAGCGGATCTGCACCGCACCGCCTTGGCCTACGTGTGCGACTACACCATCCTGGAGCCGCTGCTGCGGGTAAACGACCTGCACTGGTCCTCGCCAGGGCTGAGCACGGCCAGCCTTGACCATTCCATGTGGTTCCACCGTGACGGCCGCGCGGACGGCTGGATCCTTTACGCGCAGGAAGCCGTTTCGGTTCAGAACAACCGCGGGCTGGCACTGGGCCGGTTCTTCGACAGGGACGGCCGCCTGCTCGCCACCGTGGCCCAAGAAGGCATGATCCGCCAAGCTTCCTGACCACCAAGCCCAACCATTAGACGCACTGAAAAGGAGTGGCCATGACACGAGCTTCCTCAGCCCATGTGGACACCTTTACCCATGACCACCTGCCGCCCGCCGAGACGTGGCCGACAATGGAGTTCACACTGCCTGAACTCCAGTACCCCGCGATGCTCAATGCCGGCGCTGTACTTATTGACGATGCCGTGGCCGAACACGGAGCCTCCCGCCCCGCGCTCCACACCCCCGACGGGACAACCTGGAGCTACGGCGAGCTCCAGAAGCACGCCAACCAGGCGGCGCAGGTCCTCACGGAGAATTTCGGCGTCGTCCCGGGCAACCGCGTCCTGCTTCGCGGTCCCAACAACCCCTGGATCGTCGCGGCCTGGCTGGGAGTCCTGAAAGCCGGCGCCGTAGTTGTCACCACGATGCCGATCCTTCGCTCGTCCGAAGTTGCCACGCTGCTCCGGCTGACCACGCCCGTCCTGGCGATCTCGGACCACCGCTTCTTGGACGAAATGGTTCTCGCGGCAGGCGACGACGCAACTGTGGTCCCGTACGGCGGCACCCGTGCCGATGACTTCCTTGCCCTGTGCGCAACCAAAAGCGGCGAGTTCACCAACGTGCAAACCGCGGCCGACGACGTCGCGCTTCTGGGGCCAACGTCGGGAACCACGGGCATGCCCAAGGTCACCATGCACTTTCACCGCGACATCCTTGCGAATGCGGACACCTTCGCGCGCCATATCCTCCAGCCCACCCCCGACGATGTTTTCGCCGGGTCACCGCCGATCTCCTTCACGTTCGGCCTCGGCGGACTTGTCGTTTTCCCGCTGCGATTCGGCGCCTCATCACTCCTGACCGAACGGTCCGGCCCGGTAGAGCTTGCCGAGCACGCCGCGGCCGCCGGCGTGACCATCCTGTTCACGGCGCCAACGGCTTACCGGGCAATTCTCAAGGCCGGCCGCGGCGATCTCCTCAGCCGGCTCAGGATCGCGGTCTCCGCCGGCGAACACCTGCCCAAAGAAACATGGGAGGCCGTTTACAACGCCACCGGCATCCGGCTGGTCAATGGCATCGGCTCCACGGAGCTGCTCCATGTCTTCATCTCCGCGTCCGGGGAAGACATCCGGCCGGGCACCACCGGCCTGGCTGTACCCGGGTACCGCGCCACCATCCTGGACGAGGATGGCAACGAGGTGGGTCCCAACCAGGCCGGCAGGCTCGCAGTAATCGGCCCCACGGGCTGCCGCTACCTGGATGACGAACGGCAGGCCAACTACGTCGTCAACGGTTGGAACGTCACCGGTGACACGTTCATCCGGGACGCCGACGGATACTTCATCTACCAGGCCCGTTCCGACAACATGATCATCTCTTCCGGCTACAACATCGGTGCCCCCGAAGTTGAAGCGGCCATCGACCAGCACCCCGACGTTGTTGAGAACGCCGTCGTCGCACGCCCCGACCCTGAACGCGGCAGCGTGGTCTGCGCCTTCATTGTCCTGCGCGAAGGCGTCGCTGCCGACGATGCCAAACGCAAGGAGATCCAGGACTTCGTCAAAGCCACGATCGCGCCGTACAAGTACCCGCGGGACGTCCGCTTCGTCAGCGAACTCCCCCGCAACCCCAGCGGCAAGCTGCAGCACTTCAAGCTGCGCGACCGCCTCGAACTCGACAACGACCAGCTGGCCGGCGCAGCCGCCACCCGGCCATAGAAGGAGCAGACCATGAAGATCGCTATCGTCGGAGGCGGCCCCGGGGGCCTGTACTTCGCAGCACTGATGAAACAGCTGGACCGCTCCCACGACATCACGCTCTGGGAACGCAACGCCGCCTCAGACACCTTCGGATTCGGCGTCGTTTTCTCCGACGAAACCCTCGGGGGCATCGGCAACGCCGACCCTGTGGTTGCTGAATACATGAGTCGGCGGTTTGCTCGGTGGTCCGACATTGATATCCACTTCCGCGATGAAATCCTCACGGTAGGGGGCCAGGGCTTCGCCGCGATGAGCCGCAAGGAGCTGCTGGAACTGCTGCAGCGCCGCTGCAGCGAACTGGGCGTGGACGTCCGGTTCAGTACCCCCGCACCGCCCATCGCCGAGCTCGAGGCCGGCTACGACCTGGTGCTCGCCTCCGACGGGATCAACTCACAGATCCGGGCAACCTACGCGGAGTCATTCGGGCCCAGCCTTGACCCCCGGCCCAACAAATTCATGTGGCTGGGCACCGACCAGGTTTTCGAGGCGTTCAAGTTCTTCGTCAAGGACACCGAGTACGGCACCATGCAGATCCACGGATACCCCTACTCCGACGAAGGCTCCACCTTCATCGTGGAAATGTCCCCCGATGTGTGGGACGCGGCCGGCTTCGGCGAGACAGCTGCCGAGGTGTTTGCCCCCGGTGTCTCCGATGAGAAGGCCATCAGCAAGATCCGCGCCATCTTCGCCGATGAACTCGCCGGACACGAGGTACTGTCCAACAACTCCAAGTGGCTGAACTTCACCACGGTCAAGAACCGCAGCTGGCGCCACGGGAACATCGTGCTGCTGGGCGACGCCGCGCACACCGCGCACTTTTCCATCGGCTCAGGCACCAAGCTCGCCATGGAAGACTCGCTCGCACTGGCTGCTTGCCTTCACGAGCACCAGGACCTTGAAACCGCCCTTGCGGCCTATGAGACCGAGCGTCGCCCCGTCGTCGAGTCCACCCAACGGGCCGCCCAGGCTTCGCTTGAATGGTTCGAACGCGTGGGACAGTACAAAGGCCAGGAGCCAACGCAGTTCGCGTTCAACCTGCTCACCCGCTCGCGCCGGATCACGCAGGAGAACCTGCGCCTGCGGGATCCCGGATTCGCAGAAACCGTAGAGCGCCACTTCGCTGAATCCCAAGGATTGCCGGACATCGCCCCCGCGATGTTCCAGCCCTACCGCATCGGGGAGCTGGAGCTCAAGAACCGTGTGGTCGTCTCCCCCATGGACATGTACTCCGCCGTCGACGGCATGCCCGGGGACTTCCATCTGGTCCATCTCGGGTCCAAAGCACTCGGCGGCGCGGGCCTGGTCATGACCGAAATGGTTTGCGTCTCAGCCGAAGGGCGCATTACTCCCGGATGCTCGGGCCTCTACACCGACGGACAACGTGAGAACTGGAAATCAGTTGTCGAATTCGTCCACACGCGCTCGACCGCGAAAATCGGCGTCCAAATCGGCCACTCTGGCCGCAAAGGCTCCACCCGGCTCATGTGGGACGGTATCGACGAGCCGCTCAAGGAGGGGAACTGGGAGCCCGTCGGCCCGTCAGCCCTCCCCTACGGCCCCGGCAACCACGTCCCCCGCGAAATCGACCGGACCGAGATGGACAGGGTCAAAGCTGATTTCGTCAGCTCAGCACGACGGGCAGCAGAAGCGGGGTTCGACCTGCTCGAAGTCCACGCTGCCCACGGATACCTGCTCTCCTCGTTCCTCTCCCCCGTCTCCAACCAGCGCACGGACGAGTACGGCGGAAGCCTGGAGAACAGGCTGCGGTTCCCGCTCGAGGTCTTCGACGCCGTTCGTGCCACCTGGCCCGCTCACAAGCCGTTGACGGTGCGCATCTCGGCGACTGACTGGATCGAGGGCGGAAACTCCTCAGACGACGCGATCGTGATTGCCCAGGCATTCGTCGATCATGGCGCGGCCGGCATTGACGTCTCCACGGGGCAGGTTGCCAAGGAGGAAAAACCCGCCTTCGGCCGGAGCTACCAGACGCCGTTTGCCGACAGGATCCGGCAGGAGGTTGCGGCGCCGGCCGGAGTCGCGGTGATTGCAGTCGGAGCCATTTCAAGTTTCGACGACGTCAATTCCGTGCTGCTGGCAGGCCGGGCCGACCTCGTTGCCCTGGGCCGCACGCATCTGTACGATCCGCAGTGGACTCTCCATGCCGCCGCGGAGCAGGAATACCAGGGCCCGGGGTCACAATGGATCCCCCAGTTCCAGGCCGGCCGCCGCAAGCCTCCCAGCGGCAGGACGGACGCCGTCCGTCCGCGGTTGTCCCTCCTCCAGGAACCGGAGTTGATCACACCCGACGGTCATCTGCGCTGGACGCCCGGAATCTCTGCTGCAGAGCCGAGTCTGGCTCAGTAGGACTTGTCGAATCCATGACTCATAGGTGATGCGGCGGCGGCGGGAAGGCTTGTTTCCGGATGATTGCCGGCTTCAATATCCAAGCCGCCCCGCGCCACCAGTCACCACTTCCAACACCACCGAAGGACCTCAATGGCTGCGTTGAACCACACCCAATGGCCAGTTCCACCGAAAACAACCAACCGCGTACTGCTCGCTTGCTGGCTCGCCATCCTCGCGGAGGGCTACGACGTGGGGGTTCTTGGCGCCATCATTCCCGCCCTCGCCGAATACAAGGAGTGGGACCTGAGCCCGCTGGAGCTCGGCGGGCTGGGTTCCTATGCCCTGATCGGGATGCTGATCGGCGCCATGACGATCGGCACTCTCTCAGACCGCGTCGGCCGCAAAAACATGTTGCTGCTGTCCGTCCTGATCTTCACTTCCACCCAGCTGGGCGCAGCCTTGGCACCCACGCCGGAGATGTTCGGGTTGTTCCGCTTCCTGGGAGGCCTGGGCATGGGCGGCATCATCCCCGTGGCAGCTGCCCTCACCATCGAGTATTCGGCCCCCAAACGCAGGTCCTTCAACTACGGCGTTATGTATTCCGGGTACTCATTCGGAATTCTCGCAGCCGCCCTGGTTGCCCTCGCACTGCTTCCGACGCTGGGGTGGCGCTGGGTGATTGGTGTGGGATTCATCCCGATCCTGCTTATCCCGATCCTGGCATGGATCCTCCCAGTCCCTTGAATTCCTGATGAGCAAGGGCCGCCGCGCTGAGGCCCTGCGCCTCGCGGGCAAGCTGGGCGTCACACCGTTTGTCGACAACGACTGGGCTCCAGCACCGGTTGCCGGCGAGGCTCTGAAGCCTGTGGGGTGGAAGCAGTCTTTGATGGCTCTCTTCTCCCGCGACTACCTCAGGCCCACCGTCTTCTTCTGGATATCCCTGTTCTGCGGCATGGTCCTCGTCTACGGCCTCAACACCTGGCTGCCAACCATCATGCGGAAGGCCGGCTACGACCTGGGCTCATCCCTGACGTTCCTGGCAGTCTTCAGCCTCGCCTCCGCCATCGGCGGCATGGTGCTCGGCCGGGCCGCCGATATCTACGGCAAGAAACTCATCCTCGTCCTCTTCTACGCCATCGGCGGTGTAGGAATCCTGTTGCTGATGTTCCCGAACAATATCTTCGTCAACTACGTCTTCGTCGCCCTGGCCGGCGTGGGTTCCATCTCAACATCCCTCGTCCTTACCGGCTGGGTGGCCGACTACTACCCGTCCTACGCCCGGGCAACTGCCACCGGCTGGGCCCTGTCCTTTGCCCGCATCGGAGCGATTTCCGGGCCACTCATCGGCGGCTGGATCGGATCGGCACAGCTTCCGTTCCAGTGGAACTTCATCGTCTTCGCGTTCGTGGCGATCCTGGCCGCCGTTGCGGTAGCGATGATCCCCAAGACGCCAGGCTCAAGGCCCGTCATCGAAACGAATGCATCCGCCAAGCTGGAGCCTTCGAGCCGACTGCAGTGACGGTCCGGACCTGATAAAAGCTGCCTGCAGCTGGATCGGACGATGCGCCCTCAGGCGCATCGTCCGATTCCGTTTACCGTCCTTATCAATCGACTAACGTCGTCAGCAATCGGCACAGCCGCACCACTTCTGCCGCTGGGCCCGGTGCGGCCTTCGGCTACGGGCTACCGAGTGCCGGATCTACTCACCGAGGAACCGAAGCAGGAACGGGAAGGTGGCATGCATCGTCCGCAGGTCCCCGCCGCTGGCGCCCTGCTCGCCGAGGTAGTCGCCGTGGCCGCCGGGGACAATCAGCAGGCGCGCGCCCGGGATGGCGGCGGCCATCCGTGCGGCATATTCGGCGGGGATAAAGTCGCGGTCGGCGCTCACCACCAGCGTTGAGGCCGTAATGGTTCCCAGCTCGCCGTCGGACCATCCGGGAAAGTCCAGGATGCGCCGGCTGTCCAGCTCGAAGAGCCGCTCCAGGTGGCCGGGCTCGGGGTTCAGAACGCGGTCGGCGTGCTTGTAAATGTCCGGCATGTCCTCGAGGGTGGCTTTCGCCATACCGTCCCAGAATTCCTCCGGCCGGGCATTGCGGTTCGCGAAGGTGGAGGCAGCAATGAGGTGCCGGACAACTGCCGGACGCCGGAGCGCCAGCGCAATGGCGGTGTGCCCGCCGGAGCTGAATCCCAGCACATCCACCGTTTCCACGTGGAGCTGGGCCAAAACAGCGAGGACGTCGCCGGCGGAGTTCTCGGCCGTGAGCGGGCGGCTGGTGGGCTGGGTGCGGCCGTGGCCCTCCTCCTCAACGGCGACGACCTGGCGATGTTCAGCCAACAGGGGGATGAGGTCGCCGAAGTTGGTGCCGATCGTGGAGCCGCCGCCCGGGATGAGGAGCAGCGGCGACTGGCCGGGCACCGCCTGGCCGTGGACCTCGTAATACATACGAAGCCCGTCGTTGTCCGCGTAGCCGTGGGTGAAGCTCACACGGAATCATAACGCCGGGCGCTTCCGACGAAAAGATGGGCAAGGCCAGGACCGGACGCATCAGGAGCTCCGATCACTGGTTAGTGGCTGAGCCCTTGGGTAGCGCGAGACCCTGCGCTCGGCCAACAATGATCACAAGGGCAGCGGACTGCAGTCAGGCTCAAGCTCGCCTTACTTCTTGAAGGCGCTACTACCTTTACGCAACCGAGTATTCCCACGAGTTCCGAAGGAGCTGGAAATGCCCAACGACCTTAATGACCTTGTCAGCGTCCGATACATGGTGGACGACGTCGATGCAGCGGTCGACTTCTACACCAAGTACCTCGGATTCACCGTCCGGATGAGCGCCGCACCGGCGTTCGCCGACGTCACCAGGGGCCGGCTGCGGCTGCTGCTAAGCGGGCCGAGCAGCTCGGCAGGCCGACCAATGCCGGACGGAACCGTGCCGGCGCCAGGAGGATGGAATCGGATCCACCTCATCGTGAGCGACATCGCCGCAGACGTGGACCGGCTGCGCGCCGCAGGCCTCACTTTCCGAAACGACGTCGTTACCGGCCCAGGCGGCCAGCAGATCCTGCTGGTAGACCCGTCCGGCAACGTTGTCGAGTTGTTCCAACCCGCCGGCGGATAGCGCCGCCATTGGCTGCATACCCATTTTCAACCAGGGGTGGAGCTCAGCAGCTCGTAATGCTCGACCACGGGAAACGGCTGGTAGAAGCGGTGCAACAGCTCGCGCCACTGCTGGTACTGCGGAGATCCGCGGAAGCCGATGGTGTGGTCCTCCAGACGTTCCCATTGCACGAGCAGCAGGTAGGTGTTCGGTGATTCGAGGGAACGCGAGAGCGACATCGTGACGAAGCCGGGCATCGACGCGATAATCAGGCGGGCCTGATCGAACGCAGCCTCAAACTCTTCTTCGAGACCGGAGATGACAGGCAGCAAGGCGTGTTCGGTAAGCATGGGCCCAGTGTCGCAGAATCCCTGGAGATTGACTTTCAGGTCCACATCAAAGGGTTGGGGATTCTGCCTCCGCCAGTCTGATCAGCCGAAGTTCGTCCTCGACCGCGCGGGAAGGCCAGTAGTCCTTAGCCAACTGCGATGCCCGGCTTTGGTCTGCGGCCGGGAAGAGCTTTCCGAGCAGCCCGGCGGCCTGGAGCAGGGCGATCAGCGCCGTCGTTCTGGCATCGGGCGCCTTCGCGACGGGCGACTTGGAATCAGGCTTCGCCTCTGGCGCCGTCGCTTCGGGCGCCTTGGTCTCAGGCTTGGAATCTGGCGCCTTGGTCTCAGGCTTGGAATCCGGCTTCGGCGGTACGAGCGGCCCCCCGCCGAGTGCCGCTTTGACCTTTTCCAGGAGCGCAGCTTCCGGACCGTGGTCCTTCTCCGGATACCGCGTGGACTTGAACAGGCCAAGGTGTTTTTCGCCGACATGTTCCACGATGCCGCGTGACGCCATCCGCTCGTAGACACGCTGCGCTTCGCCCCGGCCCTCCAGCATGGAGACCCACCGCTTGGGGGTATGGGGCCGGGATTTGCCACGGATGAGCTCCAGCTCGTGCTGGAAGTCCGTTGGCGGGGCGGCGCCGGTAGCCCGGACGTGCTTCCCCTGCAGGGCGATTGCACCGAGGAGTTCCAGCTCGGCCAGTATGGCCCCGGCCAAGGTAGTCCTGAGTGCGAACACGGGCACTTCAGGTTTGCCGTTCTTGTCGTTCGTTGCCAAGAGCAGGAAAGCCTGGGGAAGGCTCAGCTCATCCACCTTAGTTGTTTCAACATCCATAGGATCATGGTGGCGTAGTTGGGCAGCCACCACAATGAGGATTGCATGCCTGAAACCAAAGAGTTCGCTCCCCCGCTTCGCGCGCGGGATCCCACCGCTGCCTTTGACGCGGCCGACCGGCCGGCCGTTATAGATGTCGTCGACATTGCGACGTGGCAGGGCGGGACTGACCAGGTCATCGCGGCGCCGGACCGGGTCAGCGAGCCCGGCTAGCTTTCGTCGCAGAGCAGGTGGTACCAGCTGTCGGCGAGCACTTCGAGGGCGTGCTCGCGGTGGGGCTCGAGTTTGCGTCTCGTCCAGAGCGTTGCGACGTAGTCGAGCTGCGTGAACGCGAGCGTCCCGCGGATGTGGCGGGTTTCCTCTGAGAAGCGGCCGGCCAACTGCATGCCTCGGACGATGTCGGCGATGACCTCCTCATGCCATCCCCGGACCAGTGCCCGAACGTCATGATCGACGGCGGCGGCCTCGTCGAGCACGTCGAGGTAGGGGCGGAAGACCGGCCAGAGCACCGCGCGCGACTCGAGCCAGGCAAGGATGCCGGGCAGTTGGCCCGCCCGGACGACGTCGACGAGGTCGGCTGCCGTTGTCGCCCGGTCGGGGCCATCCGCGCGGTCCAGCACGGCGTTGACGCGCGCCATGAAGTCCCCCATCAGATCGCTGCGCGAGGGGTAGTGCGCGTAGAAGGTCGCCCGGGTTGTCCCGGCTGCCACGGCGATCTCGTCGATCGTTGTCGCTGCGTAGCCCTTCTCGGTGAAGAGCTCGAGCGCGCGGTCGATGATCGTGTCGCGGGTCAGCTGCTTCTGGGCCTCTCGCAGCGACGACATGACCCAATCCTATCCATGGAGTGCAGTAGGTTCCCGGCGGAGTCAGCCCGGCGCCCTCGTCAAGCCGCCAGGCGGAGCGCTGCGACGGGGCAGACCCTTACCGCAGCCTTCGCGGCGTCGACGTCGGCCCCGGTCACCTCCTCGACATCGATCACGAGTTCGCCGTCATCATCGAGGTGCATGAGCTTGGGCGCGGCTTCCTCGCAGAGCCCGTGTCCCTCGCAGCGCGGCCGGTCGAGTTCGATCCTCACGCGGCCACAACCTCGGCGACTTGGAGCTTGTCGATGCTCCGGGTCATGTTGCTCGGCACCCGGACGACGTCGGTGATGGTGATCGATTTTACCTGGCGTGCGAGGGCGCTCACGATGGCGTGGCCTTCGAGCTTCGCCAGGCCCTGCCCTGCGCAGCCGTGCGGCCCGTAGCCGAAGGAGAGGTGGTCCACGGGGTTGCGTGTCACGTCGAAGACATCGGGATTGTCGTAGTGGCGGGCGTCCCGGTTGCCCGCACCGATGAGAATGCCCAGCTGGGCGCCGGCGGGAACTGTCACGCCGTCGAGCTGCACGTCGCGGGTCGCCGTGCGGCCCCAGATGTGCAGCGGGGTCCAGTAGCGCAGCACCTCGGCGAACGCTGCGGGGACGAGCTCCGGGTTCTCGCGGACGAGCTGGAGCTGCTCCGGGTGGCGGCCGAACAGCGCGACGATGTTGCCGATCGAGGCGATCGTCGTGTCCACGCCCGCCCCAAGGTACTGGTGAATGATGTGCCCTGCGGAGCCTTCGGGGATGCCGCCACGGGCCTCGGCGTCGAAGATTCCGCGGCCGATCGAGCCGGGAGCGAGGTCGTCGGCGGTGACCGAGGAGCACCAGCCGTAGAGCTCGCCGGCGATCGGGAAGCTCTCCTGGGTGCGTTGGTTCAGCGGCCCGATAACCTGCATCGCCGCCTGTCCCCAGCGCAGCATGTTGTCCTTGACGTGTCCGCTGAAGCCGATGAGATCGGCGACGATCTCAAGCGGGAAGGCGCGGGCCAGGGAGTCGATGGCCTCGAAGCTGCCGCTGGCGACGAGTTCGGCGACGAGCTTGTCCGCCTTCTCGTCGATGATGACTTTCAGGCCGCGCAGTGCGCGGGGCGTAAGGTTCTCCGACAGCGTCGCGCGCAGCTGGGTGTGAACCGGCGGGTCGGAGGCGAGGGAGGTGCCCTGCAGCGCCTCGTTCACCATCGGGTTGAAGCCGAGGGTGGTGGACGAGAAGGTCGCCGGATCGCCGAGCACGTCGCGGATGATGTCGTAGCGGGTCAGCACGTAAAGATCGTTCTTGGGCAGGTGGACGACGCCGGCCTGCTCGCGCAGAGCGGCGTAGGTGGGGTAGGGGTTGACGAGGATGTCGTCGTTCCATATGTCGATGTCTGATTCGATGGGTGCAGTCACAGTGCTCTCCTTGCGGATAGTGGGTGGTGGTCGGTGAAGGGAAGCCGTCCGTCTCAGACGGCCATTTCGGCGTTCGCCTCAGTGGTCTCCGCGATGGCATCGGGGGTGGGCGCCGTCGAACGAGCGGTGATGAAGAGGGTGAGGATGGCGGAGGCGGTCGCCGCGATGGCAGCGACGAGGTAAACCGTTTGGAAGCCCTGGCCGAGCGAGGCCCCGGCCGCGCCCTGGATCTGCTGCTGCGCGGCGGTGAGGGCCTGGACCATGCCGTCGACGGCCGGTCCGGGTGCGCCGCCGGCCAGTGCCTGGCCGGAGAACTGGGCGATGACGCCGTCCCAGCCGGAGAGATAGCCCAGGGGCGGCACGTGGGAGAGCCCTTCGACGGCGTTGGCGGGCAGCCCCGCACCGCCGAGGATCCCGCCGAGCGGGCGCGCGAAGATCGAGGCGCCGATGCCGAACGCGATGGCCGAGCCGATGACCGGTCCGAGGGCGAAGCCGAGGTCGCGCAGCAGGTTCGTCGTCGCGGAGGCCATGCCGATGTGCTGCGGCGGGACGGTGTTGATTGCCACCGAGGTGACGGAGCCAACGGTGAGCGCGAATCCGATGCCCAGCAGCAGAAGCGGCTGAATGAAGGCCGTCCACGGGGTGCCGCCGAAGGCCTCCGGCGTGCCCAGGGAGAACGTCGAGAGCCAAAAGCCGGAGAGAGCCATGAAGGCGAAGCCCGAGGTAAGCACCCAGCGCGGCGCTACGTGGTGGATGAGCCACCCCACCACCGGGATGAAGGCGAAAGCCGGACCCTGGATGAAGACGAACAGCACCCCGACCTTCCACGTCTCGGCCAAAGCGAGACCGCCGACGGCGACGCTGGTGCTGAAGCAGATTGCGAGGAAAGCGAACATGCCGGTGACCGCGACGATGCCGGTGATCGAGTAGGCGCTGTTCTTGAACAGGGAGAGGTGGATGAGCGGCTGCTTGGTGCGCATCTCAATGATTACGAACAGGACCAAGAGCACGACGCCGACCGCGTAGCTCACGACGACATCCCAGGCGCCGAAGCCTGCATCGACCGCCTGGACGGTCGCGAAGAGCACGGCGATGAGGCCGAGCGCGAGGGTGAACTGGCCGGGCAGGTCGAGTTTGCGTCCCTCGGAGGCCGCGGAGTCCTTCGCCCGGAGCGCGACGAGGAGAACGACGACGGCGACCGCTGCCGCAACGAGGTAGGCCACCCGCCAGCCGCTGAACACATTCGGCGCGCCGGGCGCAGCGCCCGGAACCGTGAACAACTGGGCGGTGAGGCCGGCGAGCACGGGTGAGATGACCGCGCCGAGCGACAGGAACCCGGCCCAGGTGGCAATGACCCGCGCACGCGCCCGGTGATCCGGGGTGATCGCCGCGATCATCGACAGCGAGATGGGAAATAGGATGCCCGCCGCGATGCCGCCGACCGCCTGCGCGAAGATCATCATCTCGGTCGTCGGCGCCAGCGCAGCCAGGACGGATCCGACGACGCTCAACGCCGCGCCGGCGTACAGAAGCTTCTTGCGTCCGAACAGGTCGCCAAGGAGCCCCCAACTGAGCTCGAACACGACGATACCCATTAAGAACATGCCCGCGATCCAGGTCAGACCCGCGCCCGAGGTGTGGAATTCCGTGGCAAAGGTGCCGCTGAGGGCGCCCGGGAGGGCGTTGGTAATCTGCGCCAGTGTGACCGCGCTGTAGGCGGCAACGAACGTCGCACGTACCGAACCTCGGCTCGACACCTTAATGGTTTGACTCATCGATGAAACTCCCTTGTTTCCGTTCGATCCTGGGCTGGTGCCCCGGGGCTTTCGCCTATTGACCTCCGACCGCCCTGGGGCCCGGAAGTGATAAGCGCCATACGACAGTGTGAAGCCAAGGTTTACACGATGTCAATAGAATTTACAATCTGGATGTCGCGGTCGGAGTCCGGGCTCCGGCCATCCCTGGTCGAAGAACTCGCACAACCGGTTTCCTAGCATCTCCACGCCGCTAGGATGAGGGAAATGGGCTCGGTCCAATCATGAGCGAGCGGCCCGGGGCGCTTCGTACTGTCAGTTCAGTTACAACCGGGGGAAATACATGCGACCGACAGAGCCAAGTGCAAGACGGCCATACCTCTTCACGATCGTTATCGCGGCCTCGATTGCCTCAGTGAACGTCATCTCTGCTGGCACCGGTGCCGCATTGCCCGAGTTGCCGCCTACCGTGCTGGAGCTGCTCGCTGAACTGACCCTCGCGGTTCTGGCTATCGCGGTGCTGACGGCCCTGCGGTCTTGGAGGACAGTCGGTTTTCGTGCCCTTCCCAGGCTGAGAGACCTGCGGCTGTACTGGATTCCACTGCTTCCGGTGCTGCCGGTGGTCGCGGCTACGATTATCGGCATCTCCCGCATGCGCTTTGAGGAGGTCGCCTTTTTCCTGGTCCTGGCCTGCCTCATTGGTTTTGTTGAGGAGGTCTTCTTCCGAGGCCTGATTTTGCAGGCCCTCGCTCCGGCAGGGCTCTGGCGGGCAGCAATCCTTTCATCCATCGTCTTCGGAGTGATGCATCTGCTGAACCTCCTGTTCGGCGCGGACCTGGTGGCGACCCTGCTGCAGGCCGCCTATGCCACGGCGATGGGATTCGGCTTCGCGGCTGTAACGCTTCGGACGGGTGCCTTGTGGCCCCTAATCGTGATCCACGCGTTGATCGACTTCGCGGGCTTTGTCACCTCGGAGGGAACGGTCATGATTGCCCCGACGTCCACGGACATCGTCATCTTCACCCTCTACATCGTTGTCTTCGCAGCCTACGGAATCTTCATGATGCGAGCGGTCACACACCGATCAGCGCGGCCCCGGCCCGACACAGACCACACTCCGATATCCGGACACGCCTTTATCAGCGGCTCAGCCGATCCGCGCGACACACGGCCGAGCTGATCTGACATCTGCATAAGGCGTCGCCGTCTTGGGCTTGGGCATAGGCTGGGAGTTCGGCCTTACTTGCAAATTCTCAAAGTAGGAGAGCAACAATGCGCGCACTGCTGGTCGACGAGTCCTTGTGGGGCAACACAGACGCAGTCCAAGCTCGCTCGTCCCCGCGCGAGCCAGCCCGCGGCGTCCGGGAATGGCTTAGCCGGCTTGAACGACCCGGCGCCGAGATCCCCCCAGTCACGGCGCGGACCGGCGATGTGCTCACGCAACTTGGTAGTGGCTTGTGAAGATGTCGCCCGCCACCACGTGGCCTAACGGCGTGGGAGCCCCCTCCGGTACGTTGCCTCAGACTTGGCTGTGGCTTTCCGTTTCGGCCGCGATGCTCGCATTCGGCGGAAGTGTTTTTGGGCTCCTTACGCCGGCGGCGGTCTACGGGCACGAGACGGACCAGCTCTTCAACGCAGCCATTGCCCAGGACGTGGTGAACGGCCTGCTGGTTTCCCCGTTGATCGTGGTCCTCGCTTGGCTGGCCAGAAGAGGATCGGTCAGTTCGTGGCTGTCATTGATCGGTTTTCTGGGTTTTACCGTATACAACTACTCGATCTACGCATTCTCGATCCATTTCGGTCCTCTATTCCTGGTTTGGGTAGCTGTTCTTGGCCTCTCAGTATTCGCACTCGTCGGCACGCTGGCCAGCGTCATTGCCGAGGTCACTCACTTGGTCGGGCGAACAGCTACGGGTCTTGCCGGTTGGGTTCTCATTGTGACCAGCGTCCTGTTCACACTTCTCTGGCTAAGCGAGATCGTCCCTGACCTCATGGCGGGGGCACCATCGACCAGCGCCTCGGCCTGGAATGTGCCGACCAACCCGGTTCACGTACTGGATCTGGCGTTCTTCCTCCCAGCGGTATTCACATCAGGGGTGCTCTTAATACGTGGACACGTGTGGGGACACGCAACAGCGGCTGGTTCCCTTGCTTTCCTCGGGCTGACGACCTTACCGATACTCGTCACGCCAATCGTGTCGTATCTTCGTGCAAGCCCTGCAGGATGGTCCATCATGGTGCCCATCGGAGCTCTCGCGGTTGTCCTCTGGGTGGTCTTCTTTCGGCAGCTGGATTCAACGAGTCGACAGCAACGAAACCATGTGATGGGCTCGTCCCAGCACTAGGCTGATCGCGCCCGCCGCGGCACGCACCGTCGGAACAGTGGCCCGCGCCGGCACTCCGTTTGAGTGTCCGGCCCGGCCGTGCGATCGAACGGCTGGGCCGGAATGCGGTGGAGAAGTCAATGCTGAAACACGCCAGGCAGCCGTTGGTGACAGAAGTCAGCCTCGCATCCTTGATTCGGCGGGACCACTGGTCCACGTCAGTGGCGTATGTTCCCGGGATGCAGCACTGTAGGGGTGCCGGACGGCCTGCGGAGCCAGGTGGCCTGAGGCACTGGTGAACATCAAGAAGTCCCATCCCCAGAATGCTGGGAAGGGGCGGACTGTTCGACATCCCCCTGCGTTTGTGGCCACGACACGGGCACTGTCCGCCTAGGAGGGCTCGACTTTGTAGACTCAATGGAGATTCGACATGTCTCCCCTACTGAGACATGCCCGCCAACGGAAGAGCATCGATGAAGATTATCGTCCTAGTTAAGGAGGTCCCCGACACGTACGGGGACCGAAAACTGAACCTTGAAACAGGCCTTGCCGATCGAGGAGCCAGCGAGGCAGTCATTGATGAGATCGGTGAGCGGGCGTTGGAACTGGCCCTGACGTACGCGGACGCTAACGCGGGCACTGAGGTCGCGGTCCTCTCCCTTGCTCCCGAGAGTGCGACGGCAACGATTCGCAAGGGCCTTGCGATGGGTGCGGGAAGCGCCACCCTCGTCGCTGACGAGGCGCTCCGGGGTGCGGACCTGGGACTTACCGCGGAAACCCTTGCAGCAGCGATCCGTCGCGTTGAGTTTGACCTTGTGATCACCGGCAACGTTTCCACCGATGGGTCCGGCGGCATGATTCCCGCGATGCTTGCAGAATTGCTTGACGTCCCGCTTGCTACCGGCCTCAGCTCCGTGGAGATCAGCGACGGCGCGGTGTCCGGCTCCAGGCCCGTTGAATCCGGCGTACAGAAGGTGTCAGCGAACCTGCCCGCGGTAATTTCCATTACCGAGGCGCTTCCCGGGCCGCGCTTCCCGAACTTCAAAGGAATTATGGCGGCGAAGAAGAAGCCGCTTGAGACGCTTACCCTCGCCGACCTCGGGATCACGGCCGACAACCCGGACGCGGCGCGTTCGATCATGCTGACCGTTGCAGAGAAGCCCCCGCGTGCGGCCGGCGTAAAGATCATTGATGAGGGTGATGCCGGCGAGAAGCTCGCTGCCTTCCTTGTCGAAAACCGACTGGCTTAGGGAGTAACGACATGACTGAATTCGCTCGTGACGCAATCCTGGTCGTCATGGAAACCGGCCCTTCCGGTGAACTCGAGAAAGCTGCGGCAGGACTCTTCGGTGCTGCCGCTGCCGTTGGCACGCCAGTTGCATTGGTCCTTGCCGCACCCGGCACTGGGAGCGCCGCCGCCGCGGAGGCCTCGGTCCTTGGTGCCGCGCGCGTACTGATCGCGGAGGCGCCGGATCCTGCTGCGCTCGGAGTGCCGAGCGTTGATGCGCTTGCCGCCGCTGTGGAAAAGGTGCAGCCGGATGCGATCCTGATTTCGCATTCCCTAAATGGGCGTGACCTTGCCGGCCGATACGCCGCTCGAACGCGTGCAGCGATTTCCGCCGATGCGATCGGCGTCTCACGTGATGACGAGGGCGTCGTGGCACACCACTCCGTGTACGGCGGTGCCTACGATGTGACGTCAACGTCCACGTTTGGGGCGCCGGTAATTACGGTTCGTCAGGGCTCCATCGAAGCGCGTACTGCGGCCCAGCCGGAAGCGTCGGAGACCTTGGAAGTGGAGCGCTCCGAGAAGCCGGCCGCACGGATCGACTCGTTCGAGGAGGCAGTTGTTGCCACCTCGCGGCCGGAGCTGCGTGGTGCAGCGAAGGTTGTCGCGGGCGGTCGCGGCCTCGGGTCGGAGGAACAGTTCGCCCTCGTTGGACAGCTCGCCGATACACTCGGTGCTGCCGTGGGTGCCTCGCGTGCCGCGGTGGATGCGGGCTACATCCCGCAGGCGCATCAGGTCGGCCAGACCGGGGTTTCCGTGTCATCACAGTTGTATATCGCGCTGGGCATTTCCGGCGCGATCCAGCACCGGGCTGGCATGCAGACCGCGAAGACGATCGTCGCCATCAACAAGGATTCAGACGCGCCGATCTTCGAGATCGCCGACTTCGGTGTGGTCGGAGATGTCTTCAAGGTTGTGCCTCAGCTGATTAGCGCCCTTGAGGCTCGGAAGAATCAGTGATGGCATCTCTGTCTCGGTCCGTCCGGCGGGGCCTGCCGCGCGTCGAAGGTGGAGACCCCTGGCCTGCAGCAGGCCAGGCGCCCGCACACATCGTCACGGCAGCAGCCGAAGCCCGGTCGGCGTCTGATTCCGGGGTGGGACCGGTCACCGCCGGGCCGGCGCCTGCCACGCCGGCGGCCGCCGCGCCCTCTGCCCCCGCTGCTGCCGCCCAGGAAACGGCGCCGGCTGCGGCGTTGTCCGCCCCGGCCACCGCAGAGAACGCAGGCGCCGCCGCAGCGTCGCGGCAGCTTCGCCGTGGCCTGCCGCGCGTGCCGGGCGGCGAACCCTGGCCGCCAGCGGGCGAGGCTTCGCTGTCCGTGCCGGTTCGATCCGGGGCTCCCGCCGCAGTCGCCCCGCCCGCGCCGGCCCCAGATACTGCTGCTGCTCCCCAGGCCGCGCCGGCCGCAGCTGCTGCCGCGCACGCAGCGCCCGCCTCGACGTCCGCTGCAGCTACCCCGGCCACCGAACCCGCCACGCTGCCGGCGGGAACCACCCCGCTTCGCCGCGGTCTTCCCCGTGTCCCCGCTGGTGAACGGTGGCCGCCGGCCGGACTTGCTCCGGCGGTCGCCGCCGCCCCCGCGGTGCACGCAGCTCCCGAACACAACGCCCAGCCCCAGGCCCCGGCTACCACCGAGGCGGAGCCCAGTGCCGAGGTGGAGCCCGTTGCCCAGGCCCGGCCGACGGCGGCTGCGACCGCCAGTGCACCCGCGGTCCCAGCCGCACCCGCAGCGGCGGCCAAGCCCGCCGTCGTCGACAAGCCCGCCGTCGTCGAACAGCCCGTGCGGCCAAAGGCCGAGGCAAGGCTCTACGGTTCGCGCACCCTGAATGAGTGGATCAAACGCGTCGCGCTCCTCGCGCTCGGCGCCGTGGCCGCCGCAGCGATCCTTGTGCTCGCCGCGCGCGGTGTGACGACGCTGCCCGGCGTGCCAGAGTTCCTCGTGAGGTACCCCGGCGAGTATCACCTGCCCGAGACCGCAGAGCCGGGCTTCCCGTGGTGGGCGCAGTGGTCGCACTTCCTGAACATCTTCCTGATAGTGCTCATCATTCGCTCCGGCTATCAGGTGCGCACCCAGCAGAAGCCGCCGGCGTTCTGGACGCCCAAGCGCGGCGGCAAGAAGATCAGCATCAACCTGTGGCTGCACCAGTCGCTCGACATTTTATGGCTGGCCAACGGGCTCATCTTTGTGGTGCTGCTGTTTGCCTCCGGCCACTGGATGCGGATCGTGCCGACCAGCGCGGAGGTGTTCCCGAACGCGCTCTCCGCACTCCTGCAGTACATGACCCTGGACTGGCCCGTGGAGAACGGCTGGGTGAACTACAACAGCCTGCAGCAGCTCATGTACTTCCTCGTGGTGTTCATCGCGGCCCCGCTTGCGGCGATGACCGGTGTGCGCATGAGCGAGGTCTGGCCGAAGGACGCGAAGACGCTGAACAAGATCTACCCGGTGGAGGTTGCCCGCGCGATCCACTTCCCGACGATGCTGTTTTTCGTGCTGTTCATTCTCATCCACGTGTTCCTGGTGTTCTCCACCGGTGCGCTGCGCAACCTGAACCACATGTTCGCCGGCACCGACGTGGTGAACTGGGTCGGGTTCTGGCTTTTCGCGGCCGCAATCGCCATCACCGTGGCCGGGTGGTACGCCGCCCGCCCGATCCTGCTCGCACCCATCGCGAAGCTGTTCGGCCAGGTGAGCAGCCGCTAGATCCGGCCCCTACGACCAACGCGTCTTCCGGGGATCGGACACAACGTTCCGCAGGAGGCCCGGACGCGTTCGCACAAGCCGTGGCGAGCCTGCCCTAGGTGCTTCCGCGCGCGGGCCCGGGCTGTTCGCTGCTGCAGGAAGCCGGCCCCTCGCGCCAGGATTCAGGGCAGAATGGAACGCATGACCCTTACGACGTTCGCCCTTGTCCGCCACGGCCAGACGGATTGGAATGCTCAGCGCCGGCTGCAGGGGTCCACCGATATTCCACTGAACGACGTCGGCCGCGGCCAGGCGCGTGACGCCGTCGCCGTCCTGTCCGGCTACCAGTGGGACACCATCGTGTCCTCACCGCTGAGCCGTGCCGCGGAAACCGCCGACATGATCGCCGCGGGGCTGGGACTCGGCCCCGCCCGCCGCATAGCGGAACTCACCGAGCGCAGCTTCGGCCCCGCGGAGGGCTTGCAGGACGGCCCTGAACTGGACGCACTCCGGATCCCTGGTGGTTTCCGGGGCGCGGAAAGCGGGGACGGGGCAGCCCGCCGCGGGTTGTCCTCGCTGGAAGCCCTCGCCGAGGAGTTCCGCGGCCGCAGGGTCCTGGTGGTCGCCCACGGTTCGCTGATCCGTGTGACCCTCAGCCGTGCCATCGGCCGCACCCTGCAAAGCGTCGACAACGCCGTGCTCAATCTGGCCCACCACCATACTGTTGACGGCTGGCAGCTCGAATACTTCAACGGCGAGCGGATTGCTGCCGGCGTTCCGGGCTGACCAGTACTGCGGGCCCGTTCCTGAAGGGACCGACGACCTAGTCTGACGACCGGTGAAGGACAAAGATGCCGCCGTAAGCGGGCTGGTCCGATCGTTGCCGGTCACTGTCGGTGTATTCGCTCAGCACAGCGTAGATGCGCGTGATGAGGTCCTCAGCGTCTCCCTCGGAGAGGTGCAGCACGAAGCGTGAGAGGCTGGCGAGCGCATCCGGCCCAGCTTCCATCAGCTCCTCCCGAAACGCCTCGACCGGTGCCAGCGGACCGCCCGGACCAACTTCACGCAGTGCGGTGTCCAGATTCCAGGACCGCCCCGTGGAACGATACGGCTTCTCCAGCGCACCACTCTCTCCCGTACGGACCTCGGCGGGTTCCAGGAATCCGCTGGAGAGCAATTGCCGCACGTGATAGAGCATCGTCCCCGGATCCTGGCCCAGGCGGTCGGCGAGTTGCTTGTTGGTCAGTTCGTGGAGCCCGCACAGGCGCAGGATCCGCAAGCGCAGCGGATGGGCCAGCGCCTTGATTTCGCGGGCGCTTGCGGCGGGTTTCTTCTCCGCGCTCGTCTGTTCTGCGTCCGTCATGTACTCATCCTACAAATTGATGTACTAGATTCAACCCCCTTGAATTTTCTCAATCAATAGGGAATGGTTCACCTATGACTGGTCAGGCTGCGCAGGTTAAAGAACGGCAACGTGCGCCGCTGGGTGCGTCCTACTGGAAGCTGTGGACCTCATCCGGGCTGTCCAACCTCGCGGACGGCGTCTTCAAAATCGCGCTGCCGCTGCTGGCCGTTCAGCTCACACAGTCACCCACGCTGGTTGCCGGGCTGACCGTCGCGGCGACGCTTCCCTGGCTTCTCTTCGCGCTAACTGCCGGAGCGCTGGCCGACCGGCTGGACCGGCGCAAGCTCATGTTGTGGGCCAACCTCAGCCGCGCGATGCTGCCCGCCGTGCTGGTCGCCGTCGTCCTGCTGGATCTGGGCTCCATTTGGGCTCTGTACGTTATTGCATTGATGGTGGGTGTGGCTGAAACGCTCTACGACACCTCCGCGCAGTCGATCATGCCCCAGGTGGTGCACAGGGATCAGCTTCCGCGCGCCAACGGCCGGCTCTACGCCGTCGAGCTCACCGCCAACCAGTTCGTTGGTCCGCCGCTGGGCGGGCTGCTGGTGGCCATCGGCGTCGTGGCGGGCCTTGCCGTGCCGGCGGCGCTGTGGCTTGCGGCCGTCGGTGGCCTGCTCCTGGTCCCGGGGGCTTTCCGCATCGAACGGGAGCAGAAGACGACACTGCGGTTCGACATTGGCGAGGGTTTGCGGTTCCTCTGGAACCAGAAGATCCTTCGCACGCTCGCGGTGATGACCGGGGTGTTCAACTTCGCATCCAGCGCGGCTTTCGCGGTCTTAGTGCTGTTTGCCGTGGGCCCGGCTTCAGAAATGAAACTGTCCGAGGTGGGGTTCGGCCTCCTTTTGACGACCTCCGCACTCGGCGCCTTCGTCGGCTCATTCATCTCCGAATGGGCGGAGGCCAGGCTGGGCCGGTCGAAGTCCCTGGCGCTCACGATCCTCGGGAGCGCGCTGTTGGTAGGTGCGCCCGCCATGACCGACAACCCGTATCTTCTTGGCGCACTCCTCTTTGTGGGCGGCATGCTGATCATGCTGTGGAATATCATCACCGTGTCCCTGCGCCAGCGCATTGCTCCCGCCCGCTTGCTGGGCAGGGTCAACAGCGCCTACCGGCTGCTCGCGTGGGGCACCATGCCGCTCGGTGCAGCAGCCGGAGGTCTGCTGGCCCAATGGCTGGGGCTGCAGGTCATGTTCGGCATCATGGGAGTGCTGACCCTCGCGCTGCTCGGGATGATGCCCATCCTCACGGACAAGGCCATAACCGCGGCCGACGTCGAATCCTAAGTTGCGCGGGCGCTTTCCCCGTGGGCGCGTGCTGCACCTCAGGGCACATCCGAGACGCCCGTGTAGGTCGCGTAAGTGGCGAGTCCGGCTCGTTCATAGACCTGGAGGGTGAGTCCGCCAGGGGTGGCCTGGCTGCTGACGAGACGCAGTCCCGCGGACGGGCCGCGGTCGGGGAAGAGACGGCGACCGAGACCGACGATGACGGGAGCGACCACGAGCCGGAGCTCATCGATCAGCCCTGCGGCCAGCAGGGACTGGACGAGCCGGGCGCTTCCGTGGATCTGGAGTTCCCGCCCGGGTTGCTGTCTAAGTTCCGCGACCTGGGCTTCGACGTCGGCGGAGACGATCGTGGTCGGATTCCATGAGCCGGTGGTCAACGTGTGCGAGGCGACGTATTTGGGCAGGCTGTTCATGAGCACGGTGAAGGGATCATTCGGATCTGTGATCTGGGGCCAGGCCCTCGCGAAGGCGTCGTAGGTACGCCGGCCGAGCAGGAGTCCGTCGGCCTGGCCGAGCCATTCCGCGGCCTGGCGGATGAATGCTTGGTCCATGTAGGGGACGAGCCATCCACCCCGGGTAAACCCGTCGCTGGTGTCTTCCTCGGGCGATCCCGGGCCCTGCGATACGCCGTCGAGGCTCACGAACTCGGTCACTGTCAGCTTCATGGTCTTCTCCCTGCTCGGCACGATTAGGCTATGCAACGCAGACGCCAAGGGCAATGGCTGTGCGTCGCCGAATACAGCGGGCGCGTCCGCCTTCCGGTTCTGGGGACAATGCGGCCGGCGGGGCCAGAATGGCAGCATGAGCTTTACATCCTTCGGCCGCGTCCAGACCCCCGTCCTGGACATCGGGTACGAGTCCGCGGGCACTCCGGACGGGACCCCGGTCATCCTGCTGCACGGGTTCCCGTACGACGTTCGGGCCTTCGACGGCGTCGCTCCGATCCTCGCCGGCCAGGGCGCCCACGTGCTCGCGCCGTATCTTCGCGGCTTCGGGCCGACCCGCTTCCTTCATCCCGCGACGGTCCGGTCAGGGCAACAAGCCGCCCTCGGGCAGGATCTCGTCGACTTCATGGATGCCCTCAACATCGAGCAGGCAGTCGTTGCGGGCTACGACTGGGGCGGCCGGGCGGCGTGCATCGTGGCGGCACTGGACCCCGGACGCGTCGCCGGCCTGGTCACCGTCGGCGGCTACAACATGCACAACCTCGCGCGTTCCGGCGAGCCTGTGGACCCGGAATGGGAGCGTAGCTACTGGTATCAGTACTACTTCCACTCCGAGCGGGGCCGCCGCGGGCTGGAACGGAACCGGAACGACCTGTGCGAACTCCTCTGGCGGACCTGGTCGCCCGCCTGGGCTGGCGCACACCAGGCGTTTCCCGCCAGCGCCCCGAGCCTGCACAACCCTGATTTCGTCGACGTCGTCATCCACTCCTACCGCCACCGGTACGGACTGGTCGACGGCGACCCCCGGTACCAGCGGTTCGAGGACCTGATCGCCCAAGAGCCGCGGATCACCGTTCCGACGGTGGTGCTCGAAAGCGGGGACGACGGCGTCGGCGGCCCCGCGGCGACAGCCGGCAGAGACCACTTCACCGGCCCCTACAGCCAACGCGTCCTTCCGGGGATCGGACACAACGTTCCGCAGGAGGACCCAGACGCGTTCGCACAGGCCGTGGCGAGCCTGTTCGGCTAAGTGCCCGACGGTGACTGGTTCCACCTCGGGCCCAGCGGGAATGACTATGGCAGCTTGCATGGCCATCGAGTCGACCCAATCCCGGCCTCTGAGACACTGAGGGGGTTGTAGTGATCCCCAGCACATGGAGAGAAGTCATGAAGTACAACCCGGCCATCGAACCAAGCCCGTTGCCTCACTCGCCCTTCAAAAGCTGCACTATTCCCCGTCCCATTGGCTGGCTCTCCAGCGTCAGCACCACCGGCGTGGAAAACATCGCCCCCTACAGCCAATGGCAGAACCTGACGTTCGACCCGCCCATGGTCATGTTTTCAGCCAACCAGCACCCCGACGGGCGCCGGAAGGACACCGTGATCAACGCCGAGAGCACCGGCTGGTTCGTTTGGAACATGGCGACCTATCCGCTTCGGGAAGCCGTTAACAAGAGCGCCATGGCACTGGGCCCGGAGGAAAGCGAATTCGATCATCTGGGGCTCACACGCAGCTACGCCGATAATTACCCGATCCCCATGGTGCAGGAGAGCCCCGTGAAGTTCGAGTGCAAATACCATTCCACCCACCGGATCCCGGGGGCCACCCCCGCAGGGACGGTCGACGTGATCTTCGCAACCGTTGAAACCATCCATATCGACGATGCGGTCATAACCGCTGACGGACGGCTGGACATCAAGAAAATCGAACCCATTGCCCGCCTGGGCTACTTTGACTACACAGTGGTGCGTGAGACCTTCGAAATGCGGGTCCCCGGCACGGAACAGGACGCCCGGACGGGCAAGGAAGGACGAGCAGCATGAGCAGCGAGTTGACGTCGAATTCCATGCCCACGAAACCATTGCGCTGCGCGGTCGTCGGCGGTGGCATCATCGGTGTCGCCGTTGCACGGGAGCTGATCAACCGACTGGACGGCGCTTCGGTGACGGTCTACGAGAAGGAGGAGAAACTCGCCTATCACCAGACGGGCCACAACTCCGGAGTAGTGCATGCCGGCCTTTACTACGAACCCGGTGGCCTGAAAGCCACCCTCTGCCGCCGGGGAGTCGATCTGCTGAAGGAATACTGCGCCGCCAAGAAGCTCCCCTACGATCAGTGCGGAAAGCTGGTAATCGCCCAGACGGCCGAAGAAAGCCGGCGGCTTGACGACATTTTTGTCCGGGCACAAGCCAACCGTGTGCCCGGGGCCGCGATGCTAAGCAGCGAGGAGATCAAGGACGTGGAGCCGAATGCCGTCGGCCTCTCGGCACTGCACTCGCCGGAAACGGCCATCGTTGACTACGCCGCTATCACCAACGCCCTTGCCGACGATGTCCGCCAGGCAGGCGGGCAGATCAGGCTGGGACAGGAAGTCAGCTCCCTGGAGCAGCAGAGGCAGGGCGTCGTGGTGCACACCAGGGACGGAAGTGAACACTACGACCTTGCGGTGGCCTGTACCGGGCTTCAATCCGACCGGCTGGCCGCGTCGACGGGGGAACCGTCCACCCCCCGCATAGTGCCGTTCTTTGGGCAGTACTTTCTCCTCGGCCCGGAGGCACGCAACCAGGTCAAGGGACTGATCTATCCGGTCCCTGATCCGCAGCATCCGTTTCTGGGTGTCCACCTCACCAAGCGCATCGACGGCGAAATGATGCTGGGCCCCAACGCCTTCATCTCGTTCGGACGGGAATCCTACTCCTGGAAGGACGTCAATCTGCGCGATGTCCTGGACTACGCGCTCTTCCCCGGTTTCTGGAACTTCGCCCGCAAAAACCTGCCGTCGGCAGTGCGTGAGTTTCAGACGGTCATCAGCAAGCGCAAGTTCATCGGCGAGGCAATGCGCTTCGTCCCCTCGCTTGAGGGTGCGTCCATCATTCCCGGCACGCGGGGTGTACGCGCCCAGGCGATGAACGGGGATGGGTCGCTTGTGGATGACTTTGTGATTGCCCGCCGCCAGGACCTGGTCCTCGTGCGCAACGCACCCTCCCCAGGTGCCACATCCTCCCTGGCCATCGCCGAATACATCGTTAGCCAGGCGCTGGAAGGGCGCGACGTCCCCGGGCGGGCCACGGGGCAACTCCCTCACTGACCAAGGACAACGCGACACACCCAGGGCCGCACTGCGTCAGCCCCGCCGGATGCCGCGACGGCTTGGCCGCGGCTTCCGGCAGGGTCTGCTCAGCGGAAGGCCGGAATCCCGGTGATGTGGTTGCCCAGGATCAGCGTGTGCACCTCGTCCGTGCCCTCGTAGGTGCGCACGCTCTCGAGGTTGTTGGCGTGGCGCAGCGGGGAGTATTCCAGGGTGATGCCGTTGCCGCCGAGCATGGCACGGGCATCGCGGCAGATCTTGATCGCTTCGCGGCAATTGTTGAGCTTGCCCACGGAGATTTGGTGCGGTCGGAGGACTCCGGCGTCCTTTAGCCGGCCCAACTGCAAGGCAAGCAGCGTGCCCTTGTTGATCTCCAGTGCCATGTTGACTAGTTTCTCCTGGGTCAGCTGGTAGCCGGCGAGCGGTTTGCCGAACTGCATGCGCTGCTGCGAGTAGTCCCGCGCCGTGAGGTAGCTGTCACGGGCCGCTCCCATGGCACCCCAGATGATGCCGTACCGGGCTTCGTTGAGGCACTCGAACGGGCCGCGGAGTCCCTTGGCGTTGGGAAGCATGGCACTCGCCGGCAACCGGATGTCCGCCAGTTCAATGTCGCACTGAATGGACGCGCGCATGGAGAGCTTCTGCTCGATGGGGGTGGCCGTGAAGCCGGGAGTGTCGGTGGGGACGACGAAGCCGCGGACGCCGTCGTCGGTCATGGCCCAGATGATGGCCACCTGCGCCACCGAGGCCAGCCCGATCCAGCGCTTGCTGCCGTTGAGGATCCAGTCGTTGCCGTCGCGCTTTGCGAAGGTCTGCATGTTTCCGGGGTCGGATCCGGCGGAGGGCTCGGTGAGGCCGAAGCAGCCTATGGCAGTTCCGGCGGCCATGCGCGGAAGCCACTCGAGTTTCTGCTCTTCCGATCCGTGCTTGGCTATGGCGCTCATGGCCAGCGAACCCTGGACGCTGACAAACGTCCGCAGACCCGAGTCGCCGGCCTCCAGCTCCAGGGCGGCCAGGCCATACTCCACCGAGGACCGGCCCGGGCAGCCGTAGCCCTTGATGTGCATGCCGAGCAGTCCCAGTTCCGCCATTTGCGGGACAATCTCCAGCGGGAATTCCGCGCGCTCGAACCAGTCGGCGATGTTCGGTTTGATGACGGAGTCCACGAAGCCGCGGACTTTTTCCCGCACGGCGAGTTCCTCCGGCGTGAGCAGTGTGTCGATGCCGATGAGGTCTGATGTATCAGTCATGGTGCTACTTTCCGGTGGGTGTGGGTTGGAGGGCTGCCGGTTTGTTCTGCTCCGCGAAGGTCGCGCCGCGGTGTTCGCCGAGCAGCGGCGGCAGCCGCCGGTAGGTGGCGGGCGTTTCCGAGAGCTGGATGGGGTTGGCTACCTGTCGGGAGGTCCGGGGGCTGGCCCCGTCCGCAATCTCCACCACGGGCTCCAGCCCCAGGTCCGCGGCCAGCTGGATCGCCTCCACGATGGAGTTGACCTTGCCGGCAGGGACGCCCGTTTCGCTCAGAAGTCCCGACCATTCCACCGCCGGCTTATGCCGAAGCTGCTCCTCAAGCAACGCCTTCAGCTCGACCCGGTGGGCCACCCTGTTCTCGTTCCCGCGGAACCTGCTGTCCTCCGAAAGTCCGGGAACCCCCAGCACCCGTGCCAGGGCGGCAAACTGCTTGTCCGTTCCGACCGCCAGGGCGAGTGGCCCGTCCGCGGTTTGCATCGTCTCGTAAGGCGCAATGCTGGGATGAGCGTTGCCCATGCGCTGCGGGGACTCGCCGGTGGCGAGGGTGCTGGACGCCTGGTTGACGAGCCCGGCAAGCAGCGAGGACAGCAGGTTGACCTCAACCCGCTGGCCCCTGCCGGTCTGGTCGCGGCTCCGCAGCGCGGCCAGGATGCCCACCACTGCGTTTTGGCCGGTCACCACGTCCACCAGTGCCACCCCCACCTTGCTCGGTTCCGACTCCGGGGATCCGGTGACGCTCATCAGTCCCCCTACGGCTTGGACCAGGAGGTCGTATCCGGGCAGGTGCGCCCCGCCCTTGCTTCCAAATCCGGTGATGGAGCAGTAGACCAGGTCCGGGCGCTCCGCCCGGAGGGTCTCATAGTCCAGGCCGAACCGCTGCATAACGCCCGGGCGGAAGTTCTCAACAACGACGTCGGCTGCCAGCGCTATGTCCCGCGCCTGGGCGAGCCCTTCCCCGGTGCCCAGGTCGCACGCGACCGAGCGCTTGTTCCGGTTGACGCTGGAGAAGTACGTACCCGCGCCGTGTTCGTCCACGGGAGGCACCCAGGCTCGGGTGTCGTCACCGGCCGGGCTCTCCACCTTGATCACATCGGCGCCGAAATCAGCGAGCATCATGGTTGCAAAGGGTCCGGCGAGCACCCGGGAGAAATCCGCCACCTTGATTCCGGCCAACGGTGCGGCGGCGGGAGGGCCATCCGGGACAAATTGTGCGCTGTTCAACGAGCGTCAGCTCCTTCGGTGGTGGTTCTCGGGTCTCCGCTGGAGGCGGTCACGGGATTACGGAGGGTTCCAAGCCCCGTCACGCGGCATTCGGCGACGTCCCCCGGTTCGACCTGGACTGCTCCGGGCGTTCCGGTGGAGATGATGTCACCCGGGAAGAGCGGCATTACCTTGCTGTGGAAACTGATCAGGTATGCCGGGTCGTAGCGCATATTCGACACCGTATTGCTGCGGCGCACCTCCCCGTTGACCACGGTGGATACCGTGACTTCGGCCAGGGACCCGGCGGTATCCTCCACCTCGGCGAGGGGCACGATGCGGGGACCGAAGGAAAAGAATCCCGGAAAGTTTTTGGAGCGGGTAAGGAACCGCGGATTGCGCTGCAGGATGTCCTCGGCCGTCTGGTCCAGTACCGGTACGACGCCGGCCAGATACGACAGCGCATCCTCCGGCTCGACATTGCGGCAATACCGGCCGATCACGACGGCGATCTCCGCTTCGGTCGTGGTGCGCTGGCTCTGCTCCGGAATCGGGATGTTCTCGTCCGGGCCGATGACCGTGTGGTCACCTTTGATAAACGAGGCAGGCTCGTCGGGCACCGCCTCGGTTAGGTCGGAGGCGTGCTCCACGTAGTTCAGTCCGATCCCCCACAGCATGCGGGGGTGCCGGTAAGGGGCGCCGTAGGTGAGGTGCTCGGGATCGCGGAAGACGGCGTCGTCGGCCTTGGCTGCGGCTGTTTCCAGATCCCCGAGCAGGTCCCCGGTGAGGACGTCGAGAATGTCGCCGGTAAAGCCCGGGAGCAGATCGCGGACCAGCGCGGCTCCGCGTTGCGGGTGGACGACGGCCGCCTCTTCCCGGGCCTGCCCGGGGTTGGGCCTGTCGGGAGTGTCGCGGATCGCGCAGAGATGAAGGATGCGGGACGTCATGGGAATTGTTCTCTCTGTTAGTAGGAACGGACGAGTCCGCCGTCGCAGCGGATCTGTTCCCCGGTCACGTAGGATGCAGGTCCGCTTGCCAGGAAGGCCACGACTGCGGCGAATTCCTCGGGCCGGCCGTACCTGCCGGCAGGGATCGTTGCTTCCGAGGCCGCCCTCGTCTCTTCCGGCGAGCGGCCGGTGCGTTTGGCCGCCGTTGCGTCCAATGAGCCAACGCGGTCGGTGTCGATGCGGCCCGGGAGCACCATGTTGACGGTCACGCCGTCCTTTGCCACCTCCGCCGCCAGGGTCTTGAGGTAACCGGCGAGCCCGACCCGCCCGATGTTGGACAACGCCAGGTTGGGCAGCGGCTGCTGCACCCCGCTGGAGCCCACCGCCACTACGCGCCCCCACCCGCGCCCCCGCATGCCGGGAAGCACCAGGGCGGTGAGTCGAATGTGTTGCAGCAGCAGCTGGTGAACAGCGTCAAGGGCCTGTTCGTCGGAGATGTCCGCGGCGCCACCGGGAGGCGGTCCGCCGCCGTTGAGGATGAGCACATCGACGGGGCCAAAGGCCCCCACCGCGGCTTCCACCAGCGCCGACGGGGCGCCGATGTCCGTGAGGTCGATGCCGATGCCGACGGCGGAAGCCAGACGCGCAGCTTCCGCCTGCACCAGGTCCCCGCGACGCGCAGCTAGCACCACGTTGGCGCCTTCGTCGGCCAACGCCCGTGCGATGGCGAGGCCTATCCCCGAGCTAGCGCCCGGAACCAGAACGTTCTTTCCCTTCAACCCGGTGTCCATCAGGCAATCACCGCCCTAACGGCTTCGAGGTGGGCATCGATCAGGTACGCTAGTGCTTGCGGCAGTCTCGGAGCAGGCGGCCGTACGATGGATTCGGAGATGATGCCGCGGCGGCGCAGTACTTCCTTGCGCAGTGCCAATCCGACGCCGGGCTGGGCCTCGAAGTTCACCAGGGGCAGCCACGGTGCGAACGCGTCGCGGGCGGCGCGGAAGCCGCCGTCGGTCCATGCGGTCAGCGCGGCCTGGAGACCCTCGGGATGCGAGAATCCGGTCATGGCACCGGCCGCGCCGGCGGCCAGCTCATCCAGCAGTCCCACTCCTCCAAGCCCGCCGTATACGGGCACGGACGTGGCGCGCGTCAGCGCGGCAATCGCGGAGGCGGTCGGCGGAGCTTCCGACTTGACGGCCGCGATGAACGGGCACTGCGCCAGGACCTCAAGGATCTGCACCGCATTGATGTTCACGCCGGACGCCAAGGGGTAGTCCTGCAGCACGATTCCCGCGCCCGTTGCCCGGTGCACGGCGGTCAGGTGGGCCGCGAGCACCTCTGGATCGGAGCTGTTGGCCTGCACCATAAGTGCTGCAAGGTTGCTGCCCGCCGCTTTAACCGCGACACGGGCTTGCTCCAGCGCCACTGCCGTTGACCGGGCTGAAAGGCCCACCACGAGAGGCGCGCCCTTCCCCTCCTCCGCGACGGTGCGCACAACCAGGGCCTGCTCCTCGGTATCCAGGGATGCCCCCTCGCCGAAGACGCCAAGCACCACCATTCCGGTGGCCGGTATTGCGGTGTAGAGCTGCACTTCACGGCGCAGGGAAACGGTGTCCACGGCAAAATGCGTTCCGCTGAACGGTGTGGCCAGAACTCCCCAGAGCCCGAGGGCAAGGGGCGGGATCGATGTCGTCATAGTAAGGTGTCGTCCTTTCGGCCAAGGGCCATTGGAAACTGCGTGTTCGGGCGCTGGTCAGCGACGATGGCGGGGCTGGCGACCGGCCATTGCGGACGCCGGACAAGCGCCTGTGAAGGTCACGTCCGCTCTGGCTTTGTCTCCGGGGACGTGGACACGGCGGCGGCTCCGCCCGGTTCGTCCCGGCGATGCCGGCGCAGCCCGAGGATGTGGACCAGAACGCCCACGGCAATGATGGCCGCTCCGATGCCGATGTAGAGGGGTTCCATCACCAGCATGGGGAGTGATCCGACGCCCAGCAGAATCCTTTCGGGCCAGCGGGCTGGGCCGAGGAGCCAGGCCCCGGTTGCCACGGCAAGGGAGGCCACGGCCAGGAGCGAGACGATGAACGCCAGTGCAACCGTCCCGGGACCGCCCTGCAGGAGCAGCCCGACGCCGTCGTCGGAGAGCACAAAGATGAACGGGACCAGGAACGCCGACAGCGTGTACCGCCAGGTCAGCCACATCGTCTTGATGGGTTTGCCGCCGGTTATGGCCGACGCCGCGAACGGCGACAGTGCGGTTGGCGGTGACACCTCGCTGAGCACCGAGTAGTAGAAGATGAACATTGCGGCGGCGAAGGCCGGCACGCCGACATCCTGCAGTGCGGGTCCGATGATCACCCACGAAATGATGAAGCTTGCCGTTACCGGCACGGCAAGTCCCAGGAGGGTGACGGAGATCGCGGAGAAGATGGCGGTCAGGAGAAGGCTGCCGCCGGCAAAGTCCACGATGATGTTCGCGAGCTTCAGGCCCAGGCCGGTGAGGGTCATGATGCCGACGATCAGGCCGGCGGCCGCCATGACGGGGATCACGGAGAGGGCGCCCATGGCGCCGAGGGCGAGCGCGTCCCAGATGCGCTTGGGCGTCAGCCAGGACTGGCGGTCCAGGAAACTGAGTATGAATGCGAGACCGGTGGCGTAGACCACGGCCCGGAACGGTGTCATGCCCAGGGACATGAACACCACGATCGCGATGAGGGAACTGAAGTGGTAGCCGAACCGCAGCAGCAGTTTGCCGACCGGCTTGACGTCCAGCTCCACCGCCTTGGTCTTGAACCGCCGGGCGTCCATTTCGATGGCGAGGATGATGCCGAAGTAGTAGAGGACGGTGGGAATGGTGGCCCAGATGAGCACCTGGAGGTACGAGACTCCGAGCAGCGCGGCGATGATGAAGGCTGCGGCGCCGAGGGTGGGCGGGGACATGATGGCGCCGATACCGGCAGCCGCCAGGATGGCGCCGCCGTGTTCCTTCGGGTAGCCGGCCTTGCGCAGCAGGGGCCAGGAGATGCCACCGAGGGTCACGGTGGTGGCGACGCCGGAACCCGACACGGTGCCGAGCAGGAAGCCGGCCAAGGTCACGGTCCGGCCGGGGCCCGACTTCGACTGCCCGAAAGCGGAGAACGAGAGGTCGATAAAGAATTTGGTGGCGCCCGAGGCGCCCAGGACGGCGCCGTAGATGGTGAAAAGAATGATGTACGACGCCGCGACGTCGGTGGGAACCCCGAACAGCCCTTGCGTGCCCATGACGTTGTGGCCGACGAGCCGGATCCAGTTGAAGGAGGCCGTGTTGAACGGAGCAGGGACGAAGGAACCGAACGCCGCATACGCGAAGAAGCCCATCACGACCAGCGGGACGAGGATGCCCACCGTCCGGCGGGATGCTTCCAGCGTAACCAGGATTGCGATCACGCCCATGGCCAGGTCCAGGTAGGTCGGTGTGATCGCGCGGCGGAAAAAGCCGTCCCAGTCCGAGATGATATAGGCGAACGGAACCACGGCAATTGCAGCGAGCAGCCAGTCCAGGATGGGCGGGTTGTCCGCACGTCCGGACTCCTTGGCCCCGGTCGAGCGGCCCCACCCGCGGTAGACCAGGAACGTCATGGGCAGCGCGATCATCAGGAACGCGGGCAGGTAAAACTGGGTGGGCATCGGATTGAAGACCCAGTACAGGGCGAACAGGGACAACGCCACACCGATAACCTTCACCGCGGTGCCGGGCAGCCCGCTGAGGTGCCGGGCAGGTTTCTCCGCCTCGTACTCCGCGATCAGCGCCTCTTCATCAATCACCCCGCCGTTGTCCCTGGGGATGCCGGCGACCTCTTTGTCCGCGCCAGACTTGTCCGCGTCAGCTTTGTCCGCGTCAGACCGCATGGCGTGTCCCGGGGGTTCAGGCGAGGTGCGTGCCTGAACGGCTCCGTTGCCGTTGGGTGTCTCGGTCATGGGGTCTCCTTGAGGGATAGCACAACGAACGGGTCGCTGTCTTCGACTAGCTTCCATAGTTCAAGTGGCGGGGCACCCGGGACGTACACGGTGCGGCGGCCCAGATCGGTTGCTGCCAGCGACAGTCGGCTGAACTCCGCAGGGCGCCCCGGATCGGGGTCGGTCACCCATTCCCTGCGGTCGGTGTCCCCGGCCGCGGACGGCGGTCCGGGGACGGCGTAGTACTCTTCCAGCACCGCGAGCTGGTCGGCGGCCAGCTGGGCCAGGCGGTAGCTTCCGTCGGCCTGGACGGTGTACCGCTCTTCGGCGACGGTGCCGTAGATGGAATTGCGGTAGCTCACTGCGAACGTGTCCCCGGAAA
Organism: Pseudarthrobacter sp. HLT1-3; assembly: GCF_059383535.1. Classification (NCBI taxonomy): domain Bacteria; kingdom Bacillati; phylum Actinomycetota; class Actinomycetes; order Micrococcales; family Micrococcaceae; genus Pseudarthrobacter; species Pseudarthrobacter sp. HLT1-3. The sequence continues at coordinate 274,179 of NZ_JBWZCJ010000001.1, read as the reverse complement.
GGGGAATACTGGCCAGCACGCCGCCGTCGTTGCTGATCACCATGGCGCGGGCACGGTGGGACTCCGCCGGCGCGCCGGCCACGGCAATCCCGCCCGCTCCCAGGAGGGCGAGGCAAACGAGGCCGACGACGGCGGCGGCTGGCTTCCGCATGGGGTGCTAGCTTCCGGCCCTGTCGAAGTAGGCCTTCGAACCGGGGCAGGTCTCCACGAAGGCAACCTTCCCCGCCGTGGCCTTATCCATCTCACCGGCGGCGGGATGGACCTTGACCAGGGCTTCCTTGTTGTCAAAGAGCGCGGTGGTGATGTCCTGCTGAAGCTGCTGGTCCATTTTCTTGCTGGCAACCAGGATGTTCGGCGAAGCGATCGCCGGGACGGCCTCGGTCTGGCCTTCGTAGGTGTTGGCCGGGATGTCCTGCTTCACGTAGTAGGCGCCGTATTTCTGCGCGAGCGGGTCCGCGTACTCCCCGATCGGAAGCAGCTTCATGTCGCCGTCGCCGGCCAGGTCAATCAGAGCGCCGGTGGGCAGCCCTCCGGACCAGAATCCGGCGTCGATTGTTCCGTCGCGCAGCGCAGCGACGGTTTCCGCCGCTCCGAGCTGGCGGCGCTGGATGCCGGAGGTCGGATCAATTCCGGCGGCTTCGAGGATGCGCAGCGCCCCGACCTCGGTGGCGGAGCTGGGCGCGCCGACCGAGATGACTTTGCCCGCCATGTCCTTGACGTTCTGGATCCCTTTGTCGTTGACCGTGACGGCCTGCATGAAGTTGTTGTAGATGTTGCCTAGGGAGCAGACCTCCAGGGGCTTTCCCTTGAATTCACCTTCGCCTTTGACGGCATCCGAAACCACGTCACCCACAGAGAAGGCGAGCTGCGCAGACCCGTTCTCGAGCAGCAGCATGTTGTCCACGGAAGCGTTCGTTTCCTGCACGGTGGCGTCATAGCCCTTGACCTTGTCCCGGATCACGGTGGCGAAGCCGCCGCCCAGCGGATAGTAGACCCCGCCGGTGCCGCCCGTGGCGATGGACAACGTGCCGCCCTGGCCCGAGGCACCCCCGCCCCCGCCACCGCCACCGCCGCTGGGAGCGGGGCTGCCGCACGCGGAAAGGAAAACTGCCGGCACAAGGGCTGCTGCTGCGCACAGACGCTGCAGGCGCCTCCGGGCAGGGATGGTCATTGCGGTCATGTTGTTCTCCCTAGGTGGTGATGGTGGTGTTGGTTGGGTGAGCGTCTGTCGGCCTGGTGAGCGGTTCTCCGGTAATTGCTGGCGGAACAGGAATGTCCCCGGCGGCGAGAATGCCGGCCAGCAGGCGGTAGTAGCCCACCAGCACCGTTAGCTCCATAATGCCTTCGTGGCCGAAGTATTCAAGGGCTGCCGCATGTACTTCGTGGCCGACAGCGTTGCCGCGCAGCAGTGCGCGCGTCAGGCCCAGCGCTGCGCTTTCGTCCGCCGCCAGGATGTCCGGGATTTCGCCGTCGTGCAGCCTCGTCAGCTCGGGGCCGCTAATGCCAACTCTTGTGGCGACCCGGCTGTGCGCGTACCACTCGTAGGCGGATTCCAGTTCCGCGGCGACGGCGCAAACTACCAGTTCCCGCGTGCGGTCCGGCAGTGACCCGCCAAAGCGCAGGACGGCACCCAAAGTCTGTACCGCGTTTCCAATCGCGGGCGAGTACAGCAGCGCGTTGAAGGGGCCGTAAAGACAGCCGGCTTCGTCGACGATGGAAAACGGCCCGTTTCCCCTCGGTGGGCCGGCGATGGCGCCATACAGATCGCGCTGCTGATCCGAGAGTTCATCTGGAGCGAGGAGGGGGAAGCGGCCGACCCGGGGGGATCCCGGAGCGGTGGACCCGGCTTCCCGGTGAGTCGATTCACACAAGGGTCCTGCCCCCGTCCACATACAGGACGTGGCCGGTGACGAACGCTGCCTGGCGGGATGCCAGGTAGAGAACGGGACCGGTGAGGTCGTTGACTGTACCGAGCCGGCCTGCCGGAACCATCGAGGTGTAGTGTTCGCGGACCCCGGGGCGGTCCAGATGCGTCCTCGTAAGTTCCGTGTCCACATAGCCGGGGGCGATGGCGTTCACCGTTACTCCGCGGGAGGCCCACTCGCGGGCCATGACCCGGACTAACTGGTTGATCCCGCCTTTGCTGGCTGCGTAGGGACCGTGGTCGGGATGTGCCAGGATGCCGGAGACCGACGAGCAGTAGATCTGACGCCCGAAGCCGGCCTCGACCATCACCCGGCCGGCGGCGCGGCCCAGTCGGAAGGCGCTGGTGAGGTTGATCTCCAGGATGCGGCTCCAGTCCTCATCCCTGGTTTCGAGAATCGGCACCCGGTGGTTGACGCCAATGGAGTGCACCAGGACGTCCAGTCCTCCGAGCCGATCCTGGGCTGCCGCGACGGCATCCTCGCAGCCCTCCGTGGTCGTGAGGTCGAGCCGTTCGGTGGCCGCGCCCTGGCCAAGTGCAGCCAGCCTGGAGTCATCGCGGTCCACCGCGAGCACGCTCGCGCCGGCTGCCACGAATTCCTCAATGCAGGCGCCACCGATTCCTCCGGCGCCTGCAACCAGCACCCGTGCCCCGCTCAAACCGAGCCAGTCGTTCACGGACGCCAAGAGGTTCCGGTGGGCGGTTGTGCCACGCCTGAGTTGAAGGCCGCATCATTGCGGGTTGCTCGGAAGACCATTTGGATAATGTATCCAATTCTGCGGCTCCGTGTAACCCGTGTCACACAATCGTTATGTCGGTCCGCGGCTGGGGACTTCTAGGAAGGTTCGGAGGGCATCCACGGCATGCTCCCGGTGCTCGTCCAGGAGCGCCACAAGCAGCTCCGCGTCGCCCTCCGCGAAGGCCTGGACGATGCGGGCATGTTCGCGCTCCACTCTGGCCCGGTTACTTTCAGCCCCGTAGTACACAAACCGGTACGCCTCGGTCGCGTCCCACAGGACCCGCACGATCCGTTCCAGACGCGGCATCCGGGCTGCTGCCAAGAGTTCGAAGTGGAACCGCCGGTTCGCCTCGGTCATCTTGAGCAGATCTCCGGCGGCGCTGGCCAGTTCAACGTCCCTGGCGGCCACCTTCATTGCGGCGAGTACACCGTCGCCGCGGTTCCCTACGGCTACCCGGGCGGCCTCGGATTCCAGCAGCTGCCTGAGCCGGTAGACCTCCAGAAGGTCTGTGAGCGACAGGCTGGCGACTTTATGGCCACGGTGAGGCTCGTAGACCACTTGGCCCTCGCTTTCGAGGACTTTGAATGCCTCGCGGACTGGAACGCGGCTGACACCAAATCGCTCGGCGAGAGTGTTTTGACGAAGCGGCTGCCCCGGCAGGAACTCCCCTGCGATAATCGCACGCCGCAGCTCGGAAAGGACGAAAGCCTGGGCGGTGGGGGGGCGCTTAATCTCTTTTGCGGCGTCCTCGCTCATGCCGCCACCGCCAACACGTCTGCTTTCACCCCTGAATTCTAGCTGGCGGCATCCGTCGCCGTTATCCACTGCCGGACACACCCGCTCCGAACGGCAAGGCCTGAGCGCGCGAGCGTCCGGCTTGTTGGGGACTCAGCAGCTTCGGACCACCTCTTCCGTTGCACAGCCAGGGCACAGGTCTACCTCAGCCCCCAACAACTCCCCTGCTGGAGAGTGATCACAGGAACACCCGCCCCAAGGAGGACCCCGATGATCATCTACCGCCCCATCGCCCCGCTCACCGCCGGCCGCACCGGACTCAGGTCGGCTTTGGCCGCCATGGCCCTGACCGCCGTACTCGGCACACCCTGGCAGGTCTCCAATGAATCGTCAGTGGCACCGGACGCCACTGCGGAAACAGGGCCGAACGCAGTCCGACAGCTCGGCGGCCCGACAGCCCGGCCGGATGGGTCCGGCCCGGTGTGACACCGTGGGGCTGGGTCAATGGCCCGGCCCGGTCGGCAGGCATAAGCTGATACCAGTACGTCTCTTCCAGCGCCGGGAAGGTCATCATGGACTCTGAAACCGCCGATGTGATCGATCATGATGTCACCACCATCACCTGTGTGTGCGGCAACACCGTCAGCAAGGACGGGTTGATTCAGGCCAACGCACAAGGCGTCCCCGTCTACATCGGAGACGACAGCCCGGTTCCCGCCGAGCTGGCGAAATGGCCTGCGGATGAGGATCTCTACACCCTGTGTCCCTCCTGCGGCCGCGTGTACCGTGACTCGGTCATCGAAGAGACAGGGACCGCGCCGGTTGCTTTCCGGGTCGACGTCACCGCTGGCCCAATTGCTGAGGCCATCCGACTCCACTGGAACCTCAGCGCCCAGGAATGAACCTGGTGAGCGGACCAAGATGTAAGCGGGGCCGCTTGGCATGACCAGCGAACGGGAACGCGACGAGGAGCCAACGGGAAACGTTGCGCTCGTGACCGGCGCGAGCCGAGGAGTAGGCCGGGGCATCGCACTGGGCCTCCTGGCCGCGGGGTTTCGGGTGTACGGAACGGGCCGCTCGATCGACCAGGCGGACCTGCCGCGGGAGATCCGGCGGCTGCGCTGCGACCATCTCAAAGACGAAGAGACGGCGGGCGTGTTTGATGCGATCCGTTCCGAGGGCAGCCGCCTCGATCTCCTCGTCAACTGTGCCTGGGGCGGCTACGAGAAGATGGTCGAAGGCGGCGCGTTCACGTGGCCTGCGCCGTTTTGGGAGCAGCCGATGCACCGCTGGACCGGCATGATGGACGCCGGCCTCCGCGCCGCCTTTGTTAGTTCGGCGCACGCGGCGCGCCTGATGACGCCGCGGCGCCGCGGCTTGATCGTCAACATCAGCTTCTGGGCCGCGCAGCGTCACCTCGGCAACACGATCTACGGCATCGCGAAAGCGGCGACGGACAAGATGACGTCCGACACTGCGGTTGAGCTGAAACCGTTCGACATCCCGGTGATCTCGCTCTACCCCGGTCTGGTGCGGACCGAGGCGGTGCTGGCGGCAGCGGAGGGCGGCGCGTTCGATCTCTCGACCAGCGAAAGCCCCGAGTTCATCGGCCGCGTGATCAACGCACTGTTCCACGATCCGAACCTGATGTCGCGCACCGGCCAGGTGCTCGTCGCCGCCGCAGTCGCGAAGGAGTTCGGCGTACTGGACATCGACGGAAAGTCACCACCGGCCCTGACCCTTGCGGACATCTAGGACGACGCGTTGATCTACTGAGCCCAGTCGGCGTCGTCGTAGGTGCGACCGCGCGTCGGCAACAATCAGCGGACGACGGCGGGACCCCCCTCCGTTGTCCGCCTGCGATTTTCCCCGCTACCGCTGCATTCGAGGCCGTGGTACTTTCAGCCTGATCAGGATGTCCTAACGCGGCCCCTATCCAGCCCGGCTCCTGGCACCACCCCAGAAAGCAGAGGCAACGATGCCAACACTAATGATCCTCCACGAAGTCGACGACGTTGAGCACTGGCTCAGCTCACCCAAAAGGGAAGAAGTCTTCGGGCCGCTGGGCATCACGGTTCGAACGTTCATCGACCCGGCAAAAAGCCACCGTGTAGGCCTGATCGTCCAGGTCCCCGACATGGAAACGTTCCAGCGGATTATGGAGTCCGAAGAGGCAGCCGAAGCGATGAAATTCGATGGCGTCCGTCCGGAAACACTCCTGACGCTCGTCGAGCCGTAGGCCCGCGGGGCCCGGCCCCGACGCGCGTTCGGCCGGTACCCCAGAGACGATAGTTTGGTGGGATGACGGCAACCTACAGATACAAGGTCGAGATCCTGCACCTGCTCGTGTCGCCGGGGCACGCCTACTTCGGCCGTGCACGAGAGGGCGCCGCCGCTGTCCCCACCACAGATGCCGAGCAGGCGGCCTTCGTAGCCGGCAAGGGAATCGTCGGCGATCGGTTCTTCGGCAAAGCCGCGCACATGGACGCTGCTGTCACTGTGTTCGCCGTCGAGGCCCTCGAAGCGATCGCCGCCGAGCTGGGAGCGGCACCCCTTGACCCGCTGCTGACGCGTCGCAACGTGCACATCCGCGGAGCCCAGCTGGCGCCGCTGCTCGGTCACGACTTCGCGCTGGAGTCCGGCGGGCAGCTGGTGCGTTTCAAGGCCGGGCGGCCGGCGCATCCGTGCGTCTGGATGGATGCGATGCTCGCCCCGGGCGCCCACAAAGCCATGCGCGGACGCGGCGGCGTGCGGTGCCAGGTACTCTCCGACGGCGTCCTGCACCGCGGCCCGGCAGTGCTGCTCAGTCCCGTGCCCCTCGATCCCGATCGCGCGGGAGACGCGACCCTGCTGCGCCCCTCGCGGCTGCCGTAGACCGATGCGGTGCCTCCGTCTACTGAGCCCAGTCGGCGTCGTCGTAGGGGCGGCCGCGGAAGTGGGCGCGGAGGTATTCCCCCACCACGGCGGCCCCCAGCTCACCTGCCTCGGGCGCCACGATGCGGCCGTCGATCCGTCGGGCCATCCGCTGGACGAACCGTTCCAGGCCCGGGTCATTGCCGAGCCGGAAGAACGTGGCCTGCGTGCCGGCACGGCCCAGCCGGTCCAGCTCGGCCACCGTCACGCGGATGGTCTCCGCGTCCGGCGGCCAGGCGAACCACGACTCGCCGTCGGCCAACAGGTGCGCAGTGGGTTCGCCGTCGGTCACCACGAGCAGGACGGGCTGCATCGACGGGTGCTGGCGGAAAAACCGGCCGGCCAGCAGCAACCCGTGGTGCAGGTTGGTGCCCTGCTCCCGCAGGGCCGGCAGGGCCGTGAGCTCGCCGATGTCCATGGACTGCGCGTAGCGGCCGAACGTGATCAGTTGCAGCCGGTCGCCGCGGAACCGGGTGGAGACGAGGTGGTGCACGGCGAGCGCGGTGCGCTTCATCGGCACCCAGCGTCCCTCGGCGGCCATCGAGAAGGACACGTCGACGAGCAGGGCGACGGCGGCCTGCGTGCGCGCCTCGGTCTCCGTCACCTCGATGTCGCCCACGGCGAGGCGCAAGCCGCGGCCCGGATCCCCGCCTTCGGCAATCGTGCGGCGGATCGCGTTGGTCATGGTCCGGGTGACGTCCCACGGCTCGGCGTCGCCGAACTCCCACTGCCGGCTGGAGCCGGTCTGCTCCCCGGCCGCGCCGGCAACGCGGGTGTCCCGGCGCCCCTGCCGGCCGGAGAGCTGCTTGGCGGTGTCCCGCAGCAGCGACCTGCCGAGCCGGCGCATGGCCTGCGGTGAGAGCCGGAGGTCACCGTCGGCCCCGCGCCGGAGGTAACCGCCGTCCTGCATGGCCCGTTCGATTTCCGCGAGGGTGCGGGCCGTCACGGCGGCATCCTGCCCCAGCTGGCGGGCGAGAGCGTCCAGGTCCAGGTCGTCGAGGCGGGAGCCGTTATAGGACTGGGAGAGTTGTTCGGCCAGCTCGTCCAGTTCGGCGAGGTCCTGCAGCACGCCGGTGCCGTCGCCGAGTCCGAGCCCCTCCTCCCCCTCGAAGCGTTCCGAGCCGGTCCAGTCCTCACCCGGGCGCAGGGCGCGCAGGCTGGCGTCGAGCTGGCCGAGTTGGGCCATGAGTTCCGGCGAGCCGAACGCCTGGGCGGAGAGCTGCATCAGCTCCTCGCGCTGCTCGGGGGACATGGATTTCAGGAGCCTCTGGGCGGCGGCCGCGCGCTGGGCGAGCGCGTCCACCAGCTCCTCGACCGATTGCGGGTTCTCCGGAAAGAAGGCGCCGTGCCGGGCCATGAACTCCCGGAAGTCAGCGTCGGTGTCCTCGCCGCGGCGGTGTTTGTCGAGGAGCTCATTGAGGTCCTGCAGCATCTCGTTGACGGCCTCGCGGTCCTCGTCCGTGGCGTTCTCGAGGGCCTGCTTCATTCCGGCGAACCGCTGGTCAAGGAGTTCGCGTCCCAGCAGATCCTTGATCTGCTCGTAGGCTTCCCGGGCGGTGCTCGACTGCCAGTCGTAGGAGGCCAGTTCGTTGACCGCAGCTGCCGTGGATTTAGGCAGGTTCTGCAGCTGCATCTCCCGGAAGGCGCGGTCGGTGTTGTCCATCATGGCGTCGCGGGCCAGCTGCTTGCGCTCCTCCAGCACCGCGGTCTCGAGCAGCTTCTGGACCTCGTTGAGGGTGCCGTCCAGCCGGTGCCGGCCCAGCAGGTCACTGCGTCGCTGCTGGACCCGGCCGGCGAGGTCGTCGAGCCCCTCGCGGCTGCGGCCGCCGCGCCGCAGGTACTCCTGCAGGGCGTGCCGGGGCGAATAGCCGGCCATCACGTCCTCGGCGATGGCGTCCAGCGCCTCCGCCAGGTCCACCGGCGGGGCGAGCGGATCCGGCCCTCCGGTGTACCGGCCGTAGCGGGACCGGTTGTGAGCGCTCATGGGCCCTCCTGTGTTTAGCCGTAGATCGTCGCCTCGTCGTCGGACTCCTTGGAGATCCGCCGGGCGAGGTAGAGACCTTCCAGCGCCAGTTCGACGGCGGCGGCGCGCTGCCCGTCGTTTTCCGCGCCCAGGCGCTCACTGATCTGGTCGTAAAGGCCGGAACGGTTGAGGGGCGGGAGGTTTTGCAGGAACTCCCGGGCCGTGACCAGTTCCCCGGTGGTCACCGTGGCGTGGCCGTCGAGCGCGGCAACGAGCGGACCCATGTCGATGCCGTGGAAGTGCGCCCGCACGGCTTCCGCGGTGGCGGTGCGCAGGAGGTGGTCCAGGATGTCCTGTTCCCGCCCTTCCTCGCCGGACTCAAACTCGATCTTCCCGGCGAGGACGTCCACTGCGGCGTCAAGGTCGATGATCCGGGCGACGGCCTCGTCCTCGCCGCGCACGCTGGCCCGGCGCAGGGCCGCCGCGGCCACGGTTTCGGCACCGGCGATGGCGAACCGGGCGGACACCCCGGAGGTCTGGTTGACCGCCGGGGACTGCCGGAGCGCCTGGGTGTAGCGGGCCAGGATTTCGAGGATGACGGGCGGGACGCCGGCCACCAGGTGCCCCTCCTGCCGGATGACGGCGACCTCGTCGTCGAGCTCGATCGGGTAGTGGGTGCGGATCTCGGCGCCGAAGCGGTCCCGCAGCGGCGTGATGATCCGGCCGCGGTTCGTGTAGTCCTCCGGGTTGGCGGACGCGACGACGAGGACGTCGAGCGGCAGCCGCAGCACGTAGCCGCGGATTTGGATGTCGCGTTCCTCCATCACGTTGAGCATCGAGACCTGGATCCGCTCGGCGAGGTCGGGCAGTTCGTTGATGGCAATGATGCCGCGGTTGGAGCGCGGGACCAGACCGTAGTGGATGGTTTCCGGGTCCCCGAGGCGGCGGCCCTCGGCCACCCGCATCGGGTCGACGTCGCCGATCAGGTCGGCGACGGAGGTGTCCGGCGTCGCGAGCTTCTCGACGTAGCGTTCCGAGCGGTGGCGCCACGCCACCCGCAGCCGGTCCCCCTCGGTGAGGGCACGGGCGCGGGAGTGCTCCGTGATCGGTTCGTAGGGGTGTTCGTTCAGCTCCGAATCCTCGATCACCGGCGACCACTCGTCCAGCAGCCCGGCCAGGGTGCGGAGGAGCCGGGTCTTGCCCTGTCCGCGTTCGCCGAGCAGCACGACGTCGTGCCCGGCGAGCAGGGCCCGCTCGAGCTGGGGCAGGACGGTTCGGCTGAAGCCGTACATCCCGGGCCAGGGATCGCGGCCGGCGGCGAGCGCGGCGAGCAGGTTGTCGCGGATTTCGCGGCGCAGGTCTTTGTGAACGTGGCCGGAGGCACGCAGTTCACCAACAGTGAAGATATCGGGGCGATCACTCACCCCTCTAAGGTAGTCCTCGACGGCGCGGGGAATCGAGCAAATTCTTAGATTCCCGCGCATTGGCCCGCCGTGCGGAATACGCTGGATGCTGATGACTGCAGCAACGCGGCCGGCATCGTCGGCACCACCACCGGAGCCCTCTCTGACGCAGCAGGGCACGCTCCTGCTTCTGGTGCGCCACGGGGAGACGCCTACCACGGGCACGGTGCTGCCGGGGCGGGCCCCGGGGCTGCATCTTTCCGACCGTGGCCGGACCCAGGCCGAACGGGTTGCGGAACGGCTCGCGGGCCTGTCCTTCAGCGCCCTCTATTCCTCGCCGCTGGAGCGCGCCCGCGAGACGGCGGAGCCGACGGCGGCCCGCACGGGACGGGATGTGATCCACGACGCCGGGCTGCTCGAGTGTGACTTCGGCGAGTGGACCGGCGCTTTGATCGCCGATCTGACGGCCTTGCCGCAGTGGCAGACCGTCCAGCACAACCCGTCCGCGTTCCGTTTCCCGAACGGCGAGAGCTTTCCGCAGATGCAGGCGCGGATCGTGGGATTCCTTGAGGCTCTGTGCACAGCCCACGCCGGGGGCGTCGTCGTGTGCTTTTCCCACGCCGATCCCATCAAGGCCGCCGTCGCCCACGCCCTGGGCACACACCTGGACCTGTTCCAGCGGATCGTCATTAGCCCGGGCTCGGTGTCCGCCATCTCGTTTGTGGAGGGTCAGGCACCCGCCGTACTGATGGTGAATTCGACGTCGGAACCGCTCAGCGGGCTGAGGGCACAGTGAGGTTGATGCCGAGTGCGTTGGGACCTTCGGTGAATCGGGGCAAACGGTGTCCGGCCGGGAGCTGACACTGCTCACTGAAGGCAGTGTCGAGCTGCTCGGACGCCTCCCCCGCAGCAGCAACGAGACGTTCCTCGTCCAGGTCGCCTGCGGGGACGACGCCGCGTATGCGGTCTACAAGCCGGAGGCCGGAGAACGGCCGCTGTCCGATTTCGGGCCGGGGCTCTACCGTCGCGAACGCGTAGCCTTCCTGCTCAGCGAGTCCCTGGCGTGGGGCCTCGTGCCGCCGACGGTGATCCGCGAGGAAGCCCCCTTGGGAGTCGGATCGCTGCAGTGGTTCATCGAGTGTGACTTCGGCGAGCACTACTTCACGCTGTACGAGGATGCCCCCGAGACCCACCGCGAGCTGGCGCGGATCGCCTTGTTCGACTACATCGCCAACAACACCGACCGCAAGAGCGGCCACGTGCTGCGCGGCTCTGACGGACGGGTGTGGGGCATCGACCACGGGCTGTGCTTCTCGGCAGGATTCAAGCTGCGCACCGTGATCTGGGACTTCGCCGGTGAACCCATCCCCGATGCCCTGCTCCTGAACATCGCCCCGCTCGCAGAGGCCGTGCCTCCCGAGGTGGCGGAACTCCTCGATGACGAAGAGGTCACGGCCCTGCAGCACCGCGTCCAGCGCCTGCTTCACGCGCGGGCGCTGCCGGTTGACCGCACCGGCATGCGCTACCCGTGGCCGCTCGTGTAAGCGTCGATCGTCCGCGTTTCGTGAGCTACTCACGGATCCTGCAGCTTCAGCGCCGCGGATCGAACCGCACGGGCTCGGAGCTGCTGAGTACTACTCCGAGCGCAGACCTCACATACGGGGACACCATGGCGCTTGAAACGCCGGTCAGCTTCGCGGCGTATTCGATTGCAGCCTCTCCGCCTCCTGCCAGAACTCGTCGACGCGCGCATTCCAATCGTCCGGCCGCTCCTGGAAGGGCTGGTGGGATTCGTTCGGCATCACCTCGAAATGTGCGCCCGGTATGCGACGGGCCACGGCCTCACCCAGTTCCGGTCGGCTCATCGGATCCACTCCGCCGGCCAGGACAAGGGTGGGCGCGTTGATCTGCCCCAACCGGCTTGCCGTCTCGTGGACCACGAACGCGTCCAGGAACTTCAGGAAATCCGCGGTGGACTGCTGATGCGGGAATGCGAGGACGTCCTCGATGATCTGGCTTACCATTCCGTTGTTGTGTGCCCGTGGGGTATAGACAAGCAGGTAGAAGAACTCCAGGAATGCGCGTTCGTCCGGTGCCAGCGTGGCCTGCCAGTGGATGGACCGGGCCAGCGTTTTCATGTACTCGTCCATTGCTGGCCAAGTGCTCTGTTGCACCAGGCTTCGTACCAGCTCCGGGTGCCGGAGAGTAAGCTCCTGAGCGATGATGCTGCCGCCGGAGAACCCTGCGACATGCGCTGAGGAGATGTTGAGACCTCGCAGCACTGCAGCCGCGTCGTCCGCCATCGCCTCGACGGTCGGTTGCCCCTCCGGCATGGCCGTGCGGCCCGCACCCCCGTTATCGAACGCCGTCATGCGGTAGCGGTCCGCCAGCCCGTCCAGCTGGAACTGCCAGGATTCGACAGTATCCGCCAGCCCGCCGATCAGCAGTACATCCGACCCCTCGCCGACCTGTTCCGTCCAGATTTCCAGTTCGCCCGCTTTCACGTACCGTCCCATTCCGGCCCTCCTGTCTCCTTCGGCCGCCCTTGAATGGTCCTGCCGGTGCCGGCGCCGGGCAGCGATCGGCAACCCGCAGGGCAGTCCATTCGTAATCTACTCTCGTGTGGGTGGGGTGCCTAGGGCGCGGATACGTGGCTGAGCCGGCAGTGTATTTCCGGCCGGTTCCGCCCGCTCCCTGCCATTCAGACGGGCCCTCCACGTTGTCCGTTGTCCGGCGCCGCAGGCGAATCTATACTGTGGACACGGCGAGCTGTTCCCCTGCCTTGGCGGCTGGAAGTATCGCCCTGCAGCGCCGACCCCGGCGAGATCAAATCCACTATTGGACCAGGGGTACCAACCCCCCCCATGGCACGGAAGAAGCAGACCGATGAGCACAATGCATCAGGGGGAGCAGGGCGACGCAGAGGACCGCGCCCTGCAGGAGTTGCGCGGACATTTGGCGGGGTCGGTGATCGAACCGCAGGATCCGTTGTACGACGAGGCTCGGGCGGTATGGAACGGTATGATCGACGTGCATCCGCGGGCCGTCATCCGGGCGGGAGCCGTCGGAGACATTGATCCCGTCCTGCACGCGGCCCGGCGCACCGGCCTGCCGCTTGCCGTACGCGGAGGCGGGCACAACATTGCCGGCCACGGCACTGTCGAAGGCGGCCTCGTGCTGGATCTAGGCCAATTGCGCGGCGTGGAGGTCGATGTGAAAAACCGGCTCGTGACCGTCGAACCCGGGGCGACCTTGGCAGACGTGGACCGGGTCACCGCCACGCACGGACTGGCCGTGCCGCTTGGGGTGATCAGCGCCACAGGGGTCGCCGGACTAACCCTCGGCGGAGGGGTGGGCTGGCTGACCCGGTCCAACGGGCTGAGCCTGGACAACCTGGCTTCCGCCGATGTCATCACCGCCACCGGAGAACACCTGCACGCCAGCGAAGAGGAGAACCCCGAGCTGTTCTGGGGGTTGCGCGGCGGGGGCGGCAACTTCGGGGTGGTCTCGTCTTTCACCTTCCGCGCCCGGCCGCTGCCGGCTGCCGTACTGGGTGGAAACTTCTTCTACCGCCCGACCCGCTGGAAGAGCGCGCTGAGCGCGTTCGGCCGGTGGACGCAGGACCTACCTGAGGAGATGAACCCGATCGTCTCCTTCATGGTGCTCCCGCCCGATCTCGAGATGGGGGAGGAACCGTGGATGATCATCGGCTTTGCCTGGGCTTCGGAGAATCACCAGCCCGGGCTCGAGCTGATCGAGCAGCTGCGCGACGCAGCGCCCCCAGACGAGGAGGAAGTCGCGCCGACCGCCTGGCTGGAGTGGCAGTCCGCCATGGACAGCCTCTTTCCCAAGGGCTCCAGAGGGTACTGGAAGAACGTGTCGTTCTCCCGGATGGACGATGTTGCCGTCGATGTTCTGGTCGGTTTCGCCTCTGAAGTCACCTGGTTAGGGACCGGGATCGATATCCACCACATGGAAGGGGCCTTCGGGCGTGTGCCGGAGGAGGCCACAGCGTTTCCCAACCGCTCGGCGAAGTACTGGCTGAACATCTACGGTTTCTGGCACGACCCGGCGGAGGACGAGCGGCTGAGCGCATTCGCCCGGAAGGCCTACGCTCTCATGCAGCCGTTCGGCGAGCAGGGCCAGTACGTCAACTTCCTCGGCGCAGAAATCGGACAAGACATGATCGAGGCCGCACGTCAGGCCTACGGGCAGGACACATATGACCGACTGGTGGCCCTGAAGAACCGTTTCGACCCGCACAACCTCTTCCGCCTCAACCACAACATTGTGCCGACCTCCGCCTGAGACAGCGACGGCAGGCGCATTCCGGGACAGGTGGAACGCTACGTTGATTGTGGCCCCGGAGGCGAGCAGGAAGAGCATCGCCATAAACGCGTTTGGCAAGCCTTCATCGGCTCGGAGCAGGGTGCGGCCGGCCGGTTAGCCGGCGTTTTCGGCGGAGACTCCGAGTTCCCGGGAAATGGTCCGGGTGGTTTCCAGCAGCTCGGCGGTAACCTTGTTCATCTCGTCTTGGTCGACGACTTCGGCGGGGAACACGACGGAGATGGCCAGCGGCAGCGAGTCCCCCGTAGAGAACACGGGGGCGGCGATGGAGGACACCCCTGGAATCACGCCTCCGGTGGTGACCGAGTATCCGGCGGAAAGCACGTTCTTTTTGATCCGGCTGATTTCCTCGTCCGGGTACGCGGACCGGCTGCGCCGGGCGCGGTCGGCTTCCAGTGCCCCGGCGGTCATGGACGGGGGCAGGTAGGCCAGGAACACCAGCCCGCCGGAGGATGTGAGCATGGGCAGTTTCGCCCCGACCCGGACGTTGATCGGGAGAGCGTGGGAGCCGTAGTCCCATCGCACGACCACGGGGCCGTCCTCACCCCATACGGAGATATTGACTGAATGTCCGCTGCTGTCGCGCAGCATCATGGCGTAGTCCGACGCGACGGCGACTTCGTTGGTGCGGCGCAGTGATTCGGCGCCGAGCCGGCGCAGGGCGGCGCCGAAGTCGTACCTTCCGGTCTTGGGGGATTGGGATGCCAACCCGGCGCGGACAAGGCTGACAAGGTAACGGTGTGCCTTGTTGGGCTGGAAGCCGCTGCGTTCGGCAATTTCGGACAGAGACATGGGGCCGCCCCCGGCTTCCAGGGCCTGCAGTACGCGCATGGCCAGCTCGACGGATTGGATGCCCTGCCGTTCCGGGGGCCCGGCCTGTTCCAACGCGCTCAATGCTGATACTTCCTTTGCTTCATGGTCCATTATGACCGGCCGCGTCCCGGCCGTAACGGATGACGGTCGGGACGCGGGGGTGTTTGCCTGTGCCAGTCGGGCTTCGAAGGGTCAGGGTCGTGGTGGGACGTTGGTGCCGGTGACGGCCGGCACCTGGACGCGGGGCACGAGCACCGAGGCGATGGCGCCGATCACCGCAGGGATGGCGAAGGCGTAGAAGTTCCATTCGACCGCGAGCCCTGAGGTCATCACCCAGGCGCCCAGTGAGGGCCCGACGATGGCGCCTACTCGGCCGAAGGACAGGGCCCAGGCCAATCCGCTGCCGCGCATGTCGTCCGGGTACCGGGTGAGGATGAAGCCGTTGACGAGGATCTGCGAGCCGATGAAGCCGACGCCGCTCAGGAACATGAAGATGAACAGCACGATCACGTTGGGGTTCATGCTCATGACGATGAGGCTGACGGCCCCGGTCAGGAAGGCCGCCACCACGACGGGTTTGGCTCCGATGGCATCGGCGATCCGGCCGCCGATGATCACGCCCACGCCGACGCCGATCCACATGGCCGCGGTCTGCAGCAGCGCTGAGCCCAGCGAGTAGCCGTTGGCCTGCATCATGGTCGGCAGCCAGGCCGTGATGCCGAAGACCAGCAGCAGGCCGCAGAACGTCATGACCCAGAAGAGCAGGGTTGCACCCGCTACGCCGCGGGAGAACAGCGGACCGATACCGGCGAAGTGCCGCTTTCCGGCCACCGTCAGCACCGGCGTGGGAAGTCCCATGGCTCGGCTCAGGCTGTGTGCTTCCTCCGTGCGGCCGCTGCGCAGCAGGTGCACGGGCGGTACCGGAAGCAGCTTCCAGGCGAACGGCAGGATGATCAGCGCAGGGAGGACGCCGATGATGTACAGCCAGCGGAACGAGGTGACCGGCAGCAGCGCGGCTCCCAGCAGCGGCGCGGCCAGACCGCCGGCGGCGTAGCCTGCCATGACGATGCCGGTGTTGCGGTTGCGGTGTTCCGGGACGGAGAGGTCCGCCACGTAGGCAAGCAGGGTGGGCAGTACGACGCCCAGGCCAAGTCCGACCAGGGTGCGGCCTGCCCCGAAGAGGGCCAGGTTCGGCGCGGCAGCGGAGAGCACCATGCCCGCGGAGAAGATGATGCAGCTGGCAAGGATGAGGCGCAGCGCCCCGATTCGGCGCATCAGGGCGCCGGCCAGTGCAGCGCCGATAAGCATCCCGACGCCGACCACGGAGCCCAGGGTTCCGGCGGATCCCTTGTCCACGTGCAGTGATCCGTCGGCCAGCAGTGCCGGCACTGAGACGCCGTACACGGCCAGGTCGTAGCCTTCAAGGGCCGCGATCACGAACGCGATGGTCAGCAGGGTCCTTTCGGTGATGACCCGGCCTGTTGTCGTGCCAGCAGTTTTTGTCGTCATTGACATCGTTATACTCCTACTGTTTGCGCGTTGCTGCCCGCTGTGGAGCATACATCGCTGTATTCACGGAGGAGCGTCTGGTACTCGCGGTCGGTCCGCGCGGCTCCGAAGATGTAGAAATCCGGACGGACAAGAACAGCCTGGCAGTCGTTTTCATCGAACCAGCGCAGGTAGCTTCCGGTGACGTCGGTGAAGGATCCGGTCATCTCGCCGCTGTCCGGGTCGATGACAGTGACGTCGCCCGGGCTGCCGCTCCCGGAGGAGCTGCGGCGCAGGAGCTTGAAGCCGTAGCCGAAGATCTCGTCGAACCGGCCGGACGCCGCGTCGGTGCGTACCTCGTCCTGGATGAACAGCCGGCCGTTGGCGGGGTGGTCCGAGCAGGAGACCAGGCCCGGCCCCAGACCGGGGAAGCGGAGCTTGTCCGGCTTCATGTTCTTCCGCCGGTTTTCCAGATACTGCAGGTCCCGCTCCCGTGCTTTTTGCGGATCGCGCATGGTCTGGACCTTGCCTAGTTCGATGCCCTTGTGCACGACGGCGGCCACGTGCGGCTCGCGCTCACTCTGGTAGGTGTCCAGGATGGCTTCCCGCGCCCGGCCGGAGAGCAGCAGGTCCAGCTTGAAGGCCAGGTTCTGCGCGTCCCGGATGCCAGAGCACATGCCCTGCCCAAGGAACGGCGGCATCTGGTGCGCCGCGTCGCCGGCCAGCATGATCCTGCCGCGCCGCCATGGGCGGGCGATGAGGGACCGGAAGGTGTACGTCGCTACCCGGATCAGTTCGGCCTGGTCCGGCAACAGGTACGGGGCCACGCGCGCCCAGACCCGCTGCGGGTCGCGTTCGATCAGGAAATCCTCTGCGGAGTCAAGCATAAAGCTGAAGCGGTGATGGTCCGGTCCCAGCGAGATGATGGACTGCGGCTGGTTCGGGTCGCAGACCTGCCGGGCGTGCGGCAGGTTTGTCTCTGCGGTGAGCCGGAAGTCGCAGACCAGCCACGGCTCGGAGAACCCGAAATCTTCCAGGTCCGCCTCCAGCCAGCCGCGCGTGAAGCCGTTGCCGCCGTCGCAGGCCACCACGAAGGATGCCTGGACGTTTCCGCCTGGCACTTGCAGTTCCACCCCGGCCGCAGTCTCGGCATAGCCCTCCACCGGCGCGTCGAACCGGACGGTGACGTTGGGCATCGAGCGGCAGAGACTGTCCAGCTCCTCTTCGAGCTCCGGCTGGTACATCATGTACCACTCGGACCAGCCGGAGGCGCCCTTGAGTGCGAACTCGTGCTCGATGAGCAGGTCTCCGGCGGCGTTGCGCCATTCGTAGTTCCGCTGGGCGTTTATTTTGGGCAGCATCTTCTCTGCGATGCCCAGCCGGGCGAAGGTCCGCATCGTTTCATCGTCAAAGATCGCGGCACGCGGCAGGTTGTACAGCCCGGCATAGCGTTCCAGCACCACGACCTGATGCCCGGCCTGGCCGAGCAGCGCCGCCATGGCCATGCCTACGGGGCCGTAGCCGACCACCGCAACATCGAATTTTTCCATCATCATCCTCTAGTCCTCCGGATCGGGACCACAGTTGTGATCCTTGACACTTAGCCACAGTAGGATTCATTATTAGTGAAGTCAATGCATATTAGTGAATGACTTCGAATCAAGATGCCAGGAGATCCCGTGAAAAAGATTGCCCTCGAAGAACACTTCGTCACCCCGGACCTTGTCGGGTACGGAAGCAGCACCAGTGCCATCGCCCAGCCCCAGGCGTGGGCCGATGCCTCCCGTCGGCTGCTGGACTTCCAGTCCGAGCGCCTCCCGGAGATGGACCTGTATGGCATCGACATGGAAGTGCTCTCGCTGAACTCCCCCGGCATTCAGGCCGAAACGGATCCGGGCACCGCGATCGCGAAGACCACCACGGTCAATGACTTCCTGGCCGGTGTCATGGCCGAGAACCCCACCCGGTTCTCCGGCTTCGCCGCCCTGCCGCTGCAGGATCCGCAGGCCGCGGCGAAGGAACTGGAGCGTGCGGTCACACAGTTGGGCATGAAGGGAGCGCTGGTGAACGCGCACACCAACGGCATGTACCTGGATGACCCCAAGCTCCGGGTCGTCTGGGAGATGGCAGAAGGCCTGGATATCCCTCTATACCTGCACCCGGCCAACGGCGTGGACACCGCCGATGTCCTGAGCGGACACCCCGAGCTTGTCGGCCCGATGTGGAGCTGGGGCATCGACACCTCGACCCACGCACTCCGGCTGATCTTCGGCGGGGTTTTCGATGATTTCCCGCAAGCCAAGCTCATGCTCGGGCACATGGGAGAGGGACTGCCCTATGTCCTCTGGCGGCTGGATTCCCGCTGGAACTTCCACAACCACCACGGCATCGAACTGGCCAAGGGCAACCCATCCCAGTACATTCGCGACAACCTCTACATCACCACCAGCGGCGTCTGCTCCCCCGCCCCGCTGCTGTGTGCCCTCCTGGCCATCGGCTCGGACCACATCCTCTTCGGCACCGACTACCCGTTTGAGACCATCAAGGAAGCCTCCGAATTCCTCGACAACGCTCCCATCAGCGAGGCCGACCGGGAAAAGATCGGCTTCCGCAATGCCGAACGGCTGCTGCGCCTCAACGTGCCGGAATCCGCCGGCGTACCGTCGCTGTCCGCCCGGTAATCCTCCGCGCCAATCCGACTACGGCGGCGCCTTTCGCCCAGGAAGGCGCCGCCACCCCACCGGCACAACCCGCCTAACCTTTCAGGAAAGATCGCCCTCATGAGTCTTGTCTTTGACCACATTTCCCTAGGCCAGCGGGTGCTGTTCGGCACTGGAAAAGCCGCGGAAAATCTCGCCGCGGAGATCGCCCGGCTGGGAGCGAAGCGCGTAATGGTGATCGCCTCCGAGTTCGAGGCGCAGATTGCCGGGCAGGTCACCCGAAACATCGACGTGGCCCTGGCTTACGATGACGTCGCCCCGCATGTGCCGATCGACAAAGCAGAGAAGGCCCGGGCCGCAGCCGCGGAGCACGGGATCGACCTGCTGGTATGCGTCGGCGGAGGGTCCACTACCGGGCTGGCCAAGGCCATCGCGCTGACGACCGGGATCCCGATCGTCGCGATTCCCACCACGTATGCCGGGTCCGAGGCCACCAACGTCTGGGGCCTGACCGAGGCGGCGCGCAAGGCCACCGGCGTGGACGACAGGGTCCTGCCCGTGACGGTGGTTTACGACGCAGAACTGACCCTGTCCCTGCCGATGGAACTGTCCGTGGCCTCCGGGCTGAACGCCCTGGCTCACTGCGTGGACTCCATGTGGGCCCCGCGTGTGGATCCGATCAACGCCGCGCTGGCCGCCGAGGGCATTCGTGCCCTGGGCCGGGGCTTGCCCCTGGTCAAGGCCGATCCGCAGGATCTGGCTGGCCGCGAACAGGCCCTCTACGGCGCCTACCTGGCCGCGGTCGCTTTCGCCTCCGCCGGCTCCGGGATGCACCACAAGATCTGCCACGTCCTCGGCGGAACCTGGAACATGCCGCACGCCCAAACCCATGCCGCCGTATTGCCGTACGTGCTCGCGTTCAACGCCCCGGCCGCCCCAGAGGCGGAGCAGCGCATCGCCGCCGCATTCGGCACCGAGAGCGCCGTCACAGGCCTCAACCGGCTGAGGGACACCCTGGACGCCCCGAGGGCGCTGAAGGACTACGGCTTCGCCGCTGAGGACATCCCCGAGGCTGTGGACCTCATCCTGCCCGTCATCCCAGCCTCCAACCCCCGCACCGCCACCACGGAGAACCTCACCGGACTCCTCCAGGCCGCCTACGCCGGCACCACCCCCGGCCTCTGAAAGGACAACCAGAAATGATCGACACCACCACCAGCGGCATCACTCCCGAGCAGGCCGCCGTCGAGGAACAGCTCACCGAGACCGTCATTGCCTCCTTCGCCGCCGCGCCCGACGCCCGGCTGAGGCAGCTGATGCAGTCCCTCACACGGCACCTGCATAACTTCATCCGCGAGGTCCGCCTCACCGAGGAGGAGTGGAACACCGGCATCGAGTTCCTCACCGCCGCCGGACACATCACCGATGACAAACGCCAGGAATTCATCCTGCTCTCCGACGTCCTCGGCGCGTCCATGCAGACCATCGCGGTGAACAACCACGCCGTCGGCAACGCGACCGAGGCCACCGTCTTTGGACCATTCTTCATCGAGGATGCCCCGGAGATCCCCAACGGCGGGGACATCGCCGGCGGCGCACCCGGCCAGCCCTGCTGGGTCGAAGGCACTGTCACCGACATTAACGGCAACCCCGTCCCGGGCGCCCGGATTGAGGTCTGGGAAGCCGACGAGGACGGGTTCTACGACGTCCAGTACACCGACGGCCGCACCGCCGGACGCGCCCACATCTTCGCCGATGAGAAAGGAAGCTACCGATTCTGGGGGCTCACCCCTACGCCCTACCCGATCCCGCACGACGGACCGGTCGGGAAGATGCTCGAAGCTGTCCACCGGTCCCCCGTGCGCGCCTCGCACCTGCATTTCATGGTCACCGCCGAGAATCTGCGCACGCTCGTCACTCACATCTTCGTTGAAGGAGACCCCCAGATTGAGACCGGCGACTCTGTGTTCGGTGTCAAGGCTTCTCTCATCAAGCGCTTTGAGGAACAGTCCCCACGCACCCCGACACCTGACGGCCGCGACCTCGGCGGCAAGTCCTGGACACGCACCCGCTTCGACATTGTCCTCGCCCCCGAAGGTACCTAGCTGGCTATAGGTCATGTCAAGTCCGCGTCCGGGCGCGATGGTGCACGCCTCGGGTGGGTCCGGGGCCGTGCGTAGGTTGTGTGGCGGCTGACGGTTGATTGGCTGGTCCGATGTGGTTCCGGGCTGCGCCCACGCTGACTTATCCGACCTTGGGGCAATTCTCCGGGTCATCTGGCGTCGTTCGGGCTGCGGCCGGGGCGAGGGGCCCCTCCAGGCCCGGCCCCGTCATCTCAAAGTCCACCGGACCCAACAAGCGGTGCCGACCCGCGTCGGTGACCGACAACGCAACTACCGTCTTGCCGACATCATCAGCCACAACCACGGGCAAATCAACGGCCACCGCGGCCTGAACAGACATAACAAACACCTCCGAAGGTATCGGGAGGACCCCGCGGATCAACCCGCCCGGGGCCCCAAGGGAATCTGATACATCCCGTCCTGACATCTCCGGAGGTGTTTGGGAAGGACTAACTCAACTCATATCAGCCGGTGCCGTGCACAACTGCCCGGTTCAGAGCTCTCGGTAGTAGTACAGCATTGGGTCGGTCTGGCCGGGTTCGGTGTTGGTGAACCCGTGTGCTTCGTAGAAACGGCGCGCATCGGTGTCCACGCCATCGACGTTGATCTCGAGGAGCGAACCGCCCCGGTCGCGTACCAAATCGAGTGCCGCGTCCAGGAGCGCGCTGCCGAGGCGGTGACCGCGCAGCCCTGGACGGACGTAGAGCTCATCGAGGATCGCGACCGGCCCTTCGTACCAAACCGGCAAGGCTAAGGATGAACAGCAGGGCCGCGACGATGTAGGGCGGCCGCCGCGATCGAGTCGGCATGCTGCCCGGTCCGACGAGCGGCCATGGCCGCGGTCTACGGCTTCCAGATCACCTTGTCAACGTCTGGCTTCGTGCTCACGATGCCGTATTTGACGAGCAAATCCGCGAACAGCTGGATTGCCTCCCTTGAAACGGCCGGGCTGTAGATCGAGAGCTTCGTTTGCGCCGCGACCGCCGGATCGGTGCCGAGCGCAGCGGGCATTGCCGCGCGGACCAGATCGTTGTTGTTGGCGAGGAAAGATAGCGCCTCGTCCATGGCAGCACCGAACCGTTTTACCAGGTCGGCGTCCTTGTCTACGAGGTTGCCGCCCGCGATCGTGACAAGTTCGTTCTCGCCTAGTCCGGTGTCATGGATGAAATCGCTGACGACCCTCCCGCCCTTGCCCGTCACCTGCTGCATGAAAGGCGAGACTGTCATTCCTGCATCAATCTGGGCGGCATCAATCTGGGCAGCAACCTCCGGGAACGACAATTGGACGAAAGTGACCTTGCTCGGATCCCCGCCATCAAGGGCTACAGCTTCCCGGATGCCGATCTCTCCGATGCTGCCCAGTGCGTTGACCGAGACCCTCTTGCCTTCGAGATCACGGGCGCTCTTGATGCCCGAGGAGGCACCGACAACTACCGCGGTTGCGTCTTCCACGACCTTGGGGTCGTTCTGAATAACACCATCTACGATGCGCACATCGAGACCTTGCGTGGCAGCGGTCAGAGCCGTGACCGGGCTAGCGAGCATGAAGTCCAGCTCTCCCGTTGCCAGCGCGGGCAGTTGCGCAGCACTGCTGCCCGCACCCATGACCAGTTCAAGGTCGATGCCGTGCTTCTCAAAGTAGCCCTTGTCGACGGCCACCTGGAGCGCCGCGACTGTGCTTGTGGGGAACACCCCGTACTTCACGCGCGTGAGCCCGGTGGAACCATTCCCGGCCTGGGTCGAACCGCTGCCGTCACCGCTTCCGGTTGCGCAGCCGCTAAGTACCAGCGCCAGCCCTAGGGTGCCGATCGTCACTGCACGCTTTTTTGTGATGTTCATATATATTTCGCTCTCCTTTGAGTGAATGCTGCGCGGCATTGTGCTCACCGCCGTACGGGCGACTTGCTGCAACAGTATTATCCACTAACGTATTTGTCACCTGATTATGCATTTCTATTATTCTTATGCGTTCTTGGCACAGGAACCAGCGGGTTTCAGGCAAGGCTGAATGGGTGGCGAGGTCAGATTCTGGCGTCGGTACACGACGCAGACCATCAAGCAGCAATGCCAGCTGCTGGAACGGATTCAGGAGTTCACGGGCGATTTTCCGTGGCAATGGCGTCCGGTGGACATTGAGGATTTCCTGGCCGGACTGCGTTCCCGTGAGAAGCCGATCAGCCTGATGACGTTGCGCTCGGATAGCTTTCGGCGATGCTCCAAGCCAGATCTGCTTTTGATAGAACACGCCCAGGTACACGACCGATGACGCCGTGCCGGCACGGCGGAGGGCGTTCATCGAGGCGGAACTGCAAAGGCGTTTCGATCACATCGACGATCTAATCGATCGTGAGTACGCGGTCGGCAACAAGCAGTGGCTGTACCTGTTCCGTGATTCGGTGGCGTTCAAGGTCTGCTGGCACCACCAAAGACGGATGAACCTCATGGACGAGGTCACCGTGGCACCTTCCTCCGCGCCAAACAGGAATTCTCAGTCGCCACGCCCTCCTCAACTGACTCACCGGACATGCCGTCAAACTGCCCGAGCTGCAGCAATCCCATCTAGACGTGTGGCAAGACGAAGGGCCGACAACAAGGTGCATTGCTGACGGCTCGAGGAGGGACTCATGCGGCGTCACCATCTCAAGTACCCCTGGCTGTATCCGGGTGCTCCTCTCCGTGGTGCTCCAGCAGCTCGTGCCTATGGTGAAGACCGATCCAGGGTGATGAAGCGAACGCGTCAATATCAAGACCTTGCGCCCGCGCTGGGTCCTCTCTTCTCCATGCCGGTCCCGGCAAAGGTGACCTGACCGCCTTCTGCGGAATCTTTATAGGCGGAACTTGACGTCCAGACATGGTTTGCTCTCATCCTTTGGGTTCAGGTCCGGGCTACACAAGCGCCGGTCACTGCTGGCCGGCTAAGTTGTGGACTGGCGATGGGGTATCAGAGTGGTCACCATCAGAAGGCGCGGAGGATGTCTTCGACGCGTTGTTTGGCGTCGCCGAAGAGCATTTGGGAGTTCTCGCGGAAGAAGAGGGGGTTTTGGACGCCGGCGTAGCCGGCGGCCATGGAGCGTTTGAACACGACGACGTTGTCGGCTTCCCAGACCCGGAGGACAGGCATGCCGGCGATGGGACTGCTGGGGTCTTCTGCTGCGGAGGGGTTGACGGTGTCGTTGGCGCCGATGACGAGGACGACGGAGGTGTCGCCGAGGTCCTCGTTGATTTCGTCCATTTCCAGGACGATGTCGTACGGGACTTTGGCTTCGGCGAGAAGGACGTTCATGTGTCCGGGCAGGCGTCCGGCGACGGGGTGGATGCCGAACCGGACGTTCACGCCGCGTTCGCGGAGCTGGTGGGCGAGTTCGGCGACGGGGTACTGGGCCTGGGCGACGGCCATGCCGTAGCCGGGTGTGATGACGACGCTGGAGGCGTTGGACAGCATTTCCGCGGTGGCCTGGGCGGTGATCTCGCGGTGCTGGCCGTGGTCAACATCCCCTGCGGTGGGGGCGGCGATGCCGAACCCGCCGGCGATCACGGAGATGAAGGACCGGTTCATGGCCTTGCACATGATGTAGGACAGGTAGGCACCCGAGGAGCCGACCAGTGCGCCGGTGATGATGAGCAGATCGTTGTTCAGCAGGAAACCCGCCGCGGCTGCGGCCCAGCCCGAGTAGCTGTTGAGCATGGACACAACCACGGGCATGTCACCGCCCCCGATGGAGGCTACCAGGTGCCAGCCCAGCCCGAGGGCCAGGACGGTGACCACGATCAGCAGCCACAGCTGGGAGTCATTGACGTACCAGACGGTCAGGGCGATGAACGCGGCCAGGGCGCCGAGGTTGATGGCGTTCTTGCCCGGCAGCATCAGGGGTGAGGATTTCATCCGGGCCGAGAGTTTCAGGAACGCCACGATCGAGCCGGTGAAGGTCACCGCGCCGATGAAGACGCCGATGAACACCTCGGCGTGGTGGACGGCCATCAGGTCCGCGGACAGGGCCGGGGCTTCAAGGTGCCCGTTCCAGCCCACCAGCACCGCGGCGAGGCCAACGAAGCTGTGCAGCAGCGCGATCAGCTCCGGCATGCCGGTCATTTCCACGACGCGGGCACGCCAGAGACCTATGGCGCCGCCGACCAGCACCGCGGCCACCAGCAGCACCAGCCCGGTCAGCCTGTGACCTGACCCCCAGACGCCCTGGAGGCTCAGCCAGATGGTCGCGGCGAGGGCGATGACCATCCCGGCGATGCCGTAGATGACCCCTGCCCGGGCCTTCTCGTGCTTGCTCAAACCGGCAAGGCTAAGGATGAACAGCAGGGCCGCGACGATGTAGGCCGCCCCCGCGATGGAGTCGGCGGTCAACGGACCGGAGACGGTGTCAGACACGGTAAGGCTCCTCGTAAGTGTTGTTGCTGCTTCGGTGGCGGCGCTCATGAACGTGCCTTCTCACCGCGGGAGAACATCGCGAGCATCCGCCGGGTCACAGCGAAACCGCCGAAAATGTTAATGCTGGCCAGCAGGACCGCGAAGGCGGCGAGCACCTGCATCACCGGGTTCTCGGACGTGACCTGCAGCAGCGCACCGACCACAATAATCCCGGAAATGGCGTTCGTGACAGACATCAGAGGGGTATGCAGGGCATGGTGGACTTTCCCGATGACGTAGAAACCGACCACGATCGAGAGCATCAGCACCGTAAAGTGCTGCGGCAGCGGCGCCGGGGCAACCGCGTTGATCACGAACAAAACCGCGATCCCTGCGGCGAAGAGACCAGCCTTGCCGGCAGCGCTGAGGCCCGGCTTCTTCTTCGGCGCGGTGCTTTCGGCCGCCGTGGTCTGGGTCTTGGCCGTGGGTGCGGCGGAGACCTGGACCTGTGGCGGCGGCCAGGTCTTCTCACCCTCGCGCACCACCGTCACCGAGCGCTGCACCACATCATCAAAATCGAGCCGCAGGACCCCGTCCTTGTCCTTGGTCAGGAGCTTGAGCAGATTCAGCATATTCGTCCCGTAAAGCTGGGAGGCCTGGGCAGGCAACCGCGCAGGGAGATCCGTGTAACCCAGGATCACCACACCGTTCTCCGTCACGATCCGTTCCCCGGCGACCGAGCCTTCCACGTTCCCTCCCTGCCCCGCGGCCATGTCAACGATCACGCTGCCGGACTTCATCCCGGCCACATCCTCGGCCGTGAGCAGCTTCGGCGCCGGACGCCCAGGAATCAGGGCCGTGGTAATGATGATGTCCACATCCCGTGCCTGCTCGGAGTAGACCTCCGCCGCCCGGGCGTTATACGCCTCACTGGTGGCCTTGGCGTACCCGTCGGAGGACTTCATCTCCTCCTCGACCTCCACCTTGAGGTAGGTCCCGCCGATGGACTTCACCTGTTCGGCGACCTCCGGCCGCGGATCCGTCGCACGCACAATCGCGCCCAGGCTGCTCGCCACCCCGATCGCCGCCAGACCCGCCACACCCGCCCCGGCGACCAGGACCTTCGCCGGCGGGACCTTGCCCGCCGCCGTCACCTGACCCGTGAAAAACCGGCCGAACTCATGCGCCGCCTCAATGACCGCCCGGTAGCCGGCGATGTTCGCCATCGAACTGAGCACGTCCATCGACTGCGCCCGCGAAATCCGCGGCACCGCATCCAACGCCAGCGCCGTGATCGGACGCGCCGCCAACGCCTCCACCAGATCCGGCCGCAGACCCGGGCTCAGCGACCCGATCAGCGTCGCGCCCGCCGCCAGACGGCCGATCTCCTCCGAGGTGGGCGGATTAACCCGCAGCACCACCTCACTGCCCCACGCCTCATCCGCCCCCACAATAACGGCGCCCGCTTCGGCATAGGCCTCATCACGAAATGACGCGGACTCCCCTGCACCCTTCTCAACCACAACCTCGTAGCCCAACCCCAACAACTGCTTCACAGTTGTGGGCGTCGCCGCCACCCTCGTCTCGCGGCCCAACTCGGCCACAATGCCAATACGTGCCATTTTTATCTAGTTCCCTTCGAGCGTGAATGGTAACGACGAAACGATCTGTCTCTCCACGCATAGTTACGATTCCTTGTATCTCGTGCGGCTTTCCAGCCTTGCCGTGTCGACTGATTTCAGGACCGCACTCCAACCGATGAGCCTATTCACTGTCGGCCTCGCGCACTCCCAGCCCGGCTTCGAGCGCCGGCTCCAGGCGGATACCGTCAGCATCGAGGCTGAGCGTCTGTGGAGTAAGCGGGTCGAATCGATCCGACGTAGCCACTCCCCTGTGCACGAAGTCAGTGACCAGCTTTCGCATGGCGACGGTTACCCGCGCCGATTCTGACATCGATGCGCCGTCGAGCATTGGGGCATCTCGCCATTGGGCGGTGTCGCCGAAGATGAACGGCAGAACGAAGCAGTGTGGCGCGTAGGCTGCCTCGAGCTTGCTGCGATGATCCAGCCGGACGACACGGGCGGGGACGCGTGCATGGGTTGCGATCTCGAGTGCGGGCGTGCGAAAAAGCGCCAGCGTGGCCGCGCGCACCATACGTAAATACGCGTCGGGATCATCGCCACGGCTTGCGAGATGGGCCGCCGCTGTTGCGGGATCGGTGAAAGTCCGATCGATAAACCGGTCCACGTCTGCCTTCGCATAATCCGCGCGCGGCCGGTTGCGAAGGAAGCCGGCAGACTCCTCGGCTGTCGTGATGAGAAGGACAGCGTCGGTATGGATTCGCTGGGCGGAGGAGGCGTAACGCGCCAGATCGCTTGGCGTCTCCTGCGATTCGGCGGGCATGTAGGGAAAAGCCTGGAGGTCGGCCCGGGCGCGTCCCTGCGCGGCAAGTAGCGCTCCGACCGGCGCGGTCAGCAGAGACGTCTCTGAGCCCACGGCGTCGATGACGGCCGCCCGATGCCGAAGCCAGATGTCCACGGGCAACGGTGCCAACCGAGGCATACTGATCAGCAGGGTCCGAGCGGCCAACCCGCGCATGCGGGGGTCGGTACTGAGCGCGTAGGCGTACCACGCCCCCGCAGAATCTCCCGCGATCGTTATGCTCCCGGGATCCCCGCCAAAGGCGCTGATGTTCTCTCGCACCCACTCCAATGCGGCCTGGAGATCACGTACCGGCTTGGTCGACTCTGCCGGGTCCCCGAGCGGACCGAAGTGCCCCGACACACCGAGCCGGAGGTTCACCGTGACGAGGACGATGCGCGCGTCACGCACAAAGGCTGGCGACTCGTACCATCGGCTTTCGCCCGAGCCGGTCGTGAAGCCGCCGCCGGGAATGAAGAACACGACGGGAAGTCCGTCGGCACCCGCCGGCGCCTGGACCCGAAGCGTGAACGCATCTTCCTGCTGCTCCAACTCACTGAGGGCGGGCCCCAGCAGGTTGTCGAGCACACCCGGCGTCTGCGGGAAGGCTATCGGCGGAACCTGTACTTCGCCTGACGAAATCGCGTCGATCTCACCGAACCGGGGATCAGTCCTCGGAGTCCCGTAGCGCACTCCCCGCGCGTCGATCACTCCTGCGTGAAGATGAGCGCGCACGTCACCCCGCGGGGTGGAAATCACGAGCATGGTGTTCACGCAATAAACTCGTGATCGCCCTCGCTGATCGCCTCGGTAATCTGCCAATACTCCACGTTCGTATAGGGCCAGACTTGCGAAACACGGCCGTGCGCGTTCTGATACCACGTGTGCACATAGGGCTGCCCCCATGCCATCCGGCGGTTGCCGGCGTCGATCCAGTCGACGAAGCGGTCCAGGGCCGCGGGCCTTACGTCGATGGCGGCCACACCCCTTTGCAGGATTTCGTAAACAGACTTGAGGGAAAACTCGACGGCACGTTCAATCATGAAGTGCAGGCTCCCGGCGACGACACCTCCGACGTTAGGGCCATAGATGAGGAAGAAGTTGGGGAAGCCGGGCACCGTGATGCCGTTGTAGGCGCGCGCATCGCCCTTCCAGAAGTCGTGGATCTCCACGCCGTCGCGACCGATGACCTCCACCTCATCGAGATAATCCGACGGCTTGAATCCGGTCGCGAAGACAACGATGTCGACTTCATGCTCAGCACCATTGCTGTCGACTATCCCGTGCTCGGAGAACCGATCGATACCCGCGGTCACAACCGTCGTGTGCGGGGATTTGAGGGCGTCGGCCCACACCCCGTTGTCACGGAGCATCCGCTTTGCGCCCGGCGGGTAGTTGGGAACAGCATGAGCGAGCAGGTCCGGGCGTTCCGCGAATTGCGCTTCGAGCAGCCCGGTCAGCACCTCCCGGACCTCCTGGTTCTTGCGGGAGACGCTCAATGGTGCGCCCGCCCAGTCTTCCTCTGCCGTCACGGTGTGCAAGCGGCCGGGGATACCCTGGATCGTCACCCATAGGCGGTTCCACTGCGCGTAGTGCGGCACCTTGCGTCGCAGCCAGGTGAAGGCGTCGGTGACGCGGTCGTGATAGTTCGGCGCCGGCAGCATCCAGGGTGCGGTGCGCTGGAAGAGCACCAGTTTCTCCACGTCGCCCGCCAGCGCCGGCACAATCTGGTAGGCGCTGGCGCCTGTGCCAATGACGGCAACGCGCTTTCCCGCGTAGTCCGCCTCGTGTGGCCACTCCTGTGAGTGCATGGTCACCCCGCGGTACTGGTCGATGCCCTCGAAGTGAGGGATGTGGGGGCGGTCCAACTGACCGAGAGCGCTCACGACGGCCGCGAAACTCCTGGTCTGCTCTTTCCCGGCGGCATCGCGGGTGGTGGCCTCCCACCTGCGGGCCCGCTCGTCCCAGCGGAGCCGGTTCAGCCGGGTGGAGAACTCGATATCCTCTACGATTCCCGCGCGCTCGGCGACGTCGCGGACGTAGTCGAGAACGTCCCCTCCCTTCGCGAACTGGTGGGGCCAGTCGCCCCGCTGCGCGAACGAGTACGAATACCCGAACGTCGGAGTGTCGAGCCGGACACCCGGGTAGGAGTTCTTGGCCCACGTCCCACCCAGCATTGGAGCGTCCTCGACGACGATATAGGGCACCCCGGCTTGCTTATACCTGTGTGCCGCAGCGATCCCGGCGATCCCTGCCCCGACGATGAGCACGGGGAACTCGCGACCATCAGCGATGTCCTCGAAATGCCATTGCGGCGCTCCACCTTTGTCTGTGGCGAGGTCAAGCTCATGCTTCAGCGAACCGTACCAATGCTCACGCCCCGCGGTGAGGAAACCCAGGAGATCAGTGACGATCTCATCCGGGAGCAGATCGACTGCTGTGATCCCGATGTCCCGGAGCTCGCGCAATCCGGCCAACGCCGCTGCCTTGGCGCGTTCCTGCTGATCGGGCGACATGCCACCGTGCGGATGGGGTTGGGTGTCCACCGGGCTCAGCGGAGGTTGCAGGTCGCTGCTCAGTGCAGACGTATCGCCGAGCGCCGCAGCGATGGCAACGAGCAGCACGGGAAGTTCCGCTTGTGCGATGATCTCCGCCAGAAAGGCATCGTCCTCGACGATGGGCTCTGCGCAAGGTTCCCAATAGAGATCATCGAACCGGGCGGTTTCGGACCGCGATTCCTGCATGTTGGGCATTCCGTTCCTCCTTGTAATTGTTATCGCCGTGAGTGTGGATTGACGTACGAACGCAGATTGTGGATGACGGACTGTTCGCTTTCGTCCGTGAATACCGCTGCAACGTAGCGGTCTGGACGAACCACCAGAGTGTGAGGTTTCCCCAGGTGTGGGACTGCGAGCACCCGCCCGGCGTCGAGCAGCAGCGGAGTGTTGTCTTCCTCAGTCGGCGAAACGGGCGTGCCAGCCAATCGAAGCCGGCGGGCGCCAAGCAAGGCCCAGAATGCATCCGGCCTATGCGTTGACGGGCTTTCGGCTTCCAGGGTCAACAGGGACCAGCCGTCGCCGAGGTGAGCGTCAAGCGGCGTCGTCCCGCCGTCCGGGTCGGTCACCGACGGCTGGCTCAGTGCGAAACCGACCGATGCCGCCAACCGGCGATCGACGTCCCGTCCCGCCTTGATGGCGACGCCGTTGCGGTAATCGGGCGGTGAGATGAAACGCATTGAGCCCAGATACCGGTGAATGGCGGGAATGAGGCTGACCGTGCGGAAGGCGATGTCCCGGACGTTGGTCTTCACTGCGCCCACAGCCATGACGACGGCCCCCGGTCCGGCGCGACACCTTCACCATTTTCGCTGCATGGGTGCGGCGTTCGGATTCGTAGGTGGACAGGAGGCGGTCCGTGCCTCCGCCGCGGAGCACTTCTAACAGCTTCCAGCTGAGATTGAGTGCGTCGCGCAACCCGGCGTTTAGCCCCTGCCCTGAGAAGGGCGGCATGAGGTGCGCGGCGTCACCGATCAGGAAGGAGCGGCCGGAGCGGTAGGTACGCGCGATGCGCTGGTGGGCGACATAGACGACGGCGCGCCTGACATCCTCCGGCCCGACCTGCGGATGGAAGGGCCGGGACAGCTCAAGAATTTGTGCCGGTGACGCCATCTCGTCCGCGTTTTCGTGGTCGAAAAGCATGAACTCCAGGCGCAGCCGCCCCTTGATCCCGGGGACCAGAACGTAGGGACGCGTCCCGTTGCCGTGGAACTCCGCGTAGGGCTCACGGTCCTCGGGCACGTTGAGCAGGTCGATGACAACCCAGCGTTCCTCCTGGGTCGACCCGACCAGGTCAATGCCTAGAGCTTCACGGACGAAACTGCGGCCGCCGTCTGCGCCGATGAGCCATGAGGCAGCCACAGCGCCATCTCCGGCGTCGGATTGAAAACCGACGGTGACCCCGTCTTTGTCCTGGGCGATCGCGTTGACTTGAGCACCTGTGAGAAATGAGATGCGATCGTCATTGCTTGCTTTTGTCCAGAGGAGGTCTTCCAGCACGGGCTGGTCGAACTGTGACTTGGCCGGGTGTCCGATGCGGGAAGGAGCCGGTTTCGACGAGGCAAGGGGCCTGTCGTTCAGTCCGAAGTAACGGCTCCCGGTGCCGAGCAGTGACTCCTCCTTCAGCGCATCGGCAAGGCCCAATCGGTCCATGGTCCGAAAGGTTTCGTCGGCGATGCTGATGGCCCTTGGCAGGTCCATCGGCGCGTTGGCGGCGTCGAGCAGCGCGACACGCGCGCCGCCGTCGGCGAGCAGCAGCGCCGCGGTCAGTCCCACCGGACCGGCACCGACAACCGCGACGTCGAAGTCGTCCATGGAGTTACCTTTGCGCATCTTTAGGCGACGAGGACGTTGCGCAGGGTACCGAGTTTGCCGACCTCAACCTCGACGACGTCGCCGGGGGCGAGGAACGTGGGCGGCTCCATGAACAGTCCCACGCCTCCGGGTGTGCCGGTCACAATGACGTCGCCCGGGGACAGCGGGGTGAATGCCGTCACGTACTCGAGGATCGCGGGGATGTCGAAGATGAGGTCAGCGACGGCGGCGCGCTGCCGGACTTCTCCATTGACCCTCGTCTCAACGACGAGTTCCGTGACGTCTCCGACCTCGGAAGCAGTCATGAAGTAAGGACCAAATGCGCCGCTGAGCGGAAAGTTCTTCCCGGGAGTCCACTGTCCGGTGTGGCGCTGCCAGTCACGTGCACTGAAATCATTAAACGCGGCGTAGCCGGCGACGACCTTAAACGCATCCTCCGGGCTGACGTGGTCCGCGGGAGCTCCCACGACCAATGCGACCTCGCCCTCATAGTCATACATGTCGCTCTCGCTGGGAATCGGCAAGTCGGCTCCATGAGCGGCAAGCGTGTCGGAGAAACGTGCGAACACCGTCGGCTTTCCGACGTCTGCCCTCCCCGTCTCTTCGCGGTGGCTGCGGTAGTTGACACCGATGCAGATCACCTTGCCCGGCGCAGCCAGGAGTGGGAGGAACTGGGTTCCTTCCACCGGCTGAACCGGCGCACCGTCGGATTCCGGCGTCGTGGCAAGCAGTCCGTCCACAATCGCTGACTGAAGCGAAGGAGAAAGATTGACGCCGCTGGGACCCAGGTCGAACAGCTGGCCGTCGATCTCCAGACCCCAGGTGGGCTGTCCTGCCGGGGTGAGGTAACTCGCGTAGCGCATGTAAGTCCTTTCTGGTGCCGACGGCATTCGCCGTCGGGGAAATCTTTGTGTTGCTTGAACTGTACGCAGAATGCATTCCTCAGTCAATAACGCACTTTCGAATGGTCAGTGCGTATGTGTAGTCTGAATTCATGGCACGACAAGCGAATGCAGAGACGATTAGCGTGGGGGTCCGCGACATGTTGCGGGCCGATATCTTCGCGGCACAGTGGGCCCCTGGCACAAACCTGCCGATCGGCGAGCTGACCAAGCGTTACGCCGCCAGCTCGACCGTGGTCCGGGAGGCCATGGTCCGGTTGGCAGGTGAAAAGTTGCTGCAGTTCCGCCCTAACCGCGGGTTCTTCATCTCGGAATACAGCCTCGAGGAATTGCGTGGCCTGGGTGAGCTCCGCTGTCGAGTGGAGGAATACGGCTTGACCCTGGCCATTGAACGAGGGGACGTCGATTGGGAGTCCGACCTCGTTGCCATACACCATCGGCTGGAACGGACGCCTCGCCGCGACAGCGAAGATCCTCACCACATCTCAACCGAATGGTTCATTGCCCACCAGGGGTTCCACGCAAAGCTGCTGGAAGCGTGCGGAGTCCCACTGCTGCAGGACTTCGCCGCCACCTTGGGCGAAGCGACAGCGCTTTACCGGCTGTGGACGGCTCCGGATCAGCGTGCCCAATCGCGGGACATCGAGGCTGAGCATCGTGCGATCCTCGATGCGACCATCGCACGCGACGCACCGTTGGCCACTCGCCTGCTGCGTGAGCACTACATGCGCACGATTGACATAATCGAAGCCGCCGAATTTCGTGCCGCCGCAAAGGCCGGGCCGGCGCCGGAGTGAACACTGCACGGGAGCTCTCTAGCCCCGCGCGACTGGGAAGGCCCCGTGCAGGCGGAAATCCTCGCCGTTATAGGTGCCCCACCGGTTGAACCACGTCCGGTCGTCCTGGTCCCATTCGATGGGGGGACGGTCGATCTCATGGATCTGCTCGAGGTCGGTGTACAACTCCACGACCGTGCCGTTGGGCTCGACGTAGTAGGCGGCGATGTTGTGTCCCGCGCCGTGACGGACCGGGCCCCAGATCAGTCGCCGGCCCCGGGCGAACAGCCGGTCACCGAGGCGCCCAAGGTCCGCTATGGACTGGGTCTGCCAGGCGTGGTGGTGCAAGGAACCGCGCCCCTTGATGAGGGCGATACCGTGGTGGTCGGGGTTGCAGCGCAGGAAGTAGGCGAAGTCCTTGCCGATGACGTCGGAGACCTTGAAGCCGAAGAACTGCACCAGAAAGTCCCTCATTGCTGTGGGATTCTGGGGGTGGATGTTGATGTGGCCGTAGCGGTCCGGGCCAAAGGATGACGGACCATGCCGGAACGTCTTCATGCCGACATAGACGTGATAGACGTATCCCTCGGGGCCCAGGACGGCGAAGCCCTCACCGATCTCCCGTTCCAGGGGACTGCGCGTGAGGATCGGAAACCCTCCGGCCTCGAGGCGCTTGCGGATGATCTCCAAACCCTCGGGGCTGTCGGCGACAAGGCCAATATGGTCAATGCCGTCCTCCTCGCTCTTCACGTAGACGAGCTCGTGGTGACGGTCCGCCGCGGACAAATAGGCCCTGTCGTCGTCGTTGTGTGTCATGCGCAGACCGAGGACGTCAGTCGCCAACTCGAGCGACTCATCGTAGTCGCGGGTCCGCATTGCGAGATAGCCCATTTCGGTAATCACACCCAGTGACATAGCTAAAACCTTTCTTTCAAAGTCGGCCGCTAAACGGAGCGGGACGCGCCGCCATCCACTCGGATGTTCTGGCCTGTGATGTAGCTGGCTTCTTCGCTGGCGAGAAACCGGATGACGCGGGCCACCTCTTTCGTACTGGCAGCCCTGCGCAAAGGTATTCGGGTGGTCCATTCCGCCGGAACAGTGCTCGGATCCTCTTTGGTGAAGCCCGGAAGAACGTTGTTCATCCGGATTCCGGAAGGTCCGTACTCGTCGGAGTACAACTTGGTGAAAGTACCCAGCGCCGCACGGAACGTTCCTGAGACCGGGTAGTTCGGGTTGGGCTCGAAGGGGGAACTCGTGGAGACATTGACGATCGCCCCACCACCCGCGGCAACCATGTGAGGGGTAACGATCCGGCTCATGCGGATGACGTTGAGAAGGTACATCTCGTAGCCCTCTGCCCACTCGTCATCGCTGATCTCCAGCACGGGCTTTCTGGCAGCGTGTCCGGAACTGTTAACCAGGACGTCGATGCGTCCGTAGGTGGTCAGCGCCAAGTCCGTGACTGCTTCCAGGTCCGCCACGGACCGGTTGGAACCCTTGGTTCCAACCCCGCCCAGGCTGCGGGCCAGCTCCATCGCGCTGCCGGAAGGCGAAAGCGCGGCAATACGGTACCCATCGCCGGCCAGTGCGCGGACCGCGGCGGCCGCGATGCCGCGGCCGCCGCCAATCACCAGTGCTACCCGGTCCGTACCGCTCATGGCTTGTCCGCCGCAGCCCCGAGGTCTGCGTAGTGCTGGACGAGCTTATCCATGGCCAGGGCAGAGAGCTCCGCGGCCTCGGCAAAGTCGATCTTGTCCCCCGCGGATGCCGAGATGTAAAAACCGTCCGTCAGTGCGCGGCCAAGCATGACGATCTTGCGGGCGAGGTCTGGTTTCACGCGCAAGGCTGCAGCGGGGATCCCCGGAGTGACAGCCTCGACCATGAGTTCGTACATCTCCTCGCGCACTTCCAGGTATTTCTGGCGTGCAGCGTTCCCCGCCAGCCGCTTCTCCAGCGCAAAGAGCAGTCCAATGATCCAGAATGCTTCATGCGCGTTCGCCGGGTCGGCGGAATTAGCCGCGGATCCGGCGATGGCCGTGCGGAGAATGACCCTGTTTTCCGGTCCCCGGTGCCGCGTCTTCCAGTTTTCGAAGCAGTAGTCGATCAGCGCGGCGAACAAGCCTTCTTTGTTTTCGAAGTGCCAGTACACCGAGCCGATCGGCAAACCGGATACTCGGGCCACCTCAGCCATCGTGGTGCCCTCGTAGCCCACCTTTACTGCAAGCTGCAGGACTGCCTCAAGAATGGCACGTTCATTTTCCGGGGTGGACTGGTGGACCCGGCGACGCTTGCCCGTTTCCGGCTTGACTGCTCCATTAGTGCTGACGTCAGCGCCGGCCCGGGGGTTCATGAACGCAACTCCCCGCCGGCTGTCGCCCGTTCGCCACCCGGGTTGATCTTGGCGAACTGAACTTCCTCGTAGACCTGATGGCGCAGTTCGCCGAAGCGGTGAAGCGACCTGGTGTCAGCCTGGCTGCGCACATCCGGAAGGTCGATGTGCAGGTCGGCCTGGATGATGGTCGGGGAACTCGAGAGCACCAGCACCCGCTCCGCAAGGTAGACGGACTCGTCAATATCGTGGGTGACAAAGAGAATTGTCATATTGAGGCGCTTCCAGACGTCGCGGACGAGGTCTTCGAGCTCGCCGCGGGTTTGCGCGTCGACTGCTGCGAAGGGCTCGTCCATGAGAAGCACGCTGGGGTTGGAGGCGACAGCACGGGCAATTGCGACGCGCTGCTGCATGCCACCGGAGAGCTGCCACGGGTAGCTCTTGGTCGCGTGGGAGAGACTGACGGCCTCGAGCGCCTCACTGACACGCGCCTTGCGTTCAGCCTTGGGCACGCCGGAGGTCTTCAGCGGCAGTTCGACGTTGGCTTCAACGCTCAGCCAAGGGAACAGGCTGCGGCTGTACTCCTGGAAGACCACTGCCATGCCCTCGGCAGGGCCGGCAACGCGCCGGCCGTCGAGCACCACGTCGCCGGATGTGGGGTCCAGGAGGCCGGCGATGCATTTGAGCAGCGTCGTTTTCCCCGAACCGGACGGCCCCACCAGGCAGGCGAACTCGCCGGCATGCAGATCGAAGGTGAGGGACCGTACGGCCTCTACTTCGTTGCGGCTGCCTACACCATAGACCTTGCGCAGCTGCTGGACACTGAGTCGGACTTCCGACTTGTTAGCCGTCATTCGAGGCCTCCTTTAGACCGTAGTACCATCCCAAAACGCGCTTTTGGATCGCTTGGAAAGCTACCGACAGCAGCACTCCAATGATTCCCAGGAGAACGATGCCGCTCCACATTTCCGGGATCGCGACGCGGTTTTGGAAGTTAATAATCGAATAGCCAATGCCGTCGGTCGAAGCGAACATCTCCGAGACGACCAAGAGGATGAGGCCGACCGCGAGGCTGTGGCGGATGCCGGCCATGATGAGCGGTGAGGCGCCCGGCAGCACGAGGTAGCGGATGCGGTCGAATCCACGCAGGCGGTAGACGCGGGCGGTATTGGTCAGGACTTCATCAAGGGACCGCACGCCTTCCACAGTATTCAGCAGGATGGGCCAGAGGCAGCCGAGGACGATCACGGTGACCTTCATCGTGTCATTGATACCGATCAGCAGTAGCAGAACCGGAATGAGGATCGTTGAGGGCACCGCCCTGATGAATTCGAGCAGTGGCTCGAGAAGCCAGCGCAAGTTCCGTGAGAGCCCAATCGCAACCCCGAGGACCACCCCGAGCACGATGGAGATCACGAGGCTGATGGACAGTCGCACCATGCTGGGGAGAACGTCCGTGAAGAACTTGTCGCTGAACCACACTTTGGCAAAAGTGCTGGCCAGCTTGTCCGGTTTGGGGACGAAGAAGTTCACTCCCTGGGCTGTGGCCGCCCACCAGATGGCGATGAGGATGGCCGGCAGGCCGAACCACATACCAAGGCGTTTGAGGACGATCATACCGCCACCTCCGAACGGACTGAGCTGTGCCAGAAGAGCACTTTGCGCTCAATGAAGCGGAATATCAGGTTTACCAGGATGCCCAGCAGGCCGGCTGTGAGGATAAGGGCAATCATGGCTGGCGGGTTGTCGTTGAGCTGGGCCTGCGCGACTGCCCGGCCGATCCCCGGCGTGCCGACAATGAGCTCGGAACTGATCGCGAGGATCAATGCGACTGTGGCCGCGATCCGAATGCCGGTCATCAGGTATGGCAAAAGCGTGGGTAGTACGAGGTGGCGGACCCGTTGCAGCCATGTCATCCGCATGGTGTGAACCGTGTCATTTGCCACCTTGTCGATATCGGTGATGCCGTACAGGACCTGGATCATGACGATCCAGAAGCAACCGTAAACGACGATCATGAGCTCGGCGCCGATTCTCGGTCCGAACAGCAGGGCAGCCAAT
Source organism: Pseudarthrobacter sp. HLT1-3 (assembly GCF_059383535.1). Lineage (NCBI taxonomy): Bacteria > Bacillati > Actinomycetota > Actinomycetes > Micrococcales > Micrococcaceae > Pseudarthrobacter > Pseudarthrobacter sp. HLT1-3. The sequence goes on along the minus strand of NZ_JBWZCJ010000001.1, from coordinate 235,851 downwards.
GGGATCAGTCCCACGGCCGGGATGGGGCGGAGGAACTCGATGGTAGTGTGCGTCGCAGACCGCAGGAAGTTGCTGGATCCGATGAGCAGGCCGACTGCGACACCACCGAGGGTGGCGATGCCGAGCCCCAGGAACCACGCCCACATCGTCTGCCCCATGGTCAGCCAGAATTGGGTGAAGGTCAGGTTGGTAAAGAATGTTGGAAGCACCACCGACGGCGGTGGCAGGTGGTGCTGACTGACCGGGCCAAAGGCTGAGTAGAGTTCCCAGACGATGAGTGCGGCGAGGATGCCGGTGACACCCAGGACGTAGGGCCCGACAGCAGTCCACCGGGCAGCACGACGCACTCTGTGCTCCCGCGTAGGCAGGGTGCTCACAGCCACGCTGCTCAGGGTTGGAGTTTGCGTTTCCACGGTTTTGTTCTGCTCTCAGTTGTTGCGATCAATAGGCGGTCGGGGCCGACGAGCGGCCCCGACAGCGGGGTTACGGCTTCCAGATCACCTTGTCAACGTCTGGCTTGGTGCTCACGATGCCGTACTTGACGAGCAAATCCGCGAACAACTGGATGGTCTCTTTCGAGACGTCCGGGTTGTAGAGGGAGAGCTGTGCTTTCGCCGCGGCGGCCGGATCGGTGCCGAGCGCAGCAGGCATTGCCGCGCGGATCAGGTCATTGTTCGCAGTCAGGAACGGCAGTGCTTCCTTCATGGCTGCATGGAACCGCTTGACCAGGTCAGTGTTGCCGTCCACGACCTTTCCACTGGAGATCGTGACGAGTTCATTCTCGCCTAGGCCGGTGTCATGGATGAAGTCGCTGACCACCCGGCCGCCCTTGGCTACTACCTGCTGCATGAACGGCGAACCCGCCATCCCTGCGTCAATCTGGCCGGCTTCGATCTGGGCTGCCACCTCGGGGAAAGACAACTGGACGAACGTCACCTTCTTCGGGTCCCCGCCATCCTTGGCGACGGCTTCACGGATGCCGATTTCTCCAATGCTGCCCAGTGCGTTGACCGAGACCTTCTTACCTTCGAGATCACGGGCGCTCTTGATAGCCGAGGAGGCGCCAACAACCACGGCGGTGGAGTCTTCCACGATCTTGGGATCGTTCTGGGTAACACCGTCAACGATGCGGACATCGAGGCCCTGTGTGGTTGCCGTCAGTGCTGTGACCGGGCTGGCCAGCATGAAATCGAGATCCCCGGTTGCCAGAGCGGGCAACTGTGCCGCGCTGCTGCCCGCACCCACGACCAATTTGAGGTCGATGCCCTGCTTTTCGAAGTAGCCCTTGTCGATGGCAACCTGGAGCGCTGCAACGGTGCTGGACGGAAACATTCCGTAGTTGACTTTGGTGAGCCCGGCTGGGGCATTCGCGGCAGCCGTGGAGGCGCTGCCGTCCACCGATCCGGATGCACAGCCACTGAGAGTCAGGGCAAGTGCCATGGCACCAACGGCCGCTACACGGGTTGTCTTGATGTTCATAAGATTCGCTCTCCCTTGAGTGAACGCTGCGCGGGCCTTCCCGCCTACCGTCTGGACCGACGAGTTGCAGCAACAGTATTTCGTGATTAAGTCTTTGTCAACGAATTATGCATTCCAAGATCAATTATGCGTTTTGATAGGCCAATGTGACGTCAGCCACGCTGAATACTTTCTTGAGAACGTCGTTCAGTTCCTGGGCGATGCACTCTGCGGCCACCACGTGATCGGGCCGCACAACGATCGCGGAGAAGGGCCTCTCGTCGAACCAGGCCTTCAGGAGGCCGCTTTCGTCGCCAACCACTCGAACCCCCGGCGCTGCCGCAGCCTTAGCCCACGTCAGCTGCGTGGCCGGTACGGCGTGCACCAGGGTTCCGCCGAGACCTGCCAGTGTCTGCGCCTCGGCCTCGCTGACGAACGCCCGGGGATCGTTGTTCCATACGATGACCCGCCATCCCTGGCCGGTGGCGTCGTCCAGGAGGACCGAACGGCCGTCCTCGTTCCGGACCGTGGGCTGCGGGAATAATGTGCCCACTGCGCGCGGGGCATCCGCGCGATCAGGCAACGCCTTCCACGTGGGGAGTTCGGACGGAACCACGACGCCGTGCTCGTACTTGGGCATCGGTTTGTAGCCTTGGCTGTTGAGCCGGGCACGGGCCTTCGGCATCTTGTCTACTACGGCCGCTGCCATGTCGCGGACCGCCGTGCGCAGTCTGTTGTGGTCGGTGACGAGGTTCGCCATGTTCAACGACAACGCCACCATAGCCTTGACGTGTTCACGCCGTTCACCTTCATAGGAATCGAGTAGTTTGTCGCTGGCCTTCCCCTGAACCACTGCAGCGAGTTTCCACCCCAGGTTCAGGGCGTCCCGGATGCCGGAGTTCCAGCCTTGGCCAGCAACCACCGGCATGACGTGGGCAGCATCGCCGGCCAGAAGGAATCGTCCTACGCGGAACTTCTCGGCTACACGGGCGTGGTGGGCGTAAACCCGACGGCGGATGATGTTCAGGCCAGCGGGATCGGGCACGTGGGCGGCAAGGAGGCCGAAGACGAACGCATCGTCTTCGGCAAGCTCTTCAGATTCACCCTCGAACAGCGTGAATTCCCAGCGGCGGATTCCATGCGGCAGGCTAAGTGTCGCGTACCCACGCTTTGGATCCCCGCCAAAGACCGCATGCGGGGTACCGATGGGGTCATTGACGACGTCGATGACCAGTCCGCGGGTCGACCGCGTTTCGCCTTCGAATGCCAGCCCAAGGTGCTGCCGGGTCAAGGACCGGCCGCCGTCGCAGCCGACGACGTAGCTGCCGGTCACCTGTTCTTCGCCCGACGCGGTACTGACGGTGGCCGTCACGCCGTCGGAATCTGAGGCAAAGGCGCTCACTTGGCTGCCGAAGCGCACCTCGACGTGCGGGTACCGGGCGAGACCTTCCAGGAGTGCTTTGTCGACAAGAGGCTGGATGAAGCCGTTTCTGCGGGGCCAGCCAAACTCGCGGGTGGTGGGGTTGATCTCCGCAAGGATCTTGCGGTCGCCGTTGACGATCCGGATCTTCTGATCCGGGACGGTGTGCGGAAGCACCTTCTCCACCAGTCCGATGGTCTGCATGGTCCGCAGCGCCTCGTCATCGATGCCCACTGCGCGGGGGTAGTCGATGAGTTCGTCACGGCCTTCCAGGACCACTGTGCTCACGCCGAACTGTCCAAGGAGGTTGGCGAGGGTAAGCCCGACGGGGCCGGCTCCGATGATAATAACGTCCTTGCGGTCGCTCATTTTGTACCCCTCAGGGTGTTGATGGAGTCCTGGGCCGCGCGGCTCAGGAAGATAAGGTCGATGCCGAGGCCGACGTAGTCGACAAGCTCCCGGTCAAAGAGGTCAGCGGCGTAGGCGCTCGATCCTGAGTAGATGCCCAGCGTGACGCCGTGCGCCCTGGTCAACGTGGACAGGTGCACGATGGCGTCGCGCACGGGACCGTCCTCCCAGTCCCCCCTCCCCGGAAGTCCGTAGGAGACTGCCAGATCCGCGGGACCGATATAGATCGAGTCGAGCCCGGGGGTGGTGATGATACTTTCCGCGTGTTCGACGCCGGCAACCGTTTCGATCTGGGCGATCGTGGACACCGCTTGGTTTCCCGTCTCGGTGTAGGGCTGGCCCGGGTACAGGTTGGGGCGGCTGGGGCCGAGGCTCCTGTTCCCAACCCCCGGATACTTGGTCGCTTCCACGAGCATGCCCGCTTGTTCCCCGGACTCAATGGTCGGTGCGATGATGCCGCGTGCACCGCTGTCGAGCAGCCGCAAGATGGGGGCCGGATCCAGACCTCCCACCCGGGCGTAGGTGTACGCCGAATCCCGGGGCGCAGCGCGCAACATTGTGCACGCCGCTTCCAGCCCGACCTCGCCGTGCTGGAGGTCCACGACGACGCCGTCGTAGCCTGCAGCCAGAGCCCACTCCGTCACCGACAGGGACGGAAGCGCCTGGTGCAAGAGCGCCGGCGGCTGCCCGCCGCGGCTGTCCCACTTCATTCGGCTGTGCTTTCTGCGAGACGCTTCGCATGGGCGGCGGCGTTATGCCCGCCGAAGATGGGCGCGATCTCACGCCGTGCGATCTTCCAGTCGCCGTCGACTTGCCGGTAGACCTCGCGGAATTCGCCTACGCTGGCGGGCATCAACGGGTTCTCCGAGGAATCCCGGAACGTCATGTACTGTGTCCAGCCGTGGAGTTCTTCACCCACCCATGCCAGCCGAATGCCACCAATAATGTGTCGTCCAACGACGCCGGTAATCTTCGCGCGGCGTTCGCCCCAGGCTTTGATGGCGTCCCGGCCATCCATGTTCCCGAGCGGTCCGGTGGTGACTGCGTCCTCCGTGTACAGCTCCCACGTGGTGTCAGCTTTGCCGTGGTCCAGCCGCCACAACAGTTCCGAGATGAGCTGCTCGATGGCGACACGCGTTGCGACGTCGACTTCACGCATCGACGGCCTCCGTCAGATGTGCAACGACGCTTCCCAGCCCGTGTGAATACTTGGCGGTGTATGTAACGTTGGGGTCCCAGTCAACGATCAGCCCAATGGACCCGGAGAGCAGGATCTCACCCGCCCGGAGGGGCTTGCCGATCCTCAGGGAAGTTTCGGCCAGCCACTGGATCGCGTTGATGGGATCGCCCATGACGTTCGCACCGAGGCCGCGCGTCAGTTCTTCCTCTCCGCGGTACAGGACCATTTCGACCTGCTTGAGGTCGATTTCGCCATAGGGGACGCGAACCGGTCCGGTGACAATGCCCTCGCAGGCTGCGTTGTCGGCGATCGTGTCAACGATGCCCATCTTGTAGCTGAAGTAGCGGTTATCCACCAGCTCCATTGCCGGCGTGACGTAATCGATGGCGGCTTCGACTGAGGCCAAGTCCGAATCCAGGATGTCGGACTTCAGGACGAAGGCAATTTCAGCTTCGATCTTCGGGTGGAAGTACGCTGACGCCGGCCGCTCAATCGGCGACTCAAACGTCATGTTGTCGAGGATGATGCCGTAGTCGGGCTCGTCCACCCCGGCGCGCTGCTGAACGATCGGGTTGGTCAGACCCACCTTGCGGCCGACGCGACAGCGGCCTTCTGCGGCTTCCCGCCGCTGCGTCACGAGCTCGGAGATGCGGTAGGCCGCATCCTTGTCGTTCTCCGGCAGGCGATGGCGCACGAATTCGATCGGGGTGCGCAGGGTGCGCGCGTTGTAGAGATCTCCAGCGATCTCCGTGATGATGTCCGACATCTGGGTCAGGCCTTTCTGCGGAGGAAATCGAGTGTCTTGTCGTTGAAGCTGGTGGGGTCCTCCCACTGTGGCCAGTGGGCGGCGTTGCGAATCAGCACGAATTCACCGTCCGGAATTGCTGCCGCTAGAGACTCGCCCGTCGCCACGCCACCAGTTGGCTCGTGGTCGGTCCACACGAGCAATGCCGGCACGGGGATGGCCGCATAATCTTCCTCGGTGACCTGGTTTCGCGCCCGGATATCAGGCACCTGGAGCGCCATGATGTGCTCCATTGACTTGATGAAGCCGGGGCGCCCATAAATGGACCGACGGACCTCGACGAGCTCATCGGTGATCTGTTCAGGATCGTGAATGACCACTTGCAGTCGGGCCTTGACGTTCCCGTACGTCGGCTCCTCGACGGCCTTCCGGCTCACCGGACTCACCCGGGCCATCGAGCTGTTGCTGATCATTCGGCCGCCTGGTGCACTGAGAACAACGCTGCGCAGTCTCTCGGGGTGGTGCGCAGCGAACTTAATCGCTATCCAGCCGCCCAGGGACTCCCCGATGAGGTGCACCCGATCCAGTCCGAGCACGTCGAGGAGTTCGAGAAGGTGTGCCTCGTAGTCCGGGATTTCCAGGTCGGCGTCGGCGAGCGTCGAATAGCCGTGCCCCGGATAGTCGTATCCGATGACCCGGTACGTCTGGGCCAGTACCCGTATGTTGTGGGTCCACGCTTCGATGTGGCCGCTCGTGCCGTTGAGGAGGACGAGCGTCTGCTCCCCGGCGCCGACGGACAGGACGCGAGTGTTCCACTCCCCTACCCGAACATATTCAAGGGTGTGGGGCAGATCCGCGATCTGCTCCCACATTGTCTTCTGGCTCATACTGCGTTGGGGATGGCCGCTGTGATGCCGAACCCGGCGCCCCAGGTCCGGACGGGCCAGTACCGGTCGACCACCAAGTTGTAGTCGCCCACGGTGGACAGGGCGCTGAAGGCTGCAATCCAGGACCGCATCTCGTGGGCGGCACTGCCACCTTCCGCGATGAACTCGTCGTTATCCCAGCTGTCGACGTCGGTCAGGGACCCCGAACGGAACACGTCAAGCAGCTTCTGGTCCCATTCAGTGTTGAGCGGTGCACTCGAGGCGCGGCCATCCGCAATGGCCTGGATGCCCTCGATGATCTTGCCCTCGCGGGCAGCCCGGTCCGCCTTCGACGGCGAATAGGAAACCAGGCGCTGCTGAATCGGCTCAGGCGAACCGTCATACACCGGGATCGGGGGGTTATGTGACAAGCCTCCCGAGGCCACTAGGAGCACGCGCTTGTCCAGCTGCTGGGCCGCCCGGCCGATCGCCTCACCCATCATCCGAATACGGGACATGGGAGTGAGTGGTTTACCAAGCGCGTTGACGAAAACAGGCACGAACGGACGGGTGAATCCCGCACCGAAGAGGAATTCCAGCGGCTGCATCACGCCGTGATCGACCTCCAACCGTTCCGAACGGGCGATATCGATCCCCTGCGCGATGGTCAGCGCGTGCAGTTCACGTGCCACTTCCGAGTCGACCGGGAGCGGACCTTCCGAGGTCCCGTAGTCCCCCACGCCGACCGCCTGCGCACCGATAGCGAACGGAGGCATCATCGAGTACAAGACGCCGTTGAAGTGGTCGGGGCCGAAGATAACAGTGACGTCGGGGTTGAAGTCCTCGACGAAGGACCGTACATCGGCAATCGCTTCGTTGATCTCGGCAAAAATCGTCCCGCCCGGGTCAACGTTTCCAAACGACGGAGCATGTGACAGCGCGGCAAGTGCAAGTGACATCGAAATCCTCTCTGCTGCGCCCTCCATTGGACGCTTCCCTAGAGTCTAGATTCTAGATTCCATGTGTCAACCCTTTTTCTTAGATTTCTGTCCCAGTTTCGTGGCGCCGGAGCTGGGCGCCCGGTACCTCCTGGACCAGATCGAGATCACCGCAGATTCCTGCGGCCTGGATCTCGACCCGCTCTGGCGGGGCGCGCATACCGACAGGATCCCGGAAGGCACGCTGACAGCGGCATGCTCTAGGACTGGAGTCTCGACGGTTTCCGGGGCGATGAAGGATTGAACCTGCAGCTCCGCCTGGCACCCAAGAACTGGAGTACTCGCTCGAACATTTCAACGAAGAAAGTCAGGTTTCCTCTTACCGCACGCTGATCCTCGATACAGGGCGGGTCGGCGTCCCTTTCGCGTGCGAGCTGGGAACGGTGCCTGAGAAGGTACCTCATCGCCTGCACAACTACCCGGTTCAGAGCTCTCGGTAGTAGTACAGCATTGGGTCGGTCTGGCCGGGTTCGGTGTTGGTGAACCCGTGTGCCTCGTAGAAACGGCGCGCATCGATGTCCTCGCCATCGACGTTGATCTCGAGGAGAGAGCCGCCCCGGTCGCGCACCAAATCGAGTGCCGCGTCCAGGAGCGCGCTGCCGAGGCGCCGACCGCGCAGCTCTGGACGGACGTAGAGCTCGTCGAGGATCGCGACCGGCCCTTCGTACCAGACGTTGGGCCGGAAACTCAGCACAGCAACCCCGCTCGCCATATCGCCGATCAGCAGGACCACGACGTCGTCGCCCGCCAGGAGCTGCGTCAATCGCGATTGAAGCTCGCGAGCGCCCGGTGTCGGCGTCGAGAACTCAGTGTTGAAATCATGAAGCAACTGGGCAACGACGGCGGCGTCGGCCGTCGTCGCCCGCCGCGCAGAACCGCCGGAGGTCATGACCTCATCTTGAGTACTGGGCGACGCGGTGTCCACCCTGACCCCGGAACGCGTGGCTACGGAGCGAATCCCGTTGAACCGCTGATCACCCGGTCACGTCCGGCCAGCAGACCCGTCACGGCGAGAACCGCCATGATGCCCGCGGTGACGAGGAGCGGAAGCGTCCAGCCTCCGCTTATGTCGCGAAGCCCACCGAACATTACTGGCCCCACCGCAGCGAGACCGTAGCCGACAGATTGCGCCATGCCGGACAAGGACGCTGCCTGCGGGTAATTCACGGTCCGGAGGCTGAACAGCGACAGAGCGATGACAATGAGGCTCCCGCACCCGATTGCCCCAAGAATGACCCACAGCAATGTGAGGTCCGGCGCAAGTGCCAGCCCGAGAAACGTCACGAACGTGAGCGCGCCGCTCGTGAAGGATACAAGGCGTTGGTCCGACCCTCGGTGAAGGATTCCCCCTGTGGCAAGGCTGGCGAACACGCTGATGAGCAGGAATACGGACAGATGGACGCCCGCAGTGGTGGCGGGGACCCCTTGGCTTTGTTCGATGGTGGGCAGCCATGCCATCAGGACGTAGAAGGCGATCGATTGCAGTCCCATGAAGATTGTCACCTGCCAGCCCAAGGCTGAGGCCCAGGGCGACCGGTAGGGAACCACCGGCGTGGTGGCGTGCGCGGCGCCTGAGCTGTGCCGGCGCAGCCACGGCAGGAGCACCGCCATGGCGATGAGAGCCAGTCCCGCCCAGATTCCGAGGGCAAGCCGCCATCCCGCCGGGGACGTTTGTGCCACGGGAACGACGACGGCTGCCCCGATTGCGGCGAAGGCGGCCTGCATGGCGGTGTAGCTTCCGGTGACCTGGCTGACCCTCATCGGAAAGTCCCGCTTAACAAGGGAGGGCACCAGGACATTGAGAAACGCGATAGCCAGACCGATCAGTGCGGTGCCAGCCCAGATGACGCCGGGCAAGGGTAAGGAGCGAAGCACGATGCCCGAGGCGAGGATCAGCAGGGACATCCACAGTGCCCGGTCGAGACCCAGACGGAAAGCGAAGCCTGGTGCCACGGGGGAGAAAACTGCGAAAGCAATGAGCGGAAGACCCGTGAGGAACCCAGCTGCGGCACTGGATAACTCAAGGTCGCTGCTGATGTTCCCAAGTACCGGTCCCACGCTGACAAAGGACACCCGAAGGTTAACTGCGATGAGCAGAAGGCCGATGAAAGCGAAGCCGAACCTGGCAGTGCGGTCCGGCGCGTTCCGGGTGGCAGCGGGCATCATGCGTTCTTCCATCCTTCAAGCGGTGAGGAGCGCCCTCGCGCCTGCTACGGTTCCGCCGTTGCCAGACAAAAGTAGTCGCTGACTTGGCATTCCAATTTCCCGACAATTTACCCTACGCCGAGCTGGTTGCCGTCTCCTGCGTCCGTCTCGAGCCATTGCTACGGATGCGCCCACGGCGCAGCCGGGCGCCTGCCCAGCGCTGTCCCTAAGCCCGGATTCCATCGCTAGGATGAGGTCGGCGTTGCGGATGGTGGAGATCTTTACACCCTGTGTCCCTCAGGCGGCCGCGGGTACCGTGACTCGGTCATCGAAGAGACAGGAACCGCGCCCGTTGCTTTCCGGGTGGACGTTACCGCTGGCCCGACTGCCGAGGCCATCCGAGTCCATTGGAAGCTCAACACCCGGGAATGAACATGCCACGGCATTGAAGCGCAGGCCCCTGGGCCCGCTGGCCCGCATGAAGTTGCGGCTAACTCAGCCGACGAGGACCGCCGGATTCTCAGCGGTCAGCCGGCGCCCTGGCCCTCGCGGGCCACCTCCTCCAGAACCCTGGCTGTCGGCGATGCCGACACCAGCTGCCCTATCACTTCCGGTTTGTCCCACACCTGGCTGCGTAGCCGTTCCAGAAAGACGGTCGCTGCGTCCTTGGTGTCGAAGTCAAGGAGCACGGCGATGCTGTTCTGGTCCTCTGCATCCCGGAACACCCGGACAGACCGGGCGCCCGAGGCGGCGCGGCCTGCGGGATCGCTGTCGAAGACCTTCTTCCATGCCGCGTAGTCCCGGAGCTGATAACCAATCTGCAGGGTGAACATCGTTGTTCCTTTCCTCGGGCTGAATCAGGACCACGATAGGCCGTCCAGCGGCATCCCGGTAGGGCCGGGGGGCGGCGTGAACTCGGTGCTGCGCGACGGCGGGGCTTCCCGCCGTCGTCCGCCTGCGTTGGGTGCCGCGCCTATACAGTGCCGACCAGCCGCCGCCGGAGGCGAGGATGGCGGCGTTGATGTTGGTGCCGTCGTCGCAAGCCAAAAGTCGGCACACCTTTCGACCCTTTCATTGGGCGGGGAGGCGCCGCATGATAGGCGCATGGCTCAAATCGCATCAGCCGACGAATCCGCTGTTGCCAAGGCTCAGCGCGAGCTCGAAGCGGCCGGCGTCCGCACTGTGATCGGCACAGTGGTGAACGCTTCGGGCATCACGCTGGCCAAGAGCGTCCCGTTGGCCCGGCTCAAAACCTTCCAGCAATCCGGGATGGGCGCTGCCCCCGTCTGGCATGTCTTCACCATCGACGGCGGAATAGCGTTCACGGACACCATCACCACCGTTGGCGATATGCGCCTCAGGATCGATATCGCGGGGCTCCGTGTCCTGCCGGGTGGCCGGGCGTGGGCACCGGGCAGTCTTTTCGAACAAGACGGAGCCGCGTCTCCGGCCTGTGCCCGCGGTCTTCTGGCCGATGTCGGCGGCAGCCTCGACGAGGCCGGCTACCAGGCACTCGTGGGCCACGAACTTGAATTCTTCCTCGTCGCCCCAGACGGTTCAGCGCTGGAAGACGCACCTTGGGTTCCGTACGGGGCAACCGGCCTTCTGGACCGATCGGAATTCCTCGATGATCTGCTGTCAGCGATGAACCACGCCGGAGTTCCGGTGGAGCAGATCCACGCCGAGTACGGCAGAAACCAGTTCGAGTTTTCTCTTCCCCCGGCTTCGCCGGTCCAGGCCGCGGACACCGTGGTCCTTGCCAAGCTCATCGTTGGCATCGCCGCCCGGGCCTACAGCATGCAGGCCTCGTTCTCCCCGCTGCCCTTTCCCGGCACCGTCGGGAACGGTGCCCACCAGCACTTTTCGCTCCACAGGAACGGCCTGCCGCTGTTCTCCGGCGGCAGCGGACCGCACGGCATCCGCGACGAGGGAGGCGCGGCCATCGGCGGCATCATCGCAGGACTCCCCGATATCCAGGGTTTCCTCACGGGATCAGTTTTGTCCGGAAGCCGCCTGGTCCCCGGCACGTGGTCGGGCGCCTACTTGTGCTGGGGCCTGGAAAACCGGGAAGCCTCAGTGCGTTTCCTGAACGAGGGCCAGAGCAATCCGCACGGAGCCAACGTCGAGGTGAAAATCGTCGACCCGTCGGCCAACGTGTATCTGGCGTCCGCATCCATTCTGGCGCTCGCCCTTGACGGCATCCGCGGCGGGCGCCGGCTTCCGGCAGAGATCCCGGGTGACCCGGGACGGCTCTCGGAAGGCGAACGGGGCCGGGCCAACGTCCGGCTGCTCCCGGACTCCCCCGCCGCCATCATCGACACGCTGGACACATCACGCCTTGCCCGCGGGCTGCTCGGAAACGCCATCGTCGATGCCACGGTCGCCGTCCGGCGCTACGAACAGCGAATCTCCGCGGAACTCTCGCCGGACGAGCTTGCGGAACGCTTTCGACTGGCCTGGTCGATCTGATGGCGGGCGGTTCTTTCCCCGACTTCGTCGAACAAGTCAGCCTGATTGATCACCACGTGCATGGCGCGTTCCACGCCGACGGCGATGAGGCACGCTTTCAGAACTCGCTCAACGAAGGAAACACCGAACCGCTGGCCAACCCCGAGGACACCTACAACACCCAAATCGGACTCGCCATCCGGCGCTGGTGCAGCGGCATTCTTGATCTGCCGCGGCACGCCTCACCGGCGGACTACTGGAGCCGGCGCTCCGAGCTTGGAGAACTCGAGGTGAGCCGGCGCATGACCCGCGCTGCCGGCGTGAGCGACTGGCTGATCGATACCGGCCTGGATGCCGCTGACTACCTCGGCATGGCCGGCATGGCCGAGGCCTCGGGCGGGCGGACCCATGAGATCGTTCGGCTGGAACTGGTCGCGGAGTCGCTGATCCGGGAGATCGCCAACCCGGCAGATTACGTCGACGAGTTCGGTCAGCGGCTTCACGAGCTCACCCGCAGCGCCGTGGGCGTCAAAACAGTGCTCGCCTACCGTGCAGGATTCGACCGGAAGCTCAGCCGGCCGGCACCGGCTGCGGTGGTTGAAGCAGCCGGCCGCTGGCAGCAGAACCCGCGTGCGGGCAGCAACGCGAAGCTCACCGATGTGACACTTATTGCCCACGGGATCCACACGGCGGTGTCGATGAAACTTCCGCTGCAGTTCCATGTGGGATTCGGTGACCGCGGCCTGGACCTCCACAGGACCAATCCCCTGTACCTCCTGGATTTCCTCCGGTCCCGCGACGTCCGGGACACACCCATCATGCTGCTCCACTGCTATCCGTTCGAGCGCGAAGCCGGCTATTTGGCGCACGCCTTTGAAAACGTCTACATCGATGTGGGCCTTGCCGTGAACTTCACCGGGTCACGGAGCCGGGATCTGGTGGCCCGCTCCTTCGAACTGGCACCCTTCACGAAGATTCTTTACTCCTCCGACGCCTTCGGCCCGGCCGAACTCCACTACCTCGGAGCGAGACTGTGGCGCAACGCCATCACCAAGGTCGTCGGCGGATGGATCGACGACGACGACTGTTCCGAGGTGGACGCCCGCAGGATCGTGCAACTCATCGCACACGACAACGCCCGCCGCGTGTATGCGCTCCCCTGAGCGCCCACCCGAGATCCCGAGCAAGCCGCCGTCCAAGGTGGCAAGGGCTAGCGGGTTTGCGACGTTGGCTTACCTGGAGACCCAACGTCACACAACGCGACGGCCTCCGCATAGGCATCAGCAACGCCCTACCCTTGTCACGTGACTTTGACTAAGATTCGCACCGCCGCCGCGACCTCCCTCGCCGCTGCCGGTCTCCTGTTTACCCTCGCCGCCTGTTCCACGCCGGCCGCCACCCAGCCAACCACCTCTGCCACGGCGCCTACGGCAACGGCTTCATCCAGCGCCGCCTCCGAGCCCTGCGCCGGTGTGAAGGTCATCGTCGATTCGGGCGCCCTGAAGCAGGCCGCCGCTGATTCCTCCGTTTGCGTGACCGTCGACGGGCCGACTCCCGCTTCCAAGGTGCTGGACGAGGCAAAGGTGAAAACCGAGGGCACTGCCGAATATCCCAACGAACTGGTGTGCCGTGTGAACGGTGTGCCCGCCGCAGACCTCGACATCACCCACAAGGGCGGCACGTACCGGGAAGAATGCAGCAAGATGCCCGCCGCCTTTGCCTACTGGGCTCTTTGGGTTAAGCCGGCCTCCGGTGACTGGGCGTACGCGCAGGAAGGCCTAGCCACCTTGCAGGTGAGCCCGGGCGAGAGCCTGGAACTGCTCTTTACGGTCGACGGCGAACCGGCTGCCCCCGCGGCATGACCTTTCGACCTGCGCCGCTTCGCGCGGCGGCGGTCCTCGCCGTCGTCTTCATCGCGGCGCGGGTCATCTACCGCATCCTCTTCAACGGGGCGGGCATTGGCGAACCGGTTCTGTTCGATCTGCCGGCGATCCGGCTGCCTGCCCCGTACGCCCATGTGGTCCTCCTCGGTCCGGTTACGGCGCCCGGGCTGTGGGCGGCGGTCCTGTCCGCCCTGCCGATTGCCGGGATGTTCCTCGCCTTCGGGCTGCTCAACGCCTGGGTGGACGTGGCCCGCGGCTTCGTGCACCTGGCCCGCCGCGGCCCCGCGCAGGGCCTGGCCCGGATGCTGGTGGTGGCGTGGGCGGCGCTTCCGGCGCTTGCCGACGCCGTGACCTCCGTCCACTTGGCGTTCCGGTTGCGGGGCGAACGCTTCGGACCCAGAGCCCTGGTGCCGGTGCTCGAGCGCACGCTTGAGCACGCGGGCCGGGTTGCCGCGGCCCTGGAGTTGCGCGGCTTCGGGAGCCGGGCACCCCAGCAACCCGGCCAGGGCATCGAAGCCCCTCTTCTTGTCCGGGACGCGCACTTCCGCATTGGTGACGCGCAGGTGCGCGTCGCAGGGTTCGCACCGCCCAGCGGGTCCATAACTGTCATTACCGGGCCGACCGGATCCGGCAAATCCACCATCCTGCGGGGTATCGCCGGCCTCCTTTCACACGTAGACGGTGGAGAAATTTCCGGCACCGTGCGCGTCGCCGGAACGGACCGTGCCACCACGCCGCCCCGCGACACCGCCCGCCTCATCGGCGTCGTACTGCAGAATCCCCGCGCAGCATTCGCCAGCACCCGGGTCCGGGACGAAATCTCCCTCGCACTTGAGCTGCGAGGCATGGCACCCGGGACCGCCAAGGTCCGGGTGCTGGAGGTCGCGGAACGTATCGGTGTGTCGGCGCTGCTGGACCGGAATGTCAGCACCCTCTCGGCGGGTGAGGCCACGCTCGTAGCCATCGCCGCCGCAGTGGTGGATCAGCCTGCCCTGCTCCTGGTCGATGAACCCTTGGCCGACCTTGACACCGCAGCACGCGGACACGTCATCGGCGTGCTCAACGCCCTCGCCCGCGCTGACAGTGTCTGCGTCGTCGTGGCGGAGCACCGGGCTGCGCAGCTCGTACCGGTTGCCGATTCGTGGTGGACCATCGACGGCGGCGCCCTGGTGCCGGGTGCCGCGCCATCCGCGCCTTTGCACCCTGCCGATGCCCGTCCGGCGCCGGCAGTGCCGGCTGACCTCGCGCCCGTGCTGACTGCGGCAAAGCTCGCGGTGCACCGCAAAGGCAAGCCACTCGTGCGCGAGGCTTCCCTGAGCCTGCACCGCGGTGAGGTGGTGGCCCTGGTGGGTCCGAACGGTGCCGGGAAGTCCTCCCTGCTGGTGGCGCTTGCCCTCGGTGAAGGAACGGTCGACGGCGGCAGAGTCGAGGGCGGCCGCGTCGCCCTCGTCCCGGACGCGTCTGACGACCTCTTCACCAGGGATACCGTCGCGGCAGAGCTCCGGGCGGCAGATCGGCGTCGGTCGCGCCGAAAGAACAGCGCACGGTCTGTGCCCGGCTCGGCAGCTGCCCGCCTGGCCCTCTTGTGGGGAGACGTCCGAATGCCTATTGGACAGGAGCATCCCCGGGACCTGTCTGCGGGAGAACGCAGGATCCTTGCCATCGCTCTGCAGACCATGGACGCCCCCCAGGTACTCCTGATCGATGAGCCCACCCGCGGACTCGATCCGGCGGCGCGCACAGCGGTCGCCGCGGCGCTGCGGGCAGCGGCGGACGACGGCGCGGCGGTCCTCATCGCCACGCACGACCTCGACTTCGCCCACAGCCTCGGCGCCCGGATCCTCCCGATGCGTGACGGCGTCGCGCCCTCTTCAATGCCGGCCAATGCGCCTGAATCGCCGCTCCCGCTTCGCCGGCAGGAAAACGCCCGACTGATGCCACGGGTCATCGAACGAACAGACACCCAGGGTGCGGCCAGACAGCGCCGCATCCGGATGCCGCGGGGCGCCGAGCTTGCAGTTCTCGCAGCTGCAAACCTTCTGGCTCTCGGGGCGTTCTGCTGGCCGCTGCTCGCTGCGGCCTTCCCGGAGGACGCCGCCGCGGCCCTCCCCTACGCGGCGCTGGCTATTGCGCCGATCGCCGCCGCCGCCGTCGTCGTGTCAATGGACGGCTCCGTCCGCTCTGCACACACGGTGGCGTTGCTCGGCGTGCTGGCCGCCGTCGGTTCGGCGGTCCGGGTGGCGAGCACCGGCGTCGGGGGCGTGGAGGCAGTGTTTATCCTGCTGATCCTGGCTGGCCGGGCCTTCGGTGCCCGTTTCGGCCTGCTCCTCGGTGCCGCCACCATCGCCCTCTCGAGTGCTGTGTGGGGTGGCATCGGACCGTGGACGCCGTTCCAGATCTTCGCCTGTGCGTGGGTGGGCGCGGGGGCCGGCCTGCTCCCCCGCCGGGTGCAGGGCAAAGCCGAGCTGTGGATGCTGTGCGGCTACGGCGTCCTGGCGTCCTACGTGTTCGGCCTGCTGACCAACCTGTGGTTCTGGCCCTTCGCGGTGGGCGCCGGCACGGGCATCTCCTACGTGCCCGGCGCGCCGCTAGCCACGAACCTCAGCAGCTTCCTGCTCTACTCGCTGGTGACCTCGACGGCGGGCTGGGACACTCTGCGTGCCATCACTACGGTCATCGGAATCGCTGTGGTGGGCCGCGCCATTCTCGCCGCCCTCCGACGGGTGAAGCCGATCTCCAGCGCGGGTGGGCAGGCCGCGCAGGCCCAACCCGCCCAGTTAAGGGACCGGCTTCAACTCACACCTTGAAGTACTTCGCCTCCGGGTGGTGGAACACGAACGCGTCGGTGGACTGTTCGGGGTGCAGCATCAGCTCATCGCTCAGGACCACGCCCATCCGCTCTGGACGCAGCAGTTCGGTCACCTTGCGGCGGTCCTCCATGTCCGGGCACGCAGGGTATCCGAGCGAGAACCGCGCACCGCGGTAGTCGAGCTTGAACAGGCCGGCCTTGTCCTTCGGCTCCTCGGCCGCGAAGCCCAGCTCCGAGCGGATGCGTGCATGCCAGAATTCCGCGAGCGCTTCGGTGAGCTGCATGACCAGGCCGTTGAGTTCGTAATAGTCGCGGTAGTGGTTGCCTTTGAACAGCTCGCCAGTCACCTCATCGATCTTCGAGCCGGCGGTGACCAGCTGCACCGGAAGGACGTCGATCTGCCCCGATTCGCGCGAGCGGACGAAGTCGGCGAGGCACAGGTGCCGGTCGCGGCGCTGGCGCGGGAAGTTGAAGCGCAGCCGCTCGGTGCCGATCGGGCCGCCTGAGCCGCCGTCGGGGGCGAGCAGTCCCGCGGTGCCGAGGACGCCGTCGCGGTCCTCCCCGTGGTGCAGCACCACCACCTGCTCCCCCTCGGAGACCACCGGGAAATAGCCGTACGCGACGGAGGCATCCAGCATTCCCTCGCCGAGGATGCGGTCCAGCCAGTACCGCAGGCGCGGCCGGCCCTCGCGTTCCACCAGTTCCTCATAGGAGGCGCCGTCCTCGCCGCGGCCGGGCTTGAGCCCCCACTGCCCCATGAAGGTGGCGCGTTCGTCGAGGAAAGTAGCGTAGTCGTGGAGTGCGACGCCACGCACGATGCGCGTGCCCCAGAACGGCGGCGAAGGCACGTGATTGTCGGCGGCGACGTCGGACCGGCCGGGCATCGCCTCCGGCTCGGTCACCGTGAACTTCGGGCCGCCTTTATGGATCCGCTTCTTCAGCGGCGGAAGGCCGACGGCGGCCGGGTCGGCGCCGCGGGCCACCTGCACCAGCGGTTCCATCAGTGCCAGGCCCTCAAAGGCGTCCTTGGCGTACCTGACGGTTCCTTCAAACTGCTCCGCTAGGTCCTGCTCCACGTAGGCGCGGGTCAGGGCTGCGCCGCCGAGGATGATGGGCCACTTCTTCGCCAGGCGCCGGGACTGCAGTTCGGCGAGGTTCTCCTTCATCACCACGGTGGACTTTACGAGCAGCCCGGACATGCCGATCACGTCCGCGTTGTGCTCCTCGGCCGCGGCCATGATTTCGGCGATCCCCTGCTTGATGCCGATGTTGATCACTTTGTAGCCGTTGTTGGTGAGGATGATGTCCACCAGGTTCTTGCCGATGTCATGCACGTCGCCGCGCACGGTGGCGATCACCATGGTGCCTTTGCCCGAGGAATCCGATTTCTCCATGTGCGGCTCAAGCAGAGCCACCGCGGTCTTCATCACCTCGGCGGACTGCAGCACGAACGGCAACTGCATCTCGCCGGCGCCGAAGCGCTCGCCCACCACCTTCATGCCCTCGAGCAGCTGGTCGTTGATGATGGCGAGCGGGGTCATGCCTTCGCTGCGTGCGAGGTCGAGGTCCTCTTCAAGGCCCTTGCCCTCGCCGTCGATGATGCGCCGCGCCAGGCGTTCGCCGGTGGGCAGCGCCGCAAGTTCCGCCGCGCGCTGGTCCTTCAGCGCTGCGGTGTCGACGCCGGCGAAGAGGTCCAGCATGCTGTTCAGGGGGTCGTAGGTGTTGTTGCCGTCGGCGTCGTATTCGCGGCGGTCCCAGACGAGGTCCAGGGCCACCTTGCGTTGCTCCTCCGGCAGGGACGCGAGCGGCACGATCTTGGCGGCGTCAATGATGCCGCTGGACAGGCCCGCCTGCACGGCCTCGTGCAGGAACACCGAGTTCAGGGCCATGCGCGCTGCCGGGTTCAGGCCGAAGGACACGTTGGAGACGCCGAGCGTGGTGTGGATACCGGGGTACTTCGCGGTGATCTGGCGGATGGCCTCGATTGTTTCGATGCCGTCCCGGCGGGTTTCTTCCTGGCCGGTGGCGATGGGGAAAGTCAGGCAGTCGACGATGATGTCTTCCACGCGCATCCCCCATTCACCCACCAGGGAATCGATCAGGCGCGAGGCGATGGCCACCTTGCCCTCGGTGGTGCGTGCCTGGCCCTGTTCGTCGATGGTCAGGGCGATCACGGCGGTGCCGTGTTCCTTCACGAGTGGCATGATGCGCCCGAAGCGGCTGTCCGGGCCGTCGCCGTCCTCGTAGTTGACGGAGTTGATCACGGGGCGTCCGCCGATGTGTTCGAGCCCGGCCTGCAGCACCTGCGGTTCGGTGGAGTCGATGACGAGCGGGAGCGTGGAGGCCGACGCGAACCGCGAGACGATCTCCTTCATGTCCGCGACGCCGTCGCGCCCTACGTAATCAATGCAGACGTCGAGCAGGTGCGCGCCGACGCGGACCTGCCCGCGGGCGATGTCGACGCAATCGTCCCAGCGCTCGTCGAGCATTGCCTGGCGGAACGCCTTCGAACCGTTCGCGTTGGTGCGCTCACCAATGGCGAGGTACGCGGACTCCTGGTCGAAATTCACATGATGGTAGAGGGAAGCGATGCCGGCTTCACGCTCGGTGGGAACGCGGCTGCCGTCGGCGCCCCTCCCGCCGCTGGTGACGGCAACGCTGGCGCGCAAGGGCGCAAGACGTTCGACGACGGCGGCCATGTGCGCCGGCGTCGTACCGCAACAGCCGCCCACCAGGCCCAGACCGAATTCGCGCACGAACTGCTCGTGGGCGGTGGCGAGTTGGCTGGGCGAGAGCGGATAGTGCGCGCCGTTGGCACCAAGGACGGGCAGTCCGGCGTTGGGCATGCACGCGATCGCCACCGAGGACTGCTTGGCCAAGTGGCGCAGGTGCTCGCTCATCTCATCCGGCCCGGTGGCGCAGTTCAGGCCGATGGCGTCGACGCCGAGCGGCTCGAGCGCGGTGAGCGCGGCGCCGATCTCGGAGCCCATCAGCATGGTTCCGGTGGTCTCGACGGTCACCTCGACGAAGATCGGGAGCCGGACGCCGCGGGCCACGATCGCCTGCTTGCAGCCGTTGACCGCGGCTTTGGTCTGCAGGAGGTCCTGGCTGGTTTCGATGAGGAAGGCATCCGCTCCCCCGTCGATGAGGCCCTCGGCCTGCAGGGCGAAGGTCTGCTTGAGGTAGTCGTAGCTGGTGTGCCCGAGGCTGGGGAGCTTGGTGCCCGGCCCCATCGAGCCGAGGACCCAACGCATCCGCCCGTCTGTTTTTTCTGCCGCTTCTGCTCGCTCACGGGCGATCTCAGCGCCCTTCCGGGCGAGCTCTTCAATCCGGTCGTCGATGCCGTAGTCGGAGAGGTTTGACCAGTTCGCGCCGAAGGTATTGGTTTCGACCGCGTCGACTCCCGCGGCGAAGTACGCGTCATGGATGTCCGCGAGGACATCGGGCCGCGTGGCATTGAGGATCTCGTTGCAGCCTTCCAGCCCCAGGAAATCGTCCTCGAGGGACAGTTCCCGGTCCTGCAACATGGTGCCCATCGCCCCATCGGCAATGACGACCCGATGGTTCACCGCATCCAGCAGCTCCTGGGCGCGGACGGGGCGGGGCACGGACTCAATATCAAGCGCAAAACGAGGCATCCAAACAGACTACGGCGGGGCCCGAAACATTGCGGCGTGTTTCCATGTACTACGACTGCGGGTGGGGGGCCTGAGACGGTCCCGGCGACCAGTGCCTTGATCAGGGCCGGCCTCGACGGCCCCGCAACGGTCGAAGCAGACGTCGCCGAGGCGATGACCGCCCCTATCTCTGGCTCACCCGTCGCGTCGGGCTTGACGGTCTATCCCTCACCGCTGCCGGCTGGCTGCCGCCAGCCGTGGTCCGCGAGGCAATGACAGAGCTCGGCTTGGCCAAGGAGTGGATCGGCAAAGCCAACCGTGAGGACCAGACCCTGCCCGTCCTTCAGCTGCGCGAAAGCGCTCAACGACTCGGCCTGATCCGCAAAATCAAAGGCAGGCTCGTCCTCACATCTGCCACCAAGCGGCTGCTCGATGATCCCGCAGGCCTTTGGCTTTTCCTGGCACGAGTTCTTGCCCACCGGCACCGTCATGACTCCGAGCGCGACGCGGCGCTGTTACTCCTGCTCGAAGTCGCGGCAGGGAAACGAACCGGATGGGCTGACTACCTTGAAGCCGTCTCCTTCGGTCTCGGCGCGCTCGGTTGGAGCACCCGCACCGGAGCCGAACTGGAACAGAACACCGTTCAAGCCCTGCTAGTCGACGCCCAAGAAGTCCTGCTGAACCTCGGCATCTTCGACGACCGCTTCGGGCTCAAAGCCAACACCGTCAACACGCCAGGGCAAACCTTCGCCCGCGCAGCACTTCACTCATAACCACAACCAGCAAATCACCGACCCCGCGGCAACACACGTCCTCGGAGGCTAAATCGTGCAATTGAGGCACTGTATTCGCAGGTTCCCGACTACGCAGGCTCACCAGCACGCCCAAGTGGCTACTTTGGGGGTGTTAGAGAGGCGTTCCCAGAATGATAGTTTCTGTCGGCGGAGCCCCTCACTCTGGCATGGCGAAGCTCCGGTCAAATAGCGGTTGACCGGAGCTTCAATTCAGTGGGCGGCTCCAACCTTAGAGATGGCTGGAGAGGATCTTGATTTAGGCGAGAGTGAGGCTCCAGAGTTCGCGCGGATTAAGATCCCAGCCACCACCTTCAGTGGGTAGTTGACCAATAACGCTCTCCCGTCCGTGACCCCAGCGGTTGTTGTCCACGACGACAAGGTCCCCCGCCCTGAGTTGTACGCGAAGGGCAGCCCACTGAGCCGCCTCGGCCAACGATGCAACAACCTGGGTTACGTCGGCATCTGGCGCGATTCCCTGCAGGTGTTGGAGCAAGTCACTCTTAAGACGGACGCCGTAGTCATACTCGTGTTGTTTCGGTTCTATCGAGTAGGCAACTGAGCGCGTGACTCCGTCCGGATAAGGGATGCCAGATAGGAGCATCTTCAGCATCCGCAAGTAATCTAAGGGGTGAGCCTCGGATAGCCTCCGCAAGGCATCCGCCCAAGGCACTAGCAGGGACTCTCCATTCATTCCTTCTTCTCGGTCCTGCCAGCCGGGACTAGCCATCAGCATGCAGAAATACCGCGGTCTGAGTTCCAAAAGTGACTGCGAGGAATGCACGGCAAGCGGACCATCGATAGCGTGCGCTTCTCCACGTCGCGCTCCCTCGCGATCGTAACTGACCCGCCATATCGCGTCATGATCCGGGTGCGTGCCAGTGCCCCCTCCGTAGTACCTAAGCGGCGTGCCCAAGCGTTCCAGGAGGTGGATGAATTCGATCGCCGAAGCTGGGAAGCTTGTAACCCTGACGACGCCGCGCTCTCGCAGCACTGCGTCCATGTCCTTTGCCAGTAGCCCTATAGAAGTTGAGCCGTATTCGATATCGGTCAACCATGGCAGGCTCATCGGTGACTCTCCCTTATCTGGTTCATTTCTGCACCCGTGTGGGCAACGGCCTGGCCCATACGATCCTCTGGTGGATAGGGGATCACCTGCATTGACGCACCCGCACGTTCCCATGCCCTGGCCAGCTCAAGGTCAGGGCGATCGTGAAATCCCCTTGCGGAAGCCGCGCCCGATGAATTACCCGAAGGATGAGCGCCGACCATCATACGGCGCAACCAACGATCACGACCATCGAAGTTGGCCTTGAAAGGCGAGCGAGAGTGCACCGCCCGACGGTTGTCGAGAAGCAGCATGCCACCCTGTGCAAGCTTGCCTGAAACAGCAACAGCCTCCGCCGCCTTGTCCGCAGCTGCCATGGCGTGACGGGCCTCCTGCCCTACGGGGGTGGTGAGTTCCGGTTCAAATCGGAACTGGACCCCGACAGCATGTTCATCAAGGACCGGGATGACCGGCCGTGCATCATCATGCCGAATGGGTCGGCCTTCGCATTGGTAAGTGCCATGCATTCGGGCTAGATCCACGGCAAACATCGGCGCGGTCAGAGCCGCGATTTCCCGAGCGGTGAGTCGACTCTTGATGTCATTCAAGGATGCGATACTGGTCGCCGCTCTGCCGGCAGGATCTGCTCGTAGACAATGCAAGATCAGAAAGTCGGGCGGCGCAGGATGGAAAAACATCTCGGTGTGGAATCCAAGGGACACCGAGGAACTCTGGCTTGAGACCTGTTCCGCGTTCTTACTGGTCGGGTACACGTCATGCACAAGGCGCCCGGCCCGCTGATCACGAAAGGAGATGGGAAACCCAAGAGCGAGTGAGAACGTAACCATGATGAACTCACCCAAGGTGTTAGCCACCACATCCGTCATTTGGCCGACGCGCGGGGTGGGAGGCAGATCAGGGTCGACAGGAAGATTGGTTATGTAAACCTCAGGACGAGAAGTCATTCCCTCGGCGAACCGCTCGATCCTGTTCCTGGTGCACTCACTGAGCGCAGCCCAACCACTCTTGGCTTCCTCACGAAAGTCGGCGGGATCCACGCGTGGATCGCTAGTGGATCGCGTTGCTGCTTCCGCGAGCCTGGCTGACTCGTCGTCGTTCAGTGCGATCGTCGCCCACTCCTGGCAGACGCTTTTGACGAGGCTGGTAGTCATCTTTGTAGCCGCCTTTATCTCGATTCCGAATGAGTGGCTGAAAATTGTGAAGCCGCTATGCGGCCACGAAGGGCGGTGTTCTCACCGCTTTATAGAAAGGTGTGGGCCGCAAGTGCGGCCCACACCTTCTTTCCGATCAGCAGGCGTAACCGAAGTACCCCTGCGACTCCCAGGGATAGATGGACAACCGGAACCCGGAGCACCAACCCCTGTTCGCATACTGCTGCGCGAACCACCGATGTCCGTATGCCAGCGCGTAATACGCGGTCCGGATCTGAACCGGAGCCGATGCCGGAGGTGCCGGAACGCGACCGTTGCCCAAGTCTCGGGTTTCTGCCTTGCTGAGGTAGATCGTGCAGCGCCCGCCGCCGCAGTAGCCTACGGCTGCCTCCGCTGGCTGAGGAGCAACAATTGCTCCTCCTGTAGTAATGGCTGCAGCTAGCGCCAGCGCTGCTGCAGTGTTACGTATCTTCGTCCTAATCATCGAACCTGCCCTCTCCCTTTATCCCGATCCGCCTAATCGGTGATAGGAATATCGTGACCCGCGGCGCAGCACATCAACGCTGGCGGGACGTTTCTGAGACACTTGGGACGGAAGAGGGAATGCGTGCATGGAAAACGCCCGGGGCCTGTCGCGGCGGACGCCCATGAGCTCGCATTCGGACTGAGAAAATTCCGCGGACGCGTAGGCCTGCGGAGCTATGAGGAAATCCAGGCACGCTGGGCGGAAACAGCCCGTGGGACAGGTTCAGCATGCCCGGTTATTTCCCGCTCACAGCTCTCAAGGTACGAGCACGCCAACCTCCCGCCCTTGAAACACGCAGACCATTTGGACAAGCTGTACGGAGGGGGAGGATGGGTAGCTATGTCGATTAAGTCACTTTGGCGCAGCCGTTGGGATCCGTGGAGTGGAGACTCCGAAGAATGGGCCTGCAAAAACCACTTCGGCTGCTGGCCAGCTGACTACTCCGGAATGGTCTGGATCAAGATCAAGCCAAAGCCGACCGAGATAGACACTACGGTTGAGGTCGACCTGGAATGGGGCCCCTGGGGAAACACGATCACCGTAGACCTTCCAAAGGAAGGCGTCACGATCGCGACCGGGAAAGCCCGAGACGCCGATGGGATCAGTCGCACCTGTAACGTACAAGCGAATCGACCCGTTTTCACTCTGTTTGGAGCCGGCGAAGACCTCGACAATGAAAACGTCGTCGACGTACGGAGGGGATGGTCCATGCGCCATCCCGAGTGTGCGCCCAACGAACGGCAAAGCGGTCCGGCAGAGCCAACCCTCTTAGAGTAAGAAGTTACTAAACCACGGCCGAAACAGTAAGGTACGACTCCCTCTCGAGGGCCTCCCCTGTGTAAGTGCGAAGGCGCGTGTGGTCAGCGGCTGAGACCCTTCAGCGCCTGTTTAGGGGCGCCCGGAAGGGTGTGCGACTTTCGAGCTTTGTGGGCTTTGCTGTGCGTTGACGCGATGGCCGCTGCCGGCGGCGTCGCTTGGTCTCGGTCAGATTTGAGACGGGCTTGGACGGTTTCACGGTCTGCAACGTGGTCGAGGCCTCCCCTACGCTCGGCCGAGTCGTAGGCCGCGTCGGCTTGGGTTGGGATGCCGTCCTTTTGCCGTCACTCCCCAAGGATTTCCCAGCGTCGATAATGGCCGCTATGTAAACCCTCAGACGATGAGGCAACCCGTCCTGTCGCACTGTGGATCTTCTACTCGCGGGTCTCGTCCAGTCGAGCAGGGTCGCTAAACCTCCGCCACCGGAGCCGCGAACTGCGCCGCGTACAGCGCCGCATAGGCCCCGCCCGCGGCGAGCAGCTCCGCGTGCGTCCCCTGCTCCACGATCTGTCCGGCGTCCATCACCAGGATGAGGTCGGCGTCGCGGATGGTGGAGAGGCGGTGCGCGATCACGAAGCTCGTCCGGTCGGACCGCAGCGCACTCATTGCCTTCTGCACCAGCACCTCGGTGCGGGTGTCCACCGAGCTGGTGGCCTCGTCAAGGATCAGCACGGACGGCCGGGCCAGGAACGCCCGGGCAATCGTCAGCAGCTGCTTCTCGCCGGCGGAGACGTTGGAGCCCTCGTCCTCGAGCACGGTGTCGTAGCCCTCCGGCAGGGACCGGACGAACCGGTCCACGTACGTCGCCCGCGCCGCCTCCAGGATCTCCGCTTCGGTGGCGGCGGGCCGGCCGTAGGCGATGTTGTCCCGGATGGTCCCGCCGAACAGCCAGGTGTCCTGCAGCACCATGCCCATCCGCGAGCGCAGTTCATCGCGCGTCATCGCGGTGGCGTCCACGCCGTCGAGCGTGATCCGGCCGGCGTCGAGCTCGTAGAAGCGCATCATCAGGTTCACCAAGGTGGTCTTCCCCGCCCCGGTGGGCCCGACGATCGCCACGGTCTGCCCCGGCTCGGCCACCAGGCTCAGGTCCGCGATCAGCGGCTTGTCCGGTGTGTACGCGAAGGACACGTTCTCGAACACCAGCTTCCCCCGCGTCGCCGTGGGAGCCACCCCGGGCGCAGGATCCGGCGACTGCTCCTCGGTATCGAGCAGCTCGAACACCCGCTCGGCCGACGCCACGCCGGACTGCAGCAGGTTCGCCATCGACCCCAGCTGGGCCAGCGGCTGGGTGAACTGCCGCGAGTACTGGATGAACGCCTGCACGTCCCCCAGCTGCATCGTCCCGGACGCCACCTGCAGCCCACCCACCACGGCGATCCCCACATAGACCAGGTTTCCGATGAACGTCATGGCCGGCATGATCAGCCCGGAGATGAACTGGGCGCCGAAGCTGGCCTGGTACAGCTCCACATTCTTCTGCCGGAACGTCTCCTCCACCTCGCGCTGCCGGCCGAACACCTTCACCAGCGCGTGCCCGGTGTAGGTCTCCTCGATCTGGCCGTTCAGCTCGCCGGTGTGTTTCCACTGCGCCACGAACAGTTTCTGCGAGCGCTTGGCGATCACCGCCGTCGTCACCAGCGTCAGCGGAATGGTCACTAGGGCGATGATTGCCAGCGTCGGGGACAGGATGACCATCATCACCAGCACCCCCGCAACGGTCAGCACCGAGGTCACGGCCTGGCTGATGGACTGCTGCAGGCTCTGCGAAATATTGTCGACGTCGTTGGTCACCCGGCTGAGCAGCTCCCCGCGCTGCACGGTGTCGAAGTAGCGCAGCGGCAGCCGGTTGATTTTCGCCTCGATCCGTTCGCGCAGCCGGAACACTGTTCGCTGCACGACGCCGTTGAGGATATACGCCTGGATCCACATAAAGCCCGAGGCCAGCACGTACAACACCAGCGCCCACAGCAGCACGGAGGACAGCGCGGCAAAGTCGATCCCGGTACCGGGCGTCAGCGCCATAGCGCTGAGCATGTCCGCTTTCTGGTTCTCCCCCGCCGCCCGCAGCTGCGCGATCAGCTGCGCCTTGCTCACCCCGGCGGGCAGCTGCTTGGACACGACGCCGGAGAAGATCAGGTTCGTGCCCTCCCCCAGCAGCCGCGGGCCGATCACGGATAACGTCACGCTCACGACGGCGAGGATGAGTACCAGCGTCAGCCAGAGCCGCTCGGGGCGGAGTTCGCCCAGCAGCCGCTTGGCGGAGGGGCCGAAGTTCATCGCCTTCTCCGCCGGTATGTTCATTCCGGCGAACGGGCCGCCGCGGCCAGGGCCGCCGGCCGGGCGCGGGATCCGCAGCGGGGCCTCCTTGGCGCCGCCGGCACCGGTTCCGCCGGCAGTTCCGCCGGCGCCCGTGCCGGGCGTCTGCGACTCGACCTTGCTCACGCCGCCTCCTCCGCCGCGAGCTGGGAGTTCACGATCTCCTGGTACGTCTCCGAAGTCTCCAACAGCTCCTCGTGCGTTCCGTGCGCGACGATCCTGCCGTCGTCGAGCACCAAAATCTGGTCCGCGTCCGCGATGCTGGACACCCGCTGGGCGATGATCACCAGCGTCGCCCCGGCGGTGTGCCGCTTGAGCGCCTGCCGGAGCCGGGCATCCGTGGCCGTGTCCAGCGAGGAGAACGAGTCGTCAAAAATGTAGAGCTCGGGCCGTTTCACCAGCGCCCGGGCAATCGCGATCCGCTGCCGCTGCCCGCCGGAGACGTTGGTGCCGCCCTGCGAGATCGGCGCGTCCAGCCCGCCCTCCATCTCGCGGACGAAGTCCTCCGCCTGCGCGATGGCCAGCGCCCGCCAGAGTTCCTCCTCGGTGGCCTCGGGTTTGCCGTAGAGCAGGTTGCTGCGGACCGTGCCGGAGAACAGGTACGGCTTTTGCGGGACCAGGCCGATGTGCCCCCAGAGCAGGTCCGGGTGCAGTTCCCGCACGTCGACGCCGTCGATCCGCACCGAGCCGGACGTCGCGTCGAAGAGCCGCGGCATCAGGTTCACCAGGGTGGTCTTGCCGGAGCCGGTGGCCCCGATGATCGCCGTCGTCTGCCCGGCGCGGGCGGTGAAGCTGACGTCCGAGAGGACCGGCGCCTCGGCACCCGGGTAGGCGAACCCGACGTCGCGCATCTGAAGCTCGCCGCGGCCGGCGCCGGACAGGCTGATCGGGTGCTCGGGCGGGCGGACGCTCGATTCGGTCCCCAGCACCGCGCCGATCCGGTCCGCGGAGACGGCGGCGCGCGGGATCATGATGGCCATGAAGGTGGCCATCATGACGGACATCAGGATCTGCATGAGGTAGCTCAGGAACGCGATCATGGTGCCCACCTGCATGGAGCCGTCCTCGATCCGGAACGCGCCGAACCAGATCACGGCCACGGACGAGACGTTGAGCACCAGCATCACGGTGGGGAACGCGAGCGCCATCAGCCGGCCGGCGCGCAGGGCGGTGTCCGTGACGTCCTCGTTGGCCCGGGTGAAGCGGGCGGTTTCCACGTCCTCGCGGACGAAGGCGCGGACCACGCGGACGCCGGTGAGCTGTTCGCGGAGCACCCGGTTGACGGTGTCGATGCGGGTCTGCATGAGCCGGAACAGCGGCACCATCCGCGTGAGAATGAGCGCCACGGCCACCAGGAGCACGGGCACGCTGACCGCGATCAGCCAGGACAGCTGCACGTCCTGCCGGACGGCCATGATGACGCCGCCGATGCTCAGCATGGGCGCGGTGACCATGAGCGTGGCGGACATCAGCACCAGCTGCTGGACCTGCTGGACGTCATTGGTGGACCGGGTGATGAGGCTGGGCGCGCCGAACCTGGTGACTTCCTGCTCGGAGAATTCCGCGACCCGGGTGAAGATCGCGCCCCGGACGTCCCGGCCCAAGGCCATCGCGGCCTTCGCGCCGAAGTAGACGGCGGCGATGGTGCAGGCGACCTGCAGCAGCGTGATCATGAGCATCACCCCGCCGACGCGCAGGATGTAGTCCGTGTCCCCCTTCGCCACGCCCTGGTCGATGATGTCCGCGTTCAGGGTGGGCAGGTACAGCGACGCGATGGAGGCGGCCAGCTGGAAGACGACGACGGCGAGCAGCAGCCGGCGCTGCGGCCGCAGGTATTCGACGAGCAGTTTCCAGAGCATCCGGTCTCCCAGCCACGCACACTTCACTAGCGGTGATCCGAAGGTCAGTTTACGTCCGGAGGCCGGGAGCGGACCGGGTTCCTCTCAAGGCGAATCCGCTGTGTCTGCGCCCCGCCGCGGCCGAATGCGCCAATTAGGCCCAGCTCGCATTCCATCCCGGCGGAAGATGGCAACATGGGGACATGAACCCTGCTCACGGTGTTTCCGGCTTCTTCCGGCGTCCCGAGCCCATTAAACCCACGGCCGGTCAAGAATCGGTATGGGACTACCCGCGACCGCCAAGGTTTGAGCCTCGGTCCGAACGGGTCGTCGTGCGGCTTGGCGGGCAAGTGATTGCCGACACCACCGATTCAGTGCGCGTCCTGGAGACGAGTCACCCGCCTGTCTACTACCTGCCATTGGACTCGTTCCGTACCGGAGTGCTCGTCCCGGCCGAGGGAACCAGCTTCTGCGAGTTCAAGGGTGAAGCGCGGTACTTCGACGTCGTCGCCGGCGGCCTTGTCGTTCCCCGTGCCGGCTGGACTTACCCGGAACCCACCCGGGGTTTCGAGGCGCTCAGTACCCGGGTGGCCCTCTACCCCGGTCACATGGACTCCTGCGAGGTCGACGGCGAGCAAGTGACCTCCCAGGATGGTGATTTTTACGGCGGGTGGATCACCACGAAGATCGTCGGTCCGTTCAAGGGCGGCCCGGGCACTGCCGGGTGGTGAGAACACCGGTTTTGCGTTCCGGCAAGGTTTGCCCCCGCCTTCTGGGCTGCCCCTAAAGACCGCAGGCCGGTGTAGCTTGGCCTGATGCTGACCATTGGCTCGATCGTCATCCGGGTGGGCAACCTCGAACGCCAAATGAGGTTCTGGCAGGCCGCGCTGGGCTATGAACTGCGGCGCGAGCCCATCGACGACTTTGTCGTCCTGCAGCCGCCGGGCGGCGTCGGCACGTGTATCTCCCTGGACCGCGTGCCCGCTGCCGTCCAGGTTCCCCCGCGCCTGCATCTGGACCTGTATACCGAGGATCAGGACGCCGAAGTGCAGCGGCTCCTGGCCCTGGGCGCCACCCGGGTCGAGTGGAGCAAGCGGCCGGCGGATGCGGACTACGTGATCCTTGCCGACCCGGAAGGCAACCGCTTCTGCGTGGTGGACACCGCGCGCGACAACTCTGGGCCGCCTTCCCGGCAGCCCGGGACTTAGCCGTTCAGCACCACGTTGACCGGCGGTTCGCCCGCGAGCATGAGCTCGATCTGCCGCTGGACCAGCCGGCCCATCCGCGGGCGCATGGCCGAACTCGCCCCGCCCACGTGCGGGCTGATGATGACGCCGGGCGTCCGCCACAGCGGGTGGTCCTGCGGGAGCGGCTCGGGATCGGTGACGTCCAGGGCGGCACGGATCCGGCCCGTGGCGGTGTGCCGGACCAGCGCGTCGGTGTCCGCGACCGGTCCGCGGGCCACGTTGACAACCAGCGCGCCGTCGGGCATGGCCGCCAGGAAGGCGTCGTCGATGAGGTGGCGGGTGCCTTCGCTGAGCGGCACCCCTACGATGACGATGTCGTGCTCGGGCAGCAGGGTGAGCAGCTCCGCGATGCCGTGGACGTGGCCCCGCGGGTCCGTCCGTTCCCGGCTGGCCACCCGGGCCACGGTGGTTTCGAAGGGCAGCAGCCGGTCTTCGATCGCCTTGCCGACGCCGCCGTAGCCGACAATCAGCACGCGCCGGTCCGCCAGGCTGGCGGTGGGCCGGGTCTCCCACCGGCCCTCCTGCTGGTTCTGCAGCAGCCGCGGGAGCTCGCGCTGGCTGGCCAGGATCAGCGCCAGGGCCATCTCGGCGGTGGAGGTTTCGTGGACGCTGGCGGCGTTGGCGTACACCCGGCCCGGGGGCAGCCACTCCGTGACGCCGTCGTAGCCGATCGATTGGCTCTGCACGATCCCGGTTTCCACAGCAGCGAGGCCGCGCAGGACCTGCATGCCGCCCATGTAGGGCGGGACCACGATGTCGAGTCGCGGCCGGGGCGGTTCCCCCGACAGGTCCCACTCCAGAACGGTGACGTCGGGGTGGGGCTGGAGGTACTCACGCAGGGTCGCGTCGGGCAGGCTGACAGTAATTTTCCTCGGCATAGCTGCCAGCCTAGTGGTGCTTCAGCCGCCCAGTGGCGCTTACGGGGCAGGCCGTGTCCCATATCCGGCCCGGTCCCGGCTGGGAGTTTTCCCTCAGCTTCGTGTTGCCCCGCGCGGCCTTTGGACATGCCCCCCGGCCGGGCATAGATTGCAGGAAACCCCTCTGCGACGTGAAAGGTCCTGCACCATGAACACCTCGGGTTCACCCCGCCCGGCCGCCCGTTCCCTGAATGCCAGGGGGAAGCTTCTCCTGGTCTGGGCGGCCACGGCCCTCGTGCTGCTGGGCACGGCGAGCGTCGCCGTCGTCCGCACCGTGCCGGCCAACGGGACGGACTTCATCGCCGGCCCGATGGACCCAAGGCAGGAGCAGGCCGCCGCGGCCCAGGAAGCGAAGGCCGAAGAGACGCCGGCCCCGCGGGCCGCCGTCGACCTCGACGCCGAGATCGGGCGGATCCTGGCGGCGAACCCCGACTACCGGATCGGCGTCGCGCTGGCGGACACCCACGACGGCGAGCCGCGCAGCTACGGCGACGGCACGGAGTTCGTGGCCGCCAGCACCGCCAAAATCATCACGGCGGCCGCCTACTACCACCTGGTGGAGACCGGCGAGAAGTCGCTGGAGGTGCCGCTGGGAAGCTACGACGCCGCCTTCCAGGTCAAGGCCATGGTCAACGCCAGCAGCAACGACGCCTGGCTGCTGCTGATGCAGGACATCGGCTACCCCAAGCTGATCGAATACGCCGCGTCCATCGGGATCAGCTACGACCCCGAACAGAACCTGCTGACACCGGCCGAGATGTCGGACCTGCTCAAGCAGCTCTCCACCGGGAAACTGCTCAACGCCGAGAACACGGAGGAGCTGCTGGGCTACATGCAGAAGACCAACAACGAACGCCTCATCCCCGCCGGCATCTCCCCGGAGATCACGGTCCAGCACAAGTACGGCGAACTGGGGGGCTACGTCCACGACGCGGCCCTGCTCACCTCCGGCGACCGCTCGTACGCGCTGGCCATCTACACGTGGGGCGAGGACGGCGAGAGCGAGGCGCGCCTGGCCATGATCCACGAGCTGGCGGACGTTGTGAGCCGGGACCTGCTGGAGTAGCCAGGACCCAGGGCCGGGGGCAGGAGTGCTGGCGGAACCGGCGTCGTCGGGTAGCTACGTTAAAGGGCTCAGCCCCAGCTGCACGAGGTGCATCGGGGGCTGCGCGTTCCAGCTGGAGATCCGCTCTTAACGGCCGAAGAGCTTGGCGAAGAAGCCGGTTTTAGTGCTGACTTCACCCTCGTGACCCTTGCAGCGATCGGCGCTCTTGACGCCCCGCATGACCTGGTCAACGTGCTGGCCGCAGCCGGCCCAGGTGGTCTTCCCGCACTTCTTGCATGCAACCTGTCGGCACATCTGGTTCTCCTTGGTTGGTGGGTCTGTACTAATAACTATACCCCTAGGGGTATGTCCGGAAGAAATGCGGCTGGCGGGAACCCCCTGTTGCCGGGCGGCGTTGGTTCCGTACAGTGGCACCAGGGCTGGGCCGCTCCTGCACGAACTGACTTCCGAACCGTACCGAAAGGACTGCTGACATGGCTTACATCAAGGTTGGAACCGAGAACAGCACTGACATCGAGCTCTACTATGAGGACCACGGGAGCGGGCAGCCGGTGGTCCTGATCCACGGCTATCCGCTGGACGGATCGTCGTGGGAGAAGCAGACCACGGCCCTGCTGGGCGCCGGTTACCGGGTCATCACCTACGACCGCCGCGGCTTCGGCAAGTCCAGCAAGCCCACCGACGGCTACGAGTACGACACCTTCGCCGCGGACCTGAACTCCCTGCTTAACAGCTTGGACCTGAACGACGTCGTGCTGGTGGGCTTCTCGATGGGAACCGGCGAAGTGGGCCGCTACCTCGGCACCTACGGTTCGGCCCGGGTGGCGAAGGCCGTGTTCCTCGCCTCGCTGGAGCCCTACGTGCTGCAGGCCGACGACAACCCCGGGGGTGTCCCGCAGTCCGTGTTCGACGGCCTGATGGAAGCCGTGACGACCGACCGGTACGCCTTCTTCACCGAGTTTTTCAAGAACTTCTACAACAGCGACACCTTCCTCGGCACGCCCCGGCTCAGCGAGGAAGTCATGCGGGCTAGCTGGAACCTCGCGACCTCGGGCGGTCCTACTGCCTCGGCAGCCGCGCAGCCGCCCTGGCTCACCGACTTCCGCGCCGACATCCCCAAGATAGACGTCCCCGCGCTGATCGTGCACGGCACGGCGGACCAGATCCTGCCGATCGACGTCACGGGGCGGCAGTTCACTAAGGCCCTGCCCAGCGCCGAGTACGTGGAGATCGAAGGCGCCCCGCACGGCATGCTCTGGACCCACGCCGCCGAGGTCAACGAGGCGTTGCTGGGGTTCCTGGCGAAGCCGCAGGCCTAGGCTGACTCGCCTGGGGCGGGGCGGGGTGACCGCCGGGCGCGGCCCGGGATTGCCCCGGACTGGATATTGATCACCGGCCGCAGCAGGCGCAGGATGGAAGCACAGAATTCCGCGTCCTAGTCGGAAGAACCGAATCATGTCCATCATCAAATCACCAGGAAAGTCCCGCCCCCAGGGCGCCAAGATTGTGCTGATCCCGGCGATGGCCCTGGGGCTGATCGCGGGACCTGTTGGCTTGGCCGGTCCGGCCAGCGCCTCAACCTCCGAACGCGGCTGCACCGTGGATCCGCTGAAGCCCACCGAACACCACCACACGGTGGGCTTCCGGATCTATGTGGACTGCGATGGCAAGAAGACCGTGGACATCCGGCAGCTGCGCGTGGAAGTTGACCACCACGGGCATGACGATAGCTTAGGGGAGTCAACGATCCAGGAGTCCTTCGGTCCCCGCGACGGCTCCGTGACGCTCCACAGCTACTGGGACGTGCCGGAGAAGTCGCACCACCACGAGGCGGAGGTTTACCAGCTGGTTTCCTTCCGCGTCCGCAGCGGCGACAGCGACAATTGGTCCGACTGGACCCGCTGGGAGAAGAGCGACGTGGCGACGATCCAAGGCTGCGAATGCCACAACGCTGACAACTTCGCGCCCGGAGCCGGGTGACCTGACCCCGGCTCTCGTACGTCACCGCTGCGCGACGCCTTCGTCTTGCCATCCCCGGGCATCCTGAGTCTCGACTGACGGCTCTCGGCCGAGTGTCCTGCTGCAGTCCGGGGACGTTGCCTGCAGTCCTTGGGCACTGCCTGCGCTCCGCCCCGAAAATGCCCTAAGCAGAAAGGCAATTTGTTGCCATGCTTGTGCAATCGGTTGCCAATGGTGTGATCTTGGCCCTAGTCTGAGACAAACGCCGACGAAGTCGTCGGTACGCCAAGAACAAGGAACAGCAATGACGCAGAATTCCCTGCCCGTGAAAACGGGGCACACCACACACGGCCCGCCCACCGCAGTTCCGCAGAAAGAGTTGCGCCGCGCCGGATGGGCCGGCTTTATCGGCACCGTTCTGGAAAATTACGACATGGTCGTCTACGGCGTCGGCACTGCCATCATCTTCAACACGCTCTTCTTCCCCAACGTCTCCCCCGCTGTGGGCTTCATTGCCAGCTTCGGCGCCTACGCGGTCGGCTTCATCGCGCGGCCCATGGGAGGGCTGTTCTTCTCACGCTACGGCGACAAAATTGGGCGCAAGTTCGTCCTTGTTGCCACCCTTGCCCTGATGGGCACCGCGACCTTTGCGATGGGCCTGCTGCCGACCTACGAGTCCGTCGGTATCCTGGCCCCGATTCTGCTGACCGTCCTGCGCTTCATCCAGGGCTTTGGCGCGGGAGCCGAAATGGCCAGCGCCGTGGTGCTGTTGGCCGAGTTCGCTCCGAAGGGCAAGCGCGGCGCCATGACATCGCTGGTATGGGCCGGCGCCGCCGTCGGCTCCGTGTTCGGTTCACTGGCCTGGGTTCTGGTCCAGCAGCTGCCGCGGGAAGATCTGGAATCCTGGGGCTGGCGGCTCGTCTTCCTCTCCAGCGCACTGGTGACAATCGCCGCCTACCTGATCCGCCGCCACATGAAGGAATCCCCGGTCTTCGCTGAGCTCAAGCGGGAGCACGAGGAGTCCGCGTCACCGGTGAAAGAGGTTCTGCTGAAGGGACGTCGTCCGCTTCGCCAGGTCTTCCTCATCAACATGGGCACCCACGCCCACTCCTACATCTACCAGGCCTTCCTGGGCACGTTCCTGATCTCAGTGGTCAACATTGACAAGGCACTGATCCCCCAGCTGCTCGCGATGGGCGGCCTCTTCGCCATCCCCGCGGCACTGCTCGCAGGACGTGCCACCGACCGCTGGGGCCGCAAGCCAGTCAACGTCTTCATCCTCGCGTTTCTGTTCCTCTTTTCCTTCCCGGCATTCTGGCTCAGCAGCACGGGAAATATCTGGCTCATCGCCCTTGTCTACGCCGTCGGCTTCACGTTCGCCGTCGAAGGCGGCATCGCCGCCCAGTCCGCCATGTACGCCGAGCTTTTCGGATCAAAGTACCGGTATGCCGGTGTAGCGATCGCCCGCGAATTCTCTGCCATCCTCGGAGGCGGAATTGCTCCGATCATCTGCTCCGCCCTACTGGCCTGGGCCACCAATTCGTACTGGCCGATCGCCGTCTACATGATGGTGATCGTGGGCATCTCACTCGTCCAGGCCATCAAGACCCCTGAAACCAGGGACCGCGACCTGACGTCGGAAGAGAACGCCAACTAGAAAGGCGCGAATTCCGCCTCGTCCCTTGCGCCGCCGGCCCTGTTTCTTTGAGGGGTTCGGAATGGCGAACAGGCCGGACCCGTCCAACCGGCGGGCCCGGCCTCGTTGCGTCCAGGCCGGCCCGCGCCCGCCAGCCGGGGCTGCGAGCCAGCCGTCACCGCAACCGGCAGGTCAGGTCTGCTCGTCCCACATGCCGGTGTCGGCGGCGTCTTCCGGTTTGTCCTCCGCCTCGGGATCACCGGATCCGACATAGGCGGCGGGCACCGTCCCCGCGGCCTGGGTCAACTGTTCCTCACGGATGTTCCCCTGGCGGCCGGGCTCGACGTGCGGCTGCTGGACTTCGACGGCTTCCCGAGACTCGACGGCGTCCGGGTCGCCCGGGCCGCGCAGTCCGGCCGGATCGGTGCCGGGTTCTATGGGTTCACTCACAACACTGCCTTTCATCCGCGGATCAGATCCTTCCCACACTAACGTGGGGAGCGGAATGGCTGCGCGAATTTTCCACAACCCGGCTCCATGGACGCCGGCACCGAGACCCGAGGACCTGTCGATGCTTCTTGCCCAGTTCAATTCGGCCGGCCGCGCCGAGGCTGCCGAGGCCCTGCGCCCGTGCCTGGACATCCAGCGCTGGATCAATGCACTCGTCGACGGGCGCCCCTATTCCAGCCGCGACGCACTTCTAAAGGCGTCCCGCGCCGCGGCCTGCCCGTTCACCCCGGCGGAGATCGAAGCAGCGCTGTCCCACCACCCCCGGATCGGCGAGCGGGCCCGGGGAAACAGCGCCGAAGCCCGGCTGTCCCGGGCGGAACAGGCCGCACTCGACGCCGCCGACGCCGCCGTCGCGGAGGCCTTGGCAGAGGGCAACCGGAGCTATGAGGAGAAGTTCGGGCAGGTCTTCCTGATCCGCGCAGCCGGCCGCAGCCGCTTGGAGATCCTGGCCGCGCTCAGAACCAGGCTCGCCCACACCGCGGGCGAGGAACAGGCAATCATTGGGCAGCAGCTGCGGGAAATCGCGGTGCTCCGACTCGAAGGACTGATCGGCGAATGAGCATGTCCCACGTCACCACCCATGTACTGGACACCAGCACCGGCAAACCGGCGGCGGACGTCCTTGTAACCCTGCACGGCTTCGACGGCGGGCGGTGGGTCCAGCTTGCCGAGGCCGCCACCGACGCCGACGGTCGCATCATGCACCTGGGACCGGAGCGGCTGCCCTCGGGCACCTACCGGCTGGCATTCGACACCGGAAGGTACTTCGCGGCCAGCGGCACCGAGACGTTCTTCCCGGAAGTGACGCTTACCTTTGGCGTGGTCGGGACCGAGGCCCACTATCACGTGCCGCTCCTGCTGAGCCCGTTCGCCTACTCCACCTACCGCGGCAGCTGAGCGCGCCGCCGTCGGGCGTTAGGGTGGGCACATGGGCGAGACTGGAACACCAGGCACGACGGCGGTGCTGCTGGCGGCCGGCGCCGGGACCCGGCTGGGGCTCGGGCCCAAGGCGCTGCTCCCGTTCCGCGGCCGCACCCTCGTCGAAGTGCTGGCGGACGTCCTGCTCGCCGGCGGCTGCCGCGAGGCGCTGACGGTGCTCGGTGCGGATGCGGCAAGGGTCCGGGCCGCCACCGACCTCAGCCGGTACCGGGCCATCGTCAACCCGGACTGGGACACCGGGATGGGCAGCTCGTTCCGGCTGGGGGTTGCCGCGGCCGACCCGGGGGACCACGTGCTCGTCGCGCTGGTGGACCAGCCCGGGCTGACCCCGGAGATCGTCGCCCGCCTGCTGGCGGCCCACCGGCCGGGCCGGGTCACGGCCGCCGCCTACCGCGGACCGGACGGGAAACTCCTGCGCGGGCATCCGCTGCTGCTGGATTCCACCCTCCGTGCCGAAGCCGCGGAAAAGGCAACGGGCGACGCCGGGGCGCGCTTTTTCCTCCAGGCCCATCCCGAGCTGATCGACCTCGTGGACTGCAGCGACCTCTCCGGCGGCGAGGACCTCGACACCCCCGACCAGCTGCACCTGCTCGACTAGCCACACCAACCAACGCGGGGTCAGCTACGGCCCATCAGACCCCTCCGGATGGGCCGTAGCTGACCCCGCGTTGGTTTACGAAGCCGCGCGCAGCTCCTGCAGTCCCCGCTTGAAACCGGGCCGGCCCCCATGGGCGGGATGCCTGATTTTCGGCGCGTCCAAACCGCTGCGCTGGAGGCTGCGGTGGGCCACGTTGCCCACCGCCACGACCGTTTCGATGGGAAACTCCTCAATCAGCGCCTGCCAGAACGGGGTTCCCAGCGCCGCCTCGGCCGCCGTCGGAGTGCGGTTGGACAGCGGCCGCCCGGCCACGTGGGTATGCCACGGGCAGGCACTCCAGAGCAGGGGGAGGAAGTCCAGCTCGGCCAGCACCTCCCACATCACCGTCGCCGTTGGCTCCGCCGCCACGCCCGCAGCTTCGGCCGGCAGCCTGTAGCCCTTGCCTGGCCCGAACAGCCCGAAACTGTTGGCGGGGCCCTCGAACATGGTGCGGTTGGTAAAGGGAACCCCGGTGATCCTCATGCCCCGGAAGCCAGGGGCTTCCCCCAGCAGCAGCACCTCCGGGGAGCGGTCCCGCATTTCCCGTAAATAGATGGTCAGGTTCCGGCGGCGCTGCGCATTTCCTGGCACGGTGTGGTCGAAGAAGTTGGTGCAACCCGGCCCTGTCCTTACGCCCGCGAGCCGGTCCACAAAGCCATCGATGGAGGATGAAGTCATTCCCTGCCCGTTCCCTTTCGCAGCTCGTAAGTCCCAGTTCGTAGTCCATCAGAACATCCCGGCCGCTTCGCCGCAGACACTGTCCGCCGCTACGCCTCCGGCACAATCCGCCGTGCCGCCTAGCATAGGGGCATGACGGACATGACGGGCATGACGGACATGACCATCTTCACGGTGGGGCACTCCACTCATCCCATCGACGAATTCATCGGCATCCTGAAGGCCCACGGCATCAAGAAGCTGATCGACGTCCGCACCATCCCCAAGTCCCGGCACAATCCGCAGTACAACGGGGACGCCCTGGCGGCGAGCGTGCGTTCCCTCGGGATCACCTACCGGCGGATGGAATCCCTCGGCGGCCTCCGGCACGCCCGGAAAGACAGCCCCAACGGCGCCTGGCGGAACGTGTCCTTCCGCGGATACGCGGACTATATGCAGACCGAAGGATTTTCCCGGGCCATCGACCAGCTGGTGGAACGCGGGCGGTCGAACAATTCGGCGATCATGTGCGCGGAGGCCGTCCCGTGGCGCTGCCACCGGTCGCTGATCGGTGACGCGCTGCTGGTCCGCAACGTCGAGGTCCTGGACATCATGACGGAAAAGTTCGCCAAACCCCACACCCTGACCCCCTTCGCCCGCGTCGAGGGACAGCGGATCTGGTATCCCGCAGACCCGTAACGGCCGGCAACCCAACCACAACGCGGGGT
Source organism: Pseudarthrobacter sp. HLT1-3 (assembly GCF_059383535.1). Taxonomy (NCBI): domain Bacteria; kingdom Bacillati; phylum Actinomycetota; class Actinomycetes; order Micrococcales; family Micrococcaceae; genus Pseudarthrobacter; species Pseudarthrobacter sp. HLT1-3. Next base: position 197,071 of record NZ_JBWZCJ010000001.1, on the reverse strand, counting down.
CAGCTACGGCCCATAAAACCCGCCAACATGGGCCGCATCTGACCCCGCGTTGGTTTGGGGAGGGGCTACCAGCGCGGGTGGATCGATTCGCGGAAGTAGCGGTCGTAGATTTCGTGGACGCCGACGTCGAACGTTGCGTCAATGCCCCGGACCTCCGCCGCGGCGGCGTTGGCGCGGGCCTGGTCCAAGTTCCGCGCGCCGGGAATCACCGTGCTGACCCCGTCCTGCGCCGCGATCCAGGCGATGGCCGCCTGGGCGGGAGTAACGCCGTCGGGCACCAGCTCCTCGAACTCGGCCGCCGCCTTGAGACCCCGCGCGAAATCGACGCCGGAGAACGTCTCCCCGACGTCGAACGCCGAGCCGGTGCGGTTGAAGTTCCGGTGGTCGTCCGCCGCGAAGGACGTGTCCTCGGTGTACTTGCCGGAGAGCAGCCCCGAGGCGAGCGGCACGCGGGCGATGATGCCGACTCCGGCGGCCTCCGCCGCGGGCAGCACCTCGTCCAGCGGCTTGAGCCGGAAGGCATTGAGGATGATCTGCACGGTCGCCGTGCCTTCGTGGCGCATCGCTTCGAGGGCTTCGTCGGTCCGCTCCACGCTGACGCCGTAGTTCCGGATCGCCCCCTCGGCCACCAGGGTGTCCAGCGCGTCGTACACTTCGGCGTTGCTGTACACCGCGGTGGGCGGGCAGTGCAGCTGGACGAGGTCCAGTCGCTCCATGCCCAGGTTCCGCCGGGACCGGTCCGTCCACTCCCGGAAGTTGGCGAGGTTGTAGTGCTCCGGCCGCTGCTCCACCCGGCGGCCCATCTTGGTGGCCACCGTGATGTCCAGGCCCGGGTTGTCCGCCAGGAACGCCCCGATCGCTTGCTCGCTGCGGCCGTCGCCATAGACGTCGGCGGTGTCGAAGAACGTGACACCGGCTTCCACGGAGGCGGCCAGGATGGCCTGCGCCTGTGCGGGGTCCACGTTGCCCCAGTCCGCGCCCAGCTGCCAGGTCCCCAGCCCGACAATGGAGACGTTCCGTCCGGTCTTGCCCAAGATTCGCTGTTCCATCATCCGACTATAGGCCGTTGACATCCGTCAAAGGCATGGCCAGACGGACTTCCTTCAGCGCGAGGCAGATCTTGTCCCGGGCGCGCGGCAGCTGGGCTAACGCCGCGAAGGACGTGTCCTCGGGGCAGCCCTGCCCGGCTACCCCCGGCCAGAAAACAGGACCGAGGCCACACCCCGGGCGGCCTCCCGCGGGTCGGCGGGGAGCCCCGGAGGCAGGTTGCCGCTGAGCCACAGCGTTGCGAATCCGTGAACCAGGGACCATGCCGCCAGGGCCGCCTCCTGCGATTCCGGGCTGGATTCCGACGCCGCGAATGGGGCAGCTCCCCGGTAGAGTGACTCGCCCGCGCGCGCCCTGGCCGCGATCAGCTCCGGGTCATCGGCCCGGTACAGCTCCGGCCGGAACATCACGGCGAAGTGGGCGGGGTGCCCGACGGCGAAGCCAACATAGGCCACCCCCACTTCCAGGAAGTCGCCGGTTTGCCGCTGCGCCTCGGCCAGCGCGTCCGCCAGGAGCCCGAAGCCCTGCGCCGCGACGGCGGTCAGCAGGCCGGCCCTGTCCCCGAAGTGGTGTGCGGGGGCGGCGTGGGATACACCCGCCCGCCTGGCCAGGTCCCGCAGACTCAGGGCCGACGGGCCGGACTCGGCGATGACGTCGAGTGCGGCGCGGATGATCGTGTGCGGAAGATTTCCATGATGGTAAGGCGCGTGCGTGCTCATGCCTCCAGCCTAACTCCAATCTAGCCATTGACAAGTTCGGGATGGAGCGTAATCTAGTCAGTGTCAAGATTCTCCCGATGCACCTGAAAGGACGCATCATGGCTCCACTCATAACCCTCCTGGCCGTCACCCTCCTGCTGCGAGCCGCCGGTGCCGCCGGCATCAGGCCGCTTCGGTCCTGGCACACCAGCCTGCGCGGTGGCCTCGCGGCAATGTTCACACTCACTGGGACGGCGCACTTTAACGGCATGCGCGAGGACCTCATCGCAATGGTGCCGCCGGCCCTGCCCTACCCTGAGCTGCTGGTCACACTGACGGGCGTGCTGGAACTGCTTGCAGCCGCCGGCCTGCTCTACCGCCGGACGGTGCCGTGGGCGGCAGGCGGACTGACCCTGCTGCTGGCGGCCATGTTCCCGGCGAACGTCCACGCCGCACTTGCCGGACTAATGGTTAACGGCGAACCGGCCACGGCGCTCCTGCCGCGCACACTGATGCAGCTGGTCTTCGTCGCCGCCACGGTCATCGTTATGGTCCCCTACATTCGGGCCTTGCCCCGCCGTCGGTCAGCGGCCACCCGCACAGCGTTGCCCGCCAGGATCCCGGAAAGGCTCCACGAGTAACTGCAACAAAGCTGCGGCTGCGGTCCCGTCGGATGACATCCGGCCGGGACCGCCGCCTTGTCTCGACCCGGGCTCGTCCCCGGCCAGAACGCGGGGTCAGCTACGGCCCAAGATGCCCGCACAACATGGGCCGTAGCTGACCCCGCGTTGGTTTTAGCGGGAGGAGGCCAGGCGGGCTTCCTTCAGGGCAAGGTAGATCCTGTCCCGGGCGATCGGCAGCTCCGCGAACCTGACCCCGGTGGCGTTGCGGATGGCGTTGGCCAGTGCCGGCGCCACCGGGTTGAAGGGGCTTTCGCTCATGGACTTCGCGCCCAGCGGCCCCAGTTTGTCGCTGGTGTCCGCGAAGTACACCTCGCTGCGCGGCACGTCGGCGAAGGTCGGAATGTGGTACTGCCGGAGGATGTCCGTGGTGACCCGTCCGGCGTCGTCGACCCTGACCTCCTCATACAGCGCGGCGCCCAGCGCCTGCGCGATGCCGCCCTCGATCTGCCCGCGGCACTGCCTCGGGTTGACCACCACGCCGGCGTCGGCCGCCTGGACGCTCTGCAGGATCCGCAGCTCCCCGGTCCCGGTGTTCACGGCCACCCGGAAACCGTGGACGTTGAACGCCACCGACCGCGGGGTCCCGCCCCAACGCCCCTCGCCGGAAAGGTCGACGCCGGCCGCTGCGGCGGCGTCGAACAGTTCCGCGAGCGGCACCGGCGTTCCCTCGCAGATGACGGCGTCGCCGTCGAGCACGCAGCCGGAGGCCTGGACCTGCCGGAGTCCGGCGGCAAAGGCGCGGATCCGCACGGCCAGTTCCTCGGCCGCGGCCAGGGTGGCTTTCCCGGCGACCACGGTCCCGGCCGAGCCGAATGCGCCGGAATCGTGGTCCACCAGGTCGGTGTCCGACTGCCGGACCGTGATCCGGTCCGCCGTGGTGGACAGGGCGGTGGCCGCGAGCTGGGCGTGCACCGTGGTGGTGCCGTTGCCGAACTCTGCGGTCCCCACGTCGACCTGGTAGCTGCCGTCCGGCAGGACCCGGATCTTCGAATGTGCGAAGTGCCCCCGCGGCGGTACGGTGTCGATCATGGACAGCGCCGATCCCTCCCCGGTGACCCAGCCCGGGCCGAGGTCCGCGAGGCCGGCTGCGCGGTCGCGTTCCCGCCCGCGCGCCAGCGCGTCCTCGACCAGCTTCGTGCACTGGTCCAGCCCGTAGCTGCCGTAGAGCACGTCCTCCTGCGGGTCCGGCTGCGTGGAGAGCATGTCGTCGCCCTCGCGGACCATGTTGCGGCGGCGGAATTCCATCGGGTCCATGCCGATTCCGGTGGCGAGTTCGTCGACGGCGGACTCGATCGCGAAGATCATCTGGCTCAGGCCGTAGCCGCGGAAGGCCCCGGACGGGACCGTGTTGGTGTACACCGCATGGGCGTCCACCTTCTTGTTGGCGCAGTTGTACACGCCCAGGGACTCGCCGCAGCCGTGGAACATCACGCCCACGGAATGGTTGCCGTAGGCGCCCGCGTTGGTCAGCACCTCCAGCTGCAGGGCCGTCAGCTTGCCCTCCTTGCTGGCGGCGGCCTTGAGGTGGATGGTGAACGGGTGCCGGGTGGTGGCCGCGGTGAACTGCTCGGTTCGGGTGAATTCGAGCTGCACCGGGCGCCGCAGTTTGAGCGCGGCGAGCGCCACGATGTCCTCGGTCAGGACTTCCTGTTTGCCGCCGAAGCCGCCGCCCACCCGTCCTGCCACGACCCGGATCCGGTCCTCCGGCAGGCCGAAGACCCGGCCCAGGGTGCGCCGGACCAGGAACGGCACCTGGCTGGAGGTGCGGACCTGCAGCCGGCCGTCGTCGTCGACCGAGGCGATGGCGGCGTGGGTCTCCAGCGCGGTGTGCGCCACCCGCTGCGTGCGGTAGGTCTGCTCGTGGATGAAGTCCGCGGCGGCGAAGGCCGCCGCGACGTCGCCCAGGTCGGAGTGCAGCTCGGCCACGACGTTCTGTTCCGGCCGGCGGATCCGGGCGGTGACGGCGTCCTTGTCCCCGTGGAGCAGCGGGGCCCCGGGGCGCATCGCCTCCGGCGGGGTGAACACCGCGTCCAGCAGCTGGTACTGAACTTTCAGCGCCCGGACGCCGGCATCGGCCGCGGCGACGGTGTCGGCGACGACGGCCGCGATCCGCTGTCCGACGAACCGGACGACGTCGTCCAGTACCCGGGTGTCGTCCGGATCGTCGGTGAAGTGCTCGTGCTGCGCGGTGGAAAACAGCTGCGCGGGCGCGTCCTCGTGGGTGAAGACGGCCTCGACGCCGGGAATCCGCAGGGCGTCGGTGGAATCGATGGACAGCACGCGGGCGTGCGCGTGCGGCGAGCGCAGGAGTTTCACATGCAGGAGCCCGGGAAGCTCCGACGCCGGGACGTCCAGCGTGTAGCGCGCCGCGCCGGTGACGATCCCCCGGCTGGCGGGCGCCGGAACGTCGTCGCCCAGCTGGCCGGGCCGCGGCTCGGGCTGGCCGGCACCTGCGGTCCCGGAGCCCTGACCTACGGGGTCCGGGTGGCTCGATTCGCCGTGCGCGGCCTCGCCGCAGACGGCGTCCGCAATGGCCCGGTAGCCGGTGCAGCGGCAAAGATTCCCCTTGAGGTTCCGGGGCAGGTCGGCCTTCTGCTCCTCATCGAAGGTGGCCGCCGTCATCACCATGCCGGCGGTGCAGAACCCGCACTGGAACCCCTGCCGGTCCAGGAACTGCTGCTGCATGGGGTGCAGGGCTGAGCCGGCGCTGGTGGCGGCGGCGGTGCGGGCGAGGCCCTCCACCGTGGTGACGGCACGGCCTTCCGCGCGGACCGCGGGGTAGATGCAGCTGTGCACGGGAACACCGTCCACGTGCACGGTGCAGGCGCCGCAGTCGCCGCCGTCGCACCCTTTTTTGACACCGAAGTTGCCCTGCTCCCGCAGGAACGTCCGCAGGCACTGCCCGGGCCTCGGGTCGGACTGCGCCGCGGCGCCGTTGATCTCGATAGCCATGCTCAGACCCCTTCCTGCTGCGGTGATGCGCGACGCGGCGGCGATGCACGACGCGGCGGCCAGAAGTCGCCGGACACGTGTGCCGCGGTCCCCGCCGGGGCCGCCAGCTCGGCGCGGATTTCCTCGGCGAGCCGGTAGGTTATGTCCTTGCGCCAGGCGGGCAGTCCGTGGATGTCGTCGTGATAGAGGTCGTCCGGGATGGCGGCGTCCAACGCCGCTGACAGTGCGGCTGCCGGTGCGGATGCCGCACTGGTGCGTGCAGCATTGCCGCCGGCGTTGCTGGCCTCGATCTCGAGGCGCAGCTGCACGGGTTGCTTGGTGGCGGCCGTGACGGTGAGGACCAGGCCGCCGTCGGCGTCGAGCCTTCCGATCAGCAGCACACCGGACCTGCCCAGGTTGCTCAGCGACAACCGGCGGAACGCCACCCGCGAGGCAAGGGCCGACGCCGGGAGGTGGACACTGCGGAGCAGCTCGCCGGGTGCCAGGCAGTTGCGCCCGTCCCCCGTGACGAAGTCGGCTACCGGCACCGTGCGAGCGGCGCCGCCCGGGCCGAGCACCGTGGCCTCGCCGTCCAGGGCCGCGCACAGCGAGATCATGGGTCCGGCCGGCAGGGAGGTGCAGAGGTTGCCTCCCACGGTGGACATGTTCCAGACCTTGAACGACGCCACGAACGAATCACAGCACGGCCGGATCAGCTCCAGCGCAGGCCAGGTGGCGGCGTGCGTCCGTCCAGTTTCGGTGGCGGGCAGTGCATAGAGCTCGGCCACGGTGCAGGTGGCCGCGAGCTCGATCCCGGCTTCGGACACGGTGACGGCCGGCCAGCCGGCGGAGCCGAGGTCCAGCAGCCGCCTGAGCGGTTCCGGGCCAAAGGCGAAGCTGCCATAGGAAAACAGCACGGTGCCGCCGGCCAGCCAGGCATCTCCGGCCTGCCAGTCGGCCGGATCCGTCGTGCGGACCACGGCCTCGATGGTGTTCATGTCCATTGGCACCTCCTGGTGCTGCGGGTCTTGCTGCTGCGGGCTAGGTCTGTTGGGACACTGACGCTGCGGGTCTTGCTGCTGCGGTGGTGGTGGTGAGCACATTCTCGCCCCTCACCGCGGCCGGTGAAAAGAACCGCCCAGGCCCGGTGCGCCGGAATGCGCTGCGGTTTCGGATTTACGCGCCCCGGATTCCCGTCGCGCCGGTCTGAAAGCGCAGCGAAAACAGCACCCCGGCCGCCGGGTCAGTAGACCGGCCTAGTAGTCAGTCCGGGTCTTCAGCCTGTGCCAGGTGGTGAAGGGCTGCAGCACCGGCGGCGCTTCCGGACCGTTGAGCTCCAGCTGGTGCACGCGCAGGACGGAGTCGGGCCGGTTGTTCTCGAAATACTCGTAGAACGCGGCGTCATCGAATCCGACCGAGGCTGCGTCATGGCGGTCGGCGGCGAAAACCACCCGGTTCACGCGGGCCCACAGGGCGGAGGCCAGACACATGGGGCACGGTTCGCAGCTGCTGTAGAGCGTGGCTCCGCTCAGCTGAAACCGGCCCAGTTCGGTGCAGGCCCGCCGGATTGCCGTGACCTCGGCGTGGGCCGTGGGGTCGTTGGTGGCGGTGACGCGGTTGACGCCGTCGAACGATATTCCGTCCGCGGTGACGATAATCGCCCCGAACGGCCCTCCGCTGTTCATCACGTTGGCCGTGGCAAGCTCGATGGACCGGGCAAGATACGCCTGGTCCGTGACGATGACAGTCATGATGACACTCCCTGGTGCTGTGGAAGCCGGTACCGCCTAGCGAAAAACGTGATGCCAGTTCCGTCGGTTACCAGGCTTCAACGGGTGCGATGAAGGTTTAGTTGCGCCTGGTAGATAGCCTCCCGAGTCCGGGTGCTCGCCTTTGACACCAGCGAGACTAACAGCGCACCGCGGGCTGCGCCATGTTTTGCAGAGGAACAATTCCGCGACCTGGGATTTGTGTTTCCACGTTTTCACCGTCCGGCCAGATTGCGGTGTACACGGGCGCCAGGCCGGGTTAGCCTTGGGATAATTCGTGGTTCCGGCCACGTAACCTGGGAGCAGCAGGCAGGGTCGTAATGAGCTGGCGTGAATTGGCGCCGGCTCTTTTTTGTGGGCCGGCGGACAAAGCAACAAACGTGAAATGCGCAGGAAATTTCTTTGTGGGATTTTCATTCCACCTACCGGAAGTTGGTAACCGCATATGAACAGCAGGATCATCCTCGGGCCGAACCAGTTCGGCAAGGCTGAAGTGCGCGTCGTCAAGATCACCCGCGACACTGAGCGCCACGAAATCGAAGACCTGAACGTCACTTCGCAACTCCGCGGCGATTTTGCCGCGGCGCACCTCGCGGGCGACAACAGCCACGTGGTGGCAACCGATACGCAGAAGAACACCATCTACGCGTTCGCCCGGGACGGCATCGGCTCGCCGGAGGCCTTCCTGCTCCGGCTGGGCGAGCACTTCACGTCGAGCTTCGACTGGGTGTCCGGCGGCCGCTGGGAGGCGGAGTCCTATCGCTGGGACCGCATCCAGGCCCATGGCGCGGCCCACGACCATTCCTTCGTGCGCAGCGGCCAGGAAGTCCGGACGGCAGTTCTGGTACGCGACGGTGCCGACCGGCACCTCATCTCGGGGCTCAAGGACCTCACCGTGCTTAAGTCCACGCAGTCAGGCTTCGCCGGCTTCCCGCGGGACAAGTACACCACCCTGCCTGAGACCGCCGACCGGATCCTCGCCACCGATGTTTCCGCCCGCTGGCGCTTCAAGACCGGGACGGACTTCGCTTCGCTCGATTTCAACAAGAGCTACGGCGATATCAAGGCCCTCCTGCTGGAGGCCTTCACCGAGAAGTACTCCCATGCCCTGCAGCAGACTCTGTTCGACATGGGCGCCAAGGTCCTGGAAGCACACGGGGAGATCGACGAAATCAGATTCTCGATGCCGAACAAACACCACTTCCTGGTGGACCTTTCGCCGTTTGGCCTCGACAACCCCAACGAGGTGTTCTTTGCCGCCGACCGCCCCTACGGCCTGATCGAGGCGACAGTCCAGCGCGAAGACGCCGTACCGGCCGAGGCCGCCTGGTCCGGCATCGCCGGCTTCTGCTAGGAACGGACTCCGCCGCAGCACGGGAGGAAACCCAATGGGTGGCATCCAAAGCCAGGGGCGCTAGTGTGTTCGCCATGGCCACCGCGCCGGAAAAGCGTTCCGGTCATCGCGTCGCGCCCGACGCGCCGCACGGTTCGCGGCCGGATTCGAGGCATGAACCGCAGCACGATCGCAGCCTAGGAAAGGACCCACAATGGCTCTCACCATTTCAGCCCACAGCCCTGTTGACCGTGCGGAGGAGATCCTCACGCCGGAGGCCCTGGCCTTCATTGAGGAACTGCACCAGCGCTTCGCCGCCACCCGCGGGGAACTGCTCAAGGCCCGGGCGGGTAAACGCGAGGACGTGGCCCGCACCGGCCGGCTTGATTTCCTGCCGGAAACCCGCGCCATCCGTGCGGGCGACTGGAAGGTTGCCCCGGCCCCGGCAGCCCTGCAGGACCGCCGGGTGGAAATGACGGGCCCGGCCGCCCCGGCCAAGATGGCGATCAATGCCCTCAACTCCGGGGCGAAAGTCTGGCTCGCCGACCTCGAGGACGCCAGCACCCCCACCTGGCCCAACGTGATCGAGTCGATCCTGAACCTCCGCGACGCCGCGGCCGGCACCCTGTCCTACACGTCCCCGGAGGGGAAGGAGTACCGGCTCCGGACCGACGCGCCTCTGGCGGTCGTCGTCGCACGCCCGCGCGGCTGGCACCTGGGCGAAAAACATCTTTTGATCGGCGGCGAGCACACCGTCGGCGCCTTGGTGGACTTCGGCCTGCACTTCTTCCACATCGCCAAACAACTGGTGGAAAACGGCCAGGGCCCGTATTACTACCTGCCCAAGATGGAGAGCCACCTCGAGGCCCGTCTCTGGAACCAGGTCTTCGTCTTTGCGCAGGACTACCTCGGCCTCCCGCAAGGCACCATCCGCGCCACTGTCCTGATCGAGACCATCCCGGCCGCGTTCGAGATGGACGAGATCCTTTACGAGCTCCGCGACCATGCCTCCGGCCTGAACGCCGGGCGCTGGGACTACCTGTTCAGCATCATCAAGTACTTCCGCGACGCCGGCCCGGGCTTTGTGCTGCCGGACCGCGCCACCGTGGCGATGACGGCACCGTTCATGCGCGCCTACACCGAACTGCTGGTCAAGACCTGCCACCACCGCGGCGCCTTCGCGATGGGCGGCATGGCGGCAGTCATTCCCAACCGCCGCGAACCCGAGGTCACGGCCCAGGCCTTCGAGAAGGTGCGCGCGGACAAGACCCGCGAGGCGAATGACGGCTTTGACGGTTCCTGGGTGGCCCACCCGGACCTCGTGCCGGTCTGCCAGGAAGTCTTCGACGCCGTCCTGGGTGAGCGGCCGAACCAGCTGGACCGGCAACGCCCGGAGGTTTCGGTCACCGCGGACCAGCTCCTGGACATCGCCTCCGCCGGCGGCACGGTCACCGAGGCGGGCCTGCGGCTAAACCTCTACGTCGCCGTCGCCTATACCGCGGTGTGGATTTCGGGCAGCGGCGCCGTCGCGATCCACAACCTGATGGAGGACGCCGCGACGGCGGAGATCTCCCGCTCGCAGGTCTGGCAGCAGATCCGCAACCAGGTGGTCCTGGCCGACACCGGCCGGACCGTGACGCGCGAACTGGTGTCCTCGATCCTGGCCGAGGAGACCGAGAAGCTCCGCGGCGAGGTGGGCGAGGAGGCTTTCACAAAGCACTATGCGCCCGCCAGCAGGCTCATCGGCGACCTGTGCCTCTCCGAGGATTACACGGACTTCCTCACCACGCCGGCCTACGAACTGGTGGGCTGAGCCGTGGCCCTGCCGCCGTCAGGGTCCTTTACCGGCGCCGATCTGGGCAGGATCGATGCCCAGCTGGCGGCGACGGACCTGCTGCTGGCGCGGAACTATCCGGGCGACGACGGCAGCCGCCAGCCCGTGCACACCGTCTATGTCCCGGCGGACCGGTTCACTCCGGGCTTCGCCGCCGACTGGGGCGCCCAGGCCCTGGCTGCCGCCGACGCCCACGGCGGGCTGGAACGGCTGGGCGCCCTGCTCGGCCAGGACGCAGCCCTGGCGGCCGCCGTCGCGTCCCGGGTGTCCGCGAAGCTGGGCAGCGAGCCGATCGAGGATCTCCGGCTGGACTTTGAGGACGGCTACGGCGACCGGGGTGACGACGCCGAAGACGCCGACGCCGTCGCCGCGGCGGCCGCCGTTGCCGCCGCGGTGGCGGACGGCAGCGCCCCGCCGTTCATCGGGATCCGGTTCAAGTGCTTTGAGGCGCCGACCCGGGCCCGCGGGCTGCGCACCCTGGATCTGTTCGTCTCCGGCCTGGCCGCTGCCGGCGAGCTCCCGGCAGGACTGGTCCTGACACTGCCGAAGGTCACCACCGTGGCGCAGGTGCAGGCGATGGCGTTCGCCGTGTCCCGGCTGGAGGACCTGCACTCATTGCCCGCAGGCCGTCTGCGGTTTGAGATCCAGGTCGAAACGCCGCAGCTGATCCTGGGACCGGACGGCACGTCCCCGGTGGCGCAACTGCCGCACGCCGTCCCCGGGCGGATCAGCGCCCTGCACTACGGCACCTACGATTACTCGGCATCCCTGCACATCTCCGCGGAATACCAGTCGATGGAACACCCGGCGGCGGATCACGCCAAGGAGGTGATGCAGCTAGCCGTCGCGGGCACCGGCATCCGGCTCTCCGACGGGTCCAGCAACGTCCTGCCCGTCGGAGACGGCGTGCTGGACGCCTGGCGGCTGCACGGCCGGCTGGTCCGCCGCTCGCTGGAACGCGGCTACTACCAGGGCTGGGACCTGCACCCCGCCCAGCTGCCCAGCCGCTTCGCCGCCACCTACGCGTTCTACCGGCAGGGCCTCCCGGCCGCCGCCGCGCGGCTCCGCCACTATGCCGGGCGCACCGCGGGCGGCGTGCTGGACGAACCCGCAACCGCCAGAGCCCTGGCAGCGTTCGTGCTGCGCGGCCTCCAGTGCGGCGCCGCGGGCGCGGCGGAAGTCCACGAACTGACCGGCCTCGGCCTGCCCCAGCTGACCGTCCTGGCTCACCCCCGGCCGGCACAAACCGCCGCCTCCTCCAACCACTGACCCCGTCCCTGACCTTTTCACAAAGGAACGCACCCATGACCAGCTACTTCTCTCCCGACGGCGGCCTGCCGCCACAGACCCAGCTCCTCACCGACCGCGCCGTGGTCAAGGAGGCCTACACCGTCATCCCCAAGGGGGTGTTGCGCGACATCGTCACGTCCAACCTGCCCGGCTGGACCAGGACCCGGGCATGGATCATCGCCCGGCCGATCGCCGGCTTCGCCACAACGTTCTCGCAGCTGATCGTGGAGGTCGCCCCGGGCGGCGGCAGCCAAAAGCCCGAGGCGGAGGCCGGCGTCGAAGGCGTCATTTTCCTCACCAAAGGCGAACTGACGCTGACGCTCGACGGCGACATCCACCACCTGGAGGCCGGCGCCTACGCCTACCTCGCCGCGGGCTCGGACTGGAAGGTCTCCAACGACGCTCCCAGGGACGGCGGAACCGCAGGCGACGCCGGCGCGGGGGCTGCCAGTTTCCAGTGGATCCGCAAGGCCTATGAGCCGCTGGAGGGGTACACGGCGACGTCGTTCGTGACCCGGGACCAGGACGTCGAGCCGCGGCCCATGCCGGACACCAACGGCGTCTGGGCAACCACACGCTTCGTGGACCCGGACGACCTGGCCCACGACATGCACGTCAACATCGTCACCTTCCAGCCCGGCGGAACCATCCCGTTCGCCGAAACGCACGTGATGGAACACGGGCTCTTTGTCCTGGAGGGCAAGGCTGTCTACCGGCTCAACGACGACTGGGTGGAAGTCGAAGCCGGGGACTTCATGTGGCTCCGCGCCTTCTGCCCGCAGGCCTGCTACGCCGGCGGGCCCGGCCCGTTCCGCTACCTGCTCTACAAAGACGTCAACCGCCAGATCCGCCTCACCTGAGCGGTCCCCCGGTGTTGATCCTGTGCCCGCTCAATCCTGCAAGTTCCCCCATGATGGACCGCCCAGGCACTGGAGGCACGGATCCACTGGCGCCCAGGAGTGCTGCGATTTCCACGCCCAGGTCCAAGGTGGATCTCCCCATCCCGGCGCCAGAAGGTGCGGGCAGCTGGGACAGAACGTGCACGGCCGCGGCCTCTACGGCAAGAGCGGCTTCCTCTTCGCCCAGATGTGCCAGCATCATGGCGGTGGAGAGGATGGAGCCGATGGGGTTGGCCCATCCCCTGCCGGCAATATCAGGGGCGGACCCGTGAATGGCCTCGAACATGCTGGGCGCAGAGCCATCTAGGTTCAGGTTGGCGCTCGAGGCAACGCCAAGGCCGCCCTGGATGACGGCGCCGAGGTCCGTGATGATGTCGCCAAACAGATTATCGGTCACAACGACGTCAAAGCGCTCGGGTGAGAGCGGAAGGTGGAAGCACATGGCATCCACGTGCACATAGTCCAACTCGACGTCGGGGTACCGCTTGCTGAGGTCGTTGACCGTGTCCTGCCAGAGCCTTCCGGCCTCGACCAGAATGTTTGTCTTGTGGCAGAGGGTCAACTTGCCTCGTCGTCTCTGGGCCAGCCGGAAGGAAAAGTCCACCACCCGCTCCACGCCCACCCGCGTGTTGACTGATTCCTGCACGGCCACGGCGTAAGGCGTCCCGGCATGAACTGTGGAGCCCCGACCCACGTAAGCGCCTTCAGTATTTTCCCGCACAATAATCATGTCGCATCGCTCGGGTGTGAGCCCGGAGATGGGCGTCTTGACGCCTGAATAGAGCTTTACCGGTCTCAGGTTGACTGCCTGCTGGAAAGTTCGGCGCATCTCCAGGATGAAGCCACGTTCCAAAATTCCTGGCGGCACGGAGGGGTCCCCCATGGCGCCGAAGAGGATTGCGTCCTGACCGCGAAGCCGCAGCTCCAGCTCCTGGGTCCACAGCTCCGACGTGCGCAGATAGTGCTTGGCCCCGGCTTCCACCTCCATCCGTTCGGTGCTGAAGCCAAATGTGGTTTCGGCGGCGTCGAGGACCTTTAGCGAGGCCTCGATGACTTCCGGGCCGATGCCGTCTCCGCGGATGACGGCTATCTTGTGGGTACTCATGGGGCTCCTGGTTCTGATGGTTTGGGTGAGGTCATGTCATGGCGGATCAGGGCTGCTGCGACGCGCAGCCGCGCGCGGGCGAGCCGTTCGGCGTCGTCCGCGTTTCCAAGTTCCAGCGCGAGGACGAGGGCGGCATGTCCTGCTTGCGCGGCGGCCGCGGCCTCGGGCGTTGAGAGGACAGGCGGCCTGAAAAGCTGCTCGGTCAGGCGGATGAGACCGCTCTGCCGCTGCACGAACCCGTTGCCTGAGGCCCGCAACAGGCCCTCATGGAATCTTCCACTGAGCTGCGCGAAGCGCTTCTCCCGGCCTTGCAGCAGTTCCCGGCTCTCCGCTTCGGCAAGCTCGCGCAACTCCACCAGGGCGATCGGCTCAGCCGATGAGCCCCGGCGGAGAGCAACAAAGCGGGCGCAGGCGAGCCGGGCGGCCAGTCCCTCCACGGCCTCGCGGAATTCCAGCGCGGCAAGCATCTCCTCTGCGCCCATCGTGGCCACGCGTGCACCGCCGCGGTCGTCCGTGCGGACCAGGCCCTGTTCCTCCAGCAATCGCAGCGCTTCCCGCAGGGGCGTCCGGCTCAGGCTGAGCTCAGCCGAGAGCTCCGCCTGGGATAGCCGCGCCCCCGGCGCATACCGGCCTTCGAAGATGCGTTCCCGCAGCAGGGCGGCCGTCTCTTCGACAAGAGGCACCGCGCTTCGCCAGGCCGCCGTCTGGCCCATCTGCATGCCTCTTTTCATTCATGCTCACTGAGTAAGCGAGGGCCGATCCCGACGTTGTCAGGGGATCCGGACGGTAACCGGACAGTGACACCGAGTCTAAGGAGATTGCCGGGATCCCATCCCGGATCCTCACTGCGACCTTGCCGCCGAACCCCGCTCCTTGTCAATAGAAGCCCAGAATGCAGGCCAATCCTGGCGAATTTCATCCCAGTCGTTGACCGCGAGCTCATCCCGCGTCTACTCTGAGATCGTTACTGGTCAGACCACTAAGCAGCCGCTCGCGGCAGGAAGCGGGCACCATGTCCACCTTCACGGCTCCCTACCCGGATGGCCTCCCAATCGGCGAGGGATGGGCCGCCTGCACGGACCATCAGAAGATCGTTTTCCCCTACGACGGTTCGTTTGTAGCGGATTCCCCCGTGGGCAACGCCGACCACGCACACCGCGCCATGGATGCAGCGGCCGCGGTGCGCAGCGAAATGGCTGCGCTGAGCACCGGCGCCAGGCGCGCCCTCCTGATGGCAATCCACGACGCCCTGGCCGCTCACGGCTCCGAGCTCATCGACTTGCTGATCTTGGAAACCGGCAAGCCGCGCGTGGACTGCAACACAGAGCTGGCCAGGTCACTGACCACTTGGGCCGCCAGTGCCGAGGAAGTGGCGCACACACACGGTGAGACCGTCCCGCTGGATTTGCAGCCGCTCGGCGAGGGCATGTTCGGCTTTTGGACCCGCCGACCGGCCGGAGTCGTCGTCGGCATCACGGGTTTCAACTACCCACTGCTGCTCGCGAGCCACAAGCTGGCCCCCGCGCTCGCCGCCGGCTGCCCTATCATTGTCAAGCCTGCCCCGAACACGCCGCTGGCCTCGCTCTGGGCGGTGCACTTGATCCGCCGGGTCCTGACCTCACACGGAGTATCCGCCGCTGCCGTGCAGCTTGTCACGGGAGGCGTCGAGGTAGGTGCCAGCCTCGTTGCCGATCCGCGTACAGCGGTCGTCTCATTTACCGGGTCCGCCGCTGTTGGCCACCAGATAGCCCGGGATGCTGCACCGCGCAAGACCGTTCTGGAGCTCGGTTCCAATGCCGCTCTCATCGTCGCTAATGACGCTGTAATTGCTGACGCCGTCGACGCAGTGATCCGCGGTGGTTTCTACGCCAACGGCCAGGCGTGCATCTCGGTGCAGCGCGTGATCCTGGTGGAAACCATCGCTGAGGAGTTCGAGCAGGCGCTGATGGCCCGGCTGGGCGAAGTGCGCGTTGGAGACCCGCGGGAGGAAGGAACGCGGGTGGCCCCGGTAATAAACGAAACTTCCTCCCGGCGGATCACCGGCTGGATCGCCGACGCCGTAACGGACGGGGCGCGCCTGCTGAGTGGCGGGACCCTAATCGGGCTCAGCATCGCCCCCACCGTGATCGCCGAGCTTCCCGACGACGCAGAGCTTTGGTGCGAGGAAATTTTCGGCCCAGTTGTCTGCCTCCGGCGCGCGCCGGACGTGGCGTCCGCGATCGGGCTAGTCAACGAATCGCGCTACGGGCTGCAAGCCGCCATTTACACCAAGTCTCTTGAGTCGGCATTCGACGCCATCAACAGGCTCGACGTAGGCGGTGTCGTAGTTAACGAGATCCCCGGCTTCCGCTCGGACATCATGCCTTATGGCGGCGTCAAAGACTCCGGGATTGGCCGCGAGGGTCCGCGCTTCGCCATCGAGGAATTCACCGTGACCCGGATGGCTATGATCCGCCCCTAGTCAATACCTTTGGCAGCCCGGCACGGTGCTTGCCTCCAGTCGAGTTCGACCAACCCAACACAGCGAAGAGAGTCGTGCCTTGGATTACAGTAGGCTTTTCCACCTTTCTGGCCGCCGCATTATGGTGATTGGCAGCGGCAGCGGCATCGGCCGCGAGTCGGCGCTGGCCCTAGGGGCGCACGGCGCGGCCGTCATCTGTGCGGACCGCGACGGCGCGACGGCCGCCGAGACCGCGGCAATGATCGGGAACAACGCCAGCGCCATCACCTTGGATGTTTTGGACCATGAGGCCGTTCGCGCCGCCGCGCTGCAGTTCGGTGATATTGCCGCGCTCGTTTTCACCGCGGCAACGAATGTGCGCAAGCGCATCGCGGATTACACGATGGATGAGTTTGACCGTGTGGTGAATCTGAACCTGCGCGCGTCTTTCAGCGTCATCCAGTCATTTGCGCCCGCAATGGCCGCGAACGGCGGCGGCAGCATCATCGGATTTGCCTCAATCCGTGCGGTCACGGTGGAACCGGGGCAGGGAGCCTACGCGGCCACCAAGGCGGGCCTGGTGCAGCTGTTGCGCACCGCCGCGGCCGAATATGGTCAGTTCGGAGTGCGTGTGAACGCCATTTCCCCGGGAGTTGTGGAGACTCCGCTGACCGCGCAGATCAAGAACAACGCCGAATGGTACGACGCCTACGCGAGTAAGAGCGCATTGGGCCGCTGGTCCCGCCCCGAGGAGCTGGCGGGCGCCGTCGTCTACCTCGCCTCCGACGCCTCCAGCTTCGTCACCGGTTCTGTGCTCACCGTCGACGGCGGCTGGACCGCCGTTGATGGCCGCTTCGATCCGCCCGACGCCTAGGCGGACACAATGGGCCTCCCCAGGCAGGGCAGGGATCGCCACAGCCGGGGGCAGCGTCTTCTAGAATGACACCAGTAGATCATGTGCACCAGTTAAGGGAGACGGACGTGGCCGATGCTGTACCCGCCGCGCCGCGCGCCAAACGCGCCTTCGAGGCGGTCGTCGATCACATTGAACAGGCCGTACTCCGCGGCGAGCTGAAGGCCGGAGACCGGCTTCCCGGCGAACGGGAACTGGTTACCCGTTTCGAGGTGGGACGATCCTCAGTGCGGGAGGCCATGCGCGTGTTGGAAAGCGGCGGGCTCGTCGCTTCCCGGCCAGGCGACCCGCGTGGGGCAGTCATCCTGGCCCCCACCGCGGCCCCGCTCAGCAAACTCATGACACGGCTGACTGTCTCATCCAGCAGCAGCCTGGCCGATCTGCTCATATATCGCATGACGCTCGAGTCGGCCGCCAATTCACTGGCTGCGTCGCGACGCAGCGAGGCCGATCTGCTCAGGTTGGAAAAGGCCATGGCACGGATGCGCCATTGCGTGTCCTTGGGACGACACGAGTTCAGCCGGGCCGACCTCGATTTCCATGACGTGGTGGCCTGGGCCAGTGGCAATGCCATGATCAAGGTTTCCGCCGAAGCCGTCCGGGACTCCATCGAAACGCTCATCGAGAGTTCCATCCGCGGCAGCGGTGACGACGACGAACTCATGCTGCGCACCCTCGCCCACCACGCGGATGTCTTCGCCGCGATACGGGATCGGGACGCGCACCGCGCGGAGTATCTCGCGCGCAGCAGCCTTTTCGAGTACTACGGCCACCTGCTCACGGAGGACGACCGTGCGGCCCTGGCCGCGCTGGCATCCTTCGGCGCGCCGGTTACCCCCACACCTGACACGACCTAGTCCAGCGCCGCCCAGTTCGGCACCGCTGCAGCCGGGCGCACGGATTCGTACCAGGCGGCGGCGCGCAGGATCTGGGCGTCTGCGCCAACCGGGCCCGCCAACTGCACCCCGATGGGGCGGCCGTCGGGGGTGAACCCGCAGTTGACCGTGGCGGCGGGTTGTCCCGACATATTAAACGGCACGGTGAAGCCGATATGCGCCATAGTGCTGTCTGGGTCGTCGACCGGCATAGGCTGCTCGGCGGCGAAGGCGGCCATCGGCGCTACGGGTGAGAGAACGACGTCGAACGCTGCTGTGGCGGTGATGGTCGCCTTCTGCATCTGGTCGATGCAGCTGAAGTGGCGTATGGTCGCGGCCCCGTCGAAGCTGGCTCCACGGGAGCACCATCGGACAATATAGGGCAGCACCAGCGACTGATGAACTGGCGGCAGGGCGCTGTAGTCCACCCAGGAACGGGTTCGCCAGAAGTTGTCGAGGCCGTCGAGCATGTCTTGGTTGATGAACGCGTCCAGATGGGTAACCTCAGCGCCGTGCAGGGCGAAGACCTCCGCCACGGCTTCCACGGCCGCCAGAACTTCCGGGTCTGGGTCGGAGCCCGCCCCGGCATTGGTCTGGAGAGCCACCTTCATGCCTCTGATGTCCCCTCCGGTAATCCCACCGTCAGGGTCCAGCCAGTCCATCGGAGGGTAGGGGCGAGCCGTGTAGTCGCGAATGTCGGGCCGGGCCAGCACGCTCATGAAGAGCGCCGCGTCTGCTGCGGTGCGGGTCATCGGACCTGCGGCCCGGCCGATATATGGGACGTCCAGCGGTATCAGTCCGGCGCTGGGCTTGATGGTGGCCAGACCCTGCCAGGTTCCGGGCAGTCGAATAGATCCGCCGATGTCCGTTCCGACGTGCAGGGGGCCATATCCGGCCGCAGCGGCCGCACCGGCGCCGGCGCTGGAGCCGCCCGTCGTCCAGGCGGGGTTCCAGGCGCTGCGTGTCACCCCATGCAGGCTCGACACGCCAGAGGAAAGCATGCCCCAGTCCGGCATCGTGGTGGAACCCATAATGACGCCGCCACTCTCCAGGATGCGGTCCGTGATCGGCGCATTGGCGGTCGGCACGCGCGGGCCGGGCAGTGCAGTGCCGCTGGGCATGGGCACCCCCGCGCGGGCAACATTCTCTTTGACGGTAGTGGGAACGCCGTCTAGCGCGCTCAGGGGGGTGCCCACGCTCCAGCGCTGCTCGCTTGCCCGCGCATCCCGCAGCGCTTCCTCGGGGTTGAACACGAAGAGCGCATTGAGCACCGGCTCACGCTCCTCAATCCGGCTGATCACAGCGGCGCAGACTTCCACGGGAGAGAGCTCTTTTGCCGCGTAGGCCGCGCCGAGTTCCCGGGCGCTGAGAAGGTGGATTTCGGTGGAAAGGGTGGCGGCCATGGTCGGTTCCTTACGTCGTTCGCGGCAGGGAGTTCTGTTCGGAAAAGCTGGCCCTGGGTGCTGGATTATCTAGTGCTGCAGGGCAGCCTCACGGGCCGCCATTTCAGCCCGGAGGGACATGGTGGCACCAACCAGTGTGCGGGTGTACTCGTGCTGCGGGCGCTCGTAGATCTGCTCCGTGCTCCCGCTTTCCACAATCTCCCCGGACTGCATGACCACCACGTTGTCGCAGATGTGCCGGACCACGCCCAGATCGTGGGAGACGAAGACCAGAGTCAGTTGGTACTGATCAACCAGATCGGAGAGCAGGTTCAGCACTTGGGCGCGGACGGAGACGTCCAGGGCGCTGACCGGTTCGTCCGCGACAAGGACCCGGGGTCTGCAGATCAGCGCGCGGGCGATCGAGATGCGCTGGCGCTGACCACCGGAGAACTGATGCGGGAACCGCTCCGCAGAATCGGCCGGCAAATCCACCGCGGCGAGCATTTCCCGGACAAGCCTGCGCTGGTGTGCGCTGTCGACACGTTTGCCCGGGGCCAGCAGGGGCTCGGCGATGATGTCTTCGACCCGCATCCGCGGGTTGAGCGAACCCATGGGATCCTGAAAAACGATCTGGAGCTCGCGGCGCAGCTCGATGAGTTGGCTCTCACGCGCCCCTGCCACTTCGTTTCCGGCCACCCGCACGCTGCCTGCGCTCGGCTGGTCCAGCCCGGCCAGGATTCGCAGCAATGTGGATTTGCCGGAACCGGACTCCCCCACTACCCCGAAACGCTGTCCGGCCTGCACGTCAAAGGAGATGCCACGCAGCGCGTTCACCTCGCCGGGCTTCTTGAACAGCGACGTCCGGCCCCGCTCGTAAGTGCGCACCAGATTCTTGACGCTGATGATGGGTTCCGCTGCGGCCTCCGGGCCCCTCGACACCGCTAGTCCTTCGTCGGTAGGCTGCCCGTCCAACTCGGAGCCGTCTCGCCGGCCCGAGAAGGGCGCGCCTTCGTCGATTCCGGCCCCGCCGGGGTTGGAATTCTCGGCCGCGCGCTCGGCATCCGGGGCGGAGGTCTTAAGCCGCAATACGTTCGGCGGAACCGTGGACAGGACATCCTGGATGGTCGGTGGAACGTAGGCCGCGGCCGAGGCCACCGTGAACAGCCGTCCGTTCTCATCTGAGGCATCCAAGTCGGACGCCGCGAGCAAACCGCGAGTGTAGGGGTGCTGGGGGTGGGTAAAGACCTCCTCCGTGGAGCCCTCCTCCACCACGATGCCCCGGTTCATGACCAGGACCCGGTCGCAGACGTTGGCCACCACAGACAGATCGTGCGTGATGAACAGCAGCCCCGTGCCGCGCAGCTGCACAGATTCAAGAATCAGATCCAGCACCTGCCGTTGGACCGTGACATCCAGCGCCGTCGTCGGCTCATCGCAGAGCAGCAGCTCGGGGTCGTTGGCGAGTGCCATTGCCAGCATGACGCGCTGGCGCTGACCGCCGGAGAGCTGGTGCGGGTAGGCCTTGGCGGCCTCGGCGGGGTCGGGCAGCTTGACGCTGGCAAGCAGCTGAACTGCTTTGTCCCGTGCCTCGCGGCGTCCGGACACTGTCTTGTGCTTAAGCATCACCTCGGCGACTTGAGGGCCAACCTTCATCAGCGGGTTCAGGGCCGTGAGCGGCTCCTGGAAGACCATCGTCATGTCATTACCGCGGATCCGGCACATCTGCCGGTCCGTGGCCGTGACCAGGTCCTCATCACGCCCGGCGAGCCGGACAGAGCCGGTGGCCTGGACGCCCGGCGGCAGCAGGCCCATCAGGGCCGTGGTGGTCATGGACTTGCCGGAGCCGGATTCACCGATGAGCCCTACCCGCTCGCCGCGGTCCATTGTTAAGTTGAAGTCCCGCACCAGGGAACGGTCCTTAGTGGCAATATTGAGACCGGTCACCTGCAGCAGCGGTCCGGTACCTGGTTTCTTCGAGGTGCGCACGGCTTACCGTTCTCCATTCAGCTTCGGGTCAAAGCGGTCACGCAGGCCATCGCCCAGCAGGTTGAATCCCAGCACCGCCACCGCAATCGCGGCGCCCGGCCAGACGACAAGCATGGGGAAAGTGCCCAGGAACTGCTGCGATTCCTGCAGCATCCGCCCCCAGGAGGGCACCGGCGGCGGCGTGCCGACACCTAGGAAGGACAGCGCGGCCTCGGCCAGGACGGCGAGAGCGAAGGTAACGGAGCATTGCACCACCACCATGCCCGCGATGTTGGGCAGCACATGGCGGCGTGCGATGCGGAAAGCGCTTTGGCTCGAGGCCCTCGCGGCGAGGACATACTCGGTGCTCATCACCTGGAGGGTGCCGCTGCGGGCCACTCGGGCGAAGCCAGGGATCGAGCCGATGCCAATCGCGACCATCGCCGTCGTCGTGCTCGCGCCGAAGACGGCACCGAACATGATCGCAAGCAACAGCGCGGGGAAGGCCAGCAGAATGTCGGCCCCTCGCATCGTGATCTCCTCCGTCGCGCCGCCGCGCATTCCGGCGAGGATACCCAGCGGCGTGCCGACCACGACGGCGATGCCCACGGAGATGAGTCCCACCATAAGTGTGATGCGCGCGCCGTAGAGAATGCCCGAGAAGATGTCGCGACCGAACTTGTCGGTGCCCATCAGGTGTAGGGCGCTGGAGCCCTGCAGCCGCTCCGTCGGGAAGGCTTTCACCGGATCGTAGGGGGTCCAGAACAGTGAAATCAGTGCGGCAAGGACGACAATGACCACTATCGTCGTGCCGACCGCCAGAGTCGCAGAGAGCCTCCGGAGTGGACGCCGGACGACGGCGTCTGACTCGCCGGGAGGCGATGCAACGTCGGTGGACTGGAACATTAGGCCTTCTTCCGAATTCGCGGGTCCAGAACTGTGTAGAGCAGGTCGACCACCAGGTTGATGATGAGCGTGATCGCCACTAGCACCATGACGACCGATTGAACGGTGAGCATGTCGCGATTGCCCACAGCGTCCAGCAGCATGGAACCAAGGCCCGGAATGACGAAGACGCGTTCCACGACGACGGCCCCGACGATCAGCGCGGCCAATTGCACGCTCGTCACGGTCAAAACCGGGATCGAGGCGTTGCGCAGGCCGTGGCGTACCAGGGACTCCAACGGTCCCAGGCCCTTGGCCCGGGCTGTGCGTAGATAGTCTTCGCTCATGACTTCCAGCACGGCGGAGCGTACATAACGGGTCAGAATCGCTCCCTGCACGGAAGCCAGTGCCGCAACGGGGAGGACGAGGCGACGCAGGAAGTCCCCGAAGTCCTCGCCGGGCGGGGTCCAGCCGTTAGACGGGAGCCAACCGAGCCCCACAGCGAATACGACGACGAGCAGGATGCCGGCCAGGAAGCCTGGAATGGCAACACCTAACTGACTCATTCCGCTGATCAGGACACCGCTCGGCTGGCGGTGCCGTACAGCGGCCAGAGTGCCGAAAGGAATCGCGATGAGCAGGGCCACGACCATGGACAGCATTACGAGGATCAGGCTGACCTGGACGCGGTCCGCGATCATCGGGCTGATATCTTGGCGGGTGACGAGGGAGACGCCGAAGTTGCCCTGCGGCAGGCCCGTGACCCAGTCGATGTACTGGACTGACAAGGGCCTGTCCGTGCCGAGCTGCCTTCGTGTCTCCTCGAGAAGCTCCGGCGAGGCATTGACGCCGAGTGCGATCTGCGCGGGGTCGCCCGGGATGGCGCGCATGAGCAGGAACACCGCCGCCGTGGCCACAAAAAAGGTCACGATGAACCTGCTCAGGTTAACTAACAGCCGTACGACCATCCCGGCCCCCTTTCTAGAGTTCTAACGCGTGGTTGCGGACGTTCGGGCCTCTTACTTCCAGCCGGTTGCGGTGAGATCCAGGGCCTCGGTAACTGAATTGGCGGGGATGCCGGTCACGTCGGCCTTGGCTACCACCAGGTTCGGGAAAAGGAAGAGGACATTGGCGGGGGCGTCCTCGGTGATCGTGCGGACCACCTGTTTCATGCCGGCCACGTACCCGGCCTGATCCGCAGCGTCAGCCGCTGCGGCGACATCCTTGATTTTGGAATTGTCGTAACCGATGTAGTAGTCCGGGTTATTGAAGACGGTCAGCAGATCCCGGCTTTCGACGGCCAGCACCACCGACATTTGGTATTCGTGCTTGGTGAAGACCTTGTCGAGCCAGACGGCGGGGAATTCCGCGGTCTCGATCTTGGCGTTGATACCGACCTCTGCGAGCTGAGACACAACAATTTGGGAGACGGCATTGGCGTAGGGCCGGGTGGGGACCGTGAAGGTGATCTGCAGGTTTTCAGCGCCCGCGTCCTTGAGTAACTGCTTCGCCTTGGCTGGATCGTAGGGGTATGCGTCGTTGTGATCCTCGTAGTACGGGTCGGTCGGCGGAACCGGGGCACCCAGCAGGGTACCGTAGCCGCTCCAGGCGGTATCCAGAACGGCTTTTCGGTCGATCGCGTACATGACAGCCCGGCGGACCCGCACGTCGTTGAATGGTGCCACCTTGTTGTTCATGGTGAGCTCCACCTTGCCGTTGGACGTGCCCTCCAGGATCTGGAAGGCCTTGTCCTGCTCAAAGGTGGGCAGCAGCTCGGGTGCCTGCATGTTGTATACGACGTCCACGTCGCCCGAGCGCAGCGCGTTGGTGGTGGCTGTGGCGTCGGCAAAGTAGCGCAGGGTAACTGTCTTGAGCTTGGGGGCGGTCCCCCAGTAACCGTCCCGGGCGGCCATCTTGATCGCCTCTCCCCGTTTCCACGACTCGATGGTGAACGGGCCGGTCCCGATGGCAGTGTTGGCTAGGTCCGCCACACCCGAAGGATCGAACATGGCACCCACCGGCGTGCCAAGATCGAAGAGCCAGGCGTTGCTGGGCCTGCTCAGAACCACCGTCACCTCCGTGTCGCTCACTACGTTGACGGCGTCCACAACGTCCATCTTCTTCTTGAGGCTGGAGACCCACGAAGACTTGACCTGTTCCAAGCTGAACTTGACGTCCTCCGCCGTGAAGGCCTCGCCGTTCGAGAATTTCACATCCTTGCGCAGCTTGAAGGTGTAGCTCTTACGGTCCTCGCTCAATGTCCAGGACTCGGCCAGCGACGGCTGGATCTTGCCTTCCTGATCGATCTTCACGAGGCCTTCGTAAACGTTCGCCATCAGAGCCTGCGGGATTGCGGCGCCCGCCGTCTTGGTGAAATCCAAGTTGCTCGGCTCGCCCGTCAGCGCAACCGTCAGCGAGGTCTTGGCCTCCGCCTTGTTGGTGGAGCCGGCGCTAGAGCCGGCGGAACACGCTGTGAGGGACAGGGAGGCCGCTGCAAGGACGGCGGCGGCCGTTTTGAAACGCTTTGAGCTGCGCATAGGGGCTCTCCTTTTGGCTGGAGCAGTATCTGCGTGGAGGATTTGGTGTGACCTAGATAACATGAAACTAGATCGACCCTACTACTCGTTTACTGGTCTGACCAGTGAACGATGTTAACGAGTTATATGTGTCAACTTGGGTCCGGGTGGGACGTATGCTTTCCTCAAGCCAGCACCCGAGGTGGCCCAGCCGAAGGATTTATATGAACAACGTCACATTCACGCCTGCCGTTGCCGTCCTGACTTACGAGCGGGTCGTGGAACAGATCGAGCAAGCCATCGTCGCCGGGGATATCAGGCCGGGCCAACGGCTCGCCAGTGAACGGGAGCTCATGGTGCAGTTCTCCGTCAGCCGCCCGACAATCCGGGAGGCCCTGCGTGTTCTTCAGGCCCAAGGACTGATCGCCTCCAAACATGGCGGGCGAGGCGGGCCCGAGGTTCTGGCACCCTCCCCCGAAACCCTGGCCCGGTCTTTCACCACGATGGCCCGCGTCGCGTCTCTTTCACTCTCGGAGCTGGTCCAGTTCCGCACCGTGCTGGAAAGCTCGGCGTGCCAGCTGGCCGCCGCTCTTCACACCCCCGAGCAGCTCAGCGCAATGCGCGAGGCGATCGGGCGGATGGAAGTGGAGGTAGCCAACGGCTCGGACAGCTTCAACCGTGCCGATCTGGACTTCCACGCGAGCATCTGGGCGGCGAGCCACAACGATCTTTTGCGGATCTGCGGCCAAGCCGTTTCCGGCTCCATCCTCAAGCTCATGGACGACCGAATGGACCGGGCGTCGAACAAGAGCCGGGCCATGCACGAATCCCTGGAGCGGGACCGGGCCATCTTTGCCGCTATTGCGGAGGGAAATAGCGCCGCCGCCGGCGACTCCGCACGCAATGCAATCGCCTGTTATTTCGAGCAGTACCTGAACGAAGAAGGCGCGAGGGGCCTTCAGGCTCTCGGCGCCGTGATCGACCCCAAATAGGACGCCTGGAGATTGCGAGGACGCTCCAGTGCCACACACAAGACGCCCGGAATTTAGCCTGGATGCAACAACGGGTCGGCCTGCTGAAATACCCATTTAGGTCATTGCTCGTGACTCACTCAAACCAAGGAGGCTGGGGTGGCGCGCCGCCCACGGCCGTAATTCCTCGACGGCAGCACCGACTGTGAAGACCGTCGCATCATCGAAAGGATGGCCCACGATCTGGACTCCCGTGGGAATGCCGCAATCGGCCATCCCGCTTGGCACGGCCAGCACGGGGCAGCGGTTGGCGATATTGAATGGCGCCGTCATGTGAGCCTGCCAGTAGTGGTCAAGCCGCACCCCACCGGAAGCGTCGATCCCGTCAAGATACATACCATCCGCATCCAGGGCCGCGACGGCCGACGCCGGGCAGATCAAGGCATCGAACCCGGCCATCGCAGCGGCCAGCTCGGCCTGCATGCGGGTTTCGGCCCGGATGCCGTCGATGAAGCGGTTCTCCGCGGCAGCCTTGCGGGCGTCCGCCATGAAGCGCCGGGTGTAGTCGGCAAGCAACTCGGGCGAATCAGCGGTGTCATCCTCCATGGCCGGGCCCAGCAGGTAGCCGAAATGAGTGAACATCGTCCGGCTGATCTCCACGGTGGTCCAGGCAAGTTCGATCTCCTCCACCTCGGCTCCCGCCGAGCGCAGCGCTGAAGCGACAGCTCGCGTGTTGGCCTCGACATCCGGGGCCACGGGGTAGTCCCCCAGCCGGATGCACAGCGCGATCCGCAGACCAGCCGCCGAGGAGGCTCCAGCAACCGGCGGGGAAAGTGCCAGACGGCCCTCGAGCGATGTATGGTCCCCGGGATGCCGCCCGGACATGACGTTTGCCAGCAGGGCCGTGTCCGCGACGGTTCTGGCCATCGGGCCGTCACCGCGGTAGTGGTCCGCGGACAGCGGCGCGACGCCCGGGATCCGTCCGTACGGCGCCTTGTAGCCGACCGTCCCGGTAAAGGACGCGGGGAGCCTGGTGGACCCGGCGATGTCGGAGGCCGTGGCGAGCGGCGCTAGTCCCGCGGCCAGCGCCGCCCCGGAGCCCCCCGAGGAGCCGCCCGGGGAGTACTGCGGATTCCAGGGGTTGCGGGTGACACCCCACAAGGGGCTGTGGGTGACCGTGGCGCAGCTGTATTCCGGGGTGGTGGTGCGCGCATGAATGATTCCGCCGGCACGTCGGATTCTTTCTATGACGGGATGGTCTGCCGTTGCGAGGTCCCGTTTCCGGGCAACGAGTCCCTGCGAGAGGGTGCGACCTTTGAGTCCGTGCTTTTCCTTGGCGGCGACCGGCAATCCGAGCAGGGGCGTCAGGTCCCGGCCGCGGGCGTAGCTGGCGGCCGCCTGCCGGGCGGCGGGAAGTGCTTCCTCGAACAGAGTTTCAGTCAGGGCATTGATGCCCCCGTTGACGGCTTCCGTTCTCGCTGCCACCGCCTCCAGCAGTTCCACGGGGGAGAGTTCCCGGGAACGGAAGAGCCGCAGTGCGGCAGTGGCGTCGAGGTAGTGCAGCTCGGTCATACCGCGCCCGACGCCGACGGGCCATAGGAGTCGACGAGGGCCCCGCCGATCAGCTGGCGGGTGACTCCGGTGAGCATGTCCACTCCGGTTACCATGTCGGCGTCCGTAGTGAACTCCCGCTCGCAGTGCGAGACGCCGTCCACGCTGGGAATGAAGAGCATCACAGACGGGGCCACCGTGTTCATGGCAACAGAATCGTGGCCCGCCATGGTCTGGATACGCCGCGAGGAAAGGCCTAGGTCGGCGGCCACTTTGTCCGCGAGTTCCAGGCCGGCCACAGGGAAGCGTCGAATTGGTCTGATGTCGAAGTCCTTGACGTTGACTTTGATGTCGTGCGCGCGGGCGAGCACGTCGATGTCCTCGATGAGCTTGGCGCGGGCAGCCACGACGATGTCAGGATCGCCCGAGCGGAGGTCGGCCACGAGATGCACCCTGCGGGCCACCACGATCGGCGAGTTCGGTTCAAGGGTCAGTTGCCCCACGGACGAGACGAGGGCCTCGTCCGCGAAATCCTGGGTGACGTCGTGGACCATGAGGATGATCTTGGCGGCGGCAACCAGGGCGTCGTGCCGGTCGGCCATGGCCGTCGCCCCGGTGTGTGACTGTTCGCCCAAGACTTCGATGTCCAGTTTCTGGGTGTACCAGCTGCTGTCGACCAGGCCGATCGAGATCCCCTCACGCTCCAGTATCCGGCCCTGTTCGATGTGGACCTCCGCGTAGCTGGCGACCTCGGGCCCTTCGGAGGTGCCGAGGTAGCCGATGCCTTCCAGCGCCTCGCGCACCGTGATGCCCTGCAGGTCACGGACGTCCAGCATCCGTTCCCGCGGCAACAGTCCGGCGAAGACCGAGCTTCCCATGATGCTCGGGGCGAAGCGGCCGCCCTCCTCGTTGAACCAGTTCACGACCGCAAGGTTGAACCGGGGCGCCGGGCCGCCCGCCGCGACCTCGGCCTCAAGCCTCCGGGCCGCGTGCATCGCGGCGATGACACCGTACGCTCCGTCGAAACGCCCGCCGAGGGGCTGGCTGTCCAGATGCGAGCCGATGAGCACGTACGGCGCCCCCGGTGTCCACTCCAGCAGCCCGAACATGTTGCCGATTCCGTCCATCCGGAGTTCCCATCCGGCGTCGCGCACCCAGCCGGAGAACCAGTTACGTGTCTGCGCGTCCTCAGCCGTGGCCGCCTGGCGGTCCACACCGTTATGGGAGGTGGCGCCGATTGTTGCCACGTGGTGGAAGTCTTGGAGGAAAGTAAGTGAGGTCATGGAAAGTCCTTTGTGGATTGGGGGCGGCGAGGAAGAGGCGGTGGGCTTAGCCCATCCGCCCGCGCGTCTCAGGAACCTTGGTGAACAGCACCAGGAGGAGTACGACGAGGGCAGCGGCTGCCATGTAGAAGCCGGGCGCGTGGGGCACGCCGGTGCCCCCGACCAGGGCAGTGCCGATGAATGGTGCTGTCCCGCCGAAGAGCGCGTAGGCGCCGTTGTAGCTGATCGCGGCCGACGTGAAGCGTGTCCGGGTGGTGAAGATCTCGACGAAGAAGGTATAGCAGCCGCCTCCGTAGATGCAGAGTGCGACGACGAAGAGCGCCTGACCCAGCAGCGCGAGCAGCAGGCTGCCGCTCGTCACGAGCATGAAGCTCGGAACCGAGAACAAGGCCAAAGCGCCCGAACCTGCAATCAGCATTGGTTTGCGGCCAAAGCGGTCACTGAGGCGGCCGCCGATGGGAAGCAGGACAGCGTAGAGCGCCAGGGCTGCGGCATTGGCCATGAGCGACTGCTCACGGCTGAGGTGACCGGTGGTCTGGACATAGGACACGAAATAGGCCGAGAGGAAATAGAAGCCCATCGCAGTGAGACCCATGACGAAGATGACCTGCACCATGCGGAGCCTGTTTTCGCGGAAGGCCTCCCGGACCGGGCTGAATTCCTTGGTCTGGGTCGCCTTTGCCTCGTTGAACGCGTCGCTTTCCACGGTGCGGCTGCGGATCCAGACGCCGAAGAGGGCGAGCGGCAATGCCAGCAGGAACGGCAGGCGCCACCCCCAGGCCATGAAGGCCTCGTTCGGCATTGACTGGCTAAGGATGAGGATCATCGACCCGGCCACCACGGAGGGCAGCGCGGTGGCGGCGATGGTGATATTAAGCCAGAACCCGCGACTCTTGACCGGTGCGTGCTCGAAGACAAACGACGGCGCTCCCACGGATTCGCCGCCGGCGGAGAAGCCCTGGATGAGGCGGCAGAGGACCAGCAGGACAGGTGCCCAGGCGCCGATCTGGCCGTAGGTCGGGAGCAGCCCCATGAGTGCGGTTGCCCCGCCGATGGCGATGAGGGTGATGGTCAGGACACGGCGCCGGCCGATCCGGTCGCCCAGGGCTCCGAAGAACAACCCGCCGATGGGACGGACCACGAACGCTACGCCGAACGTGGCGAAGGTGGCCAGCATGGCCGTGACGGGATTGCTGCCGGGGAAGAAGAGCTGCGAGAAGATGACGGCGGTGAGGCCGTACAGGGTGAAGTCGTAGAACTCGATGAACTGGCCGATACTGCCCCCGGCCAGAACCCGTTTTTGCATCTTGCTGATGCGGGGGGTCGCGGGGGCGGAGCCGTGGTCCAGGGCAGTT
This sequence comes from Pseudarthrobacter sp. HLT1-3, assembly GCF_059383535.1. NCBI lineage: Bacteria > Bacillati > Actinomycetota > Actinomycetes > Micrococcales > Micrococcaceae > Pseudarthrobacter > Pseudarthrobacter sp. HLT1-3. The sequence continues at coordinate 167,343 of NZ_JBWZCJ010000001.1, read as the reverse complement.
GTGGTCAGCCTGGTCCCGGAGACCGGTTGCTGGTCCTTGGTGTCGTTGATGTCATTGATCGTCATGACAGCCACGCTAGAGGCGCCGTGTTTCGGGAATCCTGTGGCGTGTTACGGCCACGGGAAATGAAATCTGCCGTTGTTGCCGCAGTGTTGCCGGCATGACGTTGCCCGGACACGTTTCGGACACGTGGGACCTGGATCGGAACCATTGAATCTCCCTTGATCAGCATGGCTTTTCGCGCTTAGGAATGCGGCCTGGGTTGTCGCTGCGGGGATTTTTTCACTGGAGAGTCTCCGGCATCACCGCACTGCAGCAACTGTGTGTGATCCGCTTCACATCTGTCCAATTGATAGTTTTCGGCGGGCCTATTGATTTTGTCGATGCCAAAATTCTGGATGCCTGCCGCCGCCGTGCGCACGATCTAAGTCCGTGCGGCCCCATAGAGACGGATGCACGTCTCCTCGAAAGCCAGTGCCCTGCGGGTCGGCGTGACACCCTCGGGCCGGACCAGCATCACTTCGATTGGCGGGAAGTCGTCCGTGAGGGCGAGCGCCACAACCCGGCCCCCGGAGTAAGTTAGGTCGCTGTGAAGCCGCTGGTTGAGCATCGCGTACCCGTGGCCCTTCGCCACAAATGAGCGGACCGTTTCATAGCCGGCGAATCGGTGCCGCACATTGGGTGTCACTCCCGCAATGGCGTAAAGCTGCTCGTAGTATTCGCGGCTGTGCGGCAGGTCCAGCACCACCGACGGTTCGCCGTCGAGATCCTTCAATGCAATGCTCCGCTCGGGGCGGGATGCCGCCGGATGCTCGGCATGGACCAGGACATGTGGCGGCACCCGCTCCAGCACCGTGCGCGTGAAACCCCGGCCCAGACCGAGGCCGTACATCAGCGCCACATCGCACTGCCCATCCAGCAGGGCGGTCTGCAGGCTCGCCAGGTCGGCCTCAAGGAAGGAGACCTCGACTCCCGGGTGTTGGCCCTCGAAAGTCTGAAGAATAGCCGGGAGCCTGAACGGAGCCAGCGGCGAAAAGACTCCGACCTTGAGCTCGCCGACCAGGCTCGTTGCGAGCCCCCGGGCCGACTCGTAAAGGGAATCGGCGTGTTCCAGCAACACCTTGATGTCCTGGGCCAACTGCCGCCCTGATGGCGTCAGCCGCAGGCCGCGCGTCCGCAGGCGCACGAACAACTGCGTGGCCAGGCTGGCTTCAAGCTGGGCCATCGCTGTGGAGAGGGTGGACTGGGTCACCAGGAGCCGTTCGGCCGCGGCGGTCATGTTCTCGAGCTCTGCCACCACCGCAAAATACCGGAGCTGGGTGAGGGTGAAGGGTTTTGCCATTGGTCATTGCTCGCATTCTGCGTAGATCCGCACGCGTTACAGGGCTCGCAGCCGGTGCAAGAGGAGGGCGACATGCAGTGAGGTCCTCGATTCGGCGTCGCCGAGGTCGACGGCGAGCAGCTCCTCCAACTTACCCAGCCGGGCGTACAGCGTTGGCCGGCTGAGGTACCCGTTGCGGGCGAGGGCGGCCTTGTTCCCACCGGATTCAAGGTACTGTCCGAGCAGCTCCAGGTACCCATCCGCACCCCGGGCCTCGGCATCCAGCACCCCCGCCAGCTCGGACTCGACGAACTGCTGCACGCGCGGGTCCTTGCGGAGCAAGGCCAGCAGCCCCCGCAGGCGCACGTCGGTTGCGCGGTAAAAGGACTTGCGGTCGCCTGGCAACGTCGCGGCCGTCTCGGCGACATGGGAAGCCTCGTCTATACCCGCTGCCGCCTCCAGCAGGGAATCGCGCAGGCGGCCGACGCCGATGCTCCACTTCACTTCCGCTGGGCCGGCCGGCCGGATTCCGGCGAGGGGTGGACCGGCTGAAAGGTCCCCGGCGAGAGCGTCGGCGAGCCGCTGGAGCATCGGGTCTTCGAGTTGTTTCGCCGGGACCGCCAGGATCATGCCGACCGAACCGGACCTGATACTCGCTGTCAGCGCCGTTCCCGAGACGGATTTGAGCGCCCGGGCGAGCTGCTCGAGCAGCGAGCGCTCCTCCTGCTGCCCGGCCAGCGGATCACCGCCGGGTCCCGTGGTACCGGACGCGACACCCGAGGATGCTCCGCCGCTCCGGAACACCACCGGAACGTAGTAGGGCGAGCGTCTGAGGCCCAGCGCTGCGGCGCGCGTCTGGGCCTCCCCCTCTCCGAGACCTCTTGGCTGACGCAGTGCGTTCAGGAGCCCGGCCTGCGCCTGGTGGCTCAGCTCGCGCCGGTCCCGCTCGGCCAACCGGTTGATCGCCAGCGTCTGGGCGGCGCGTTCCAGCACCATAGCCGCAGCCTCGTCGTCGTCGAGCGCCACCGGAACCACGAGCCGCCCCCACAACTGCCGGCGCACGCCAACCGGAGTCTGCAACCAGGCCTCGGGCCCGCTCCGCGATGTCTCCGGAGCTGACGGTGTGGTCCGTGACCTCCGTTCCCAGTCATCGAGCAGTTCCGCCGCGGCCAGCTCCCGGGTCGAATAGGCAAGGACCAGGTGGGACAGGTCCTCCAGAACCACCGGAGCGCCGATCATCGTCGAGGCCTGCTCCACGACCTGCTGCGTCCCCGCGCTTTCCAGGCTCAGCACCGTGAACGCTTCGTGGACGTCCCGCGCCCGCTCCACGCGCTCCAACTGATCGGCCACGATCATGCGGTGCACGATCTCCGTAATCTGCACGAAGCGCACCCTCTGCTCCACCACAATCACGGGCAGTACCGTGCCCAGCGCGGCAACCCGGAGGGCATCCATGCTGCGCACTCTGTTTCCGATGACTTCAACGATTAGGCCCGAGGCTCCGGCCTCCTCCAGCGACCGGATGAACGATGACGTGAGACCGGGTTCCTTTTCCAGTTCCAGGCCCGTGGTGAGCACGAGCTCGCCGCCGGACAGTAGCCCGGAAATATCGAGTACTTCGCTCACGTGGACCCAGCGGACCGGGTTATCCAAGGCGATGTCGGCGCCGAGGATCTGCGGGCTAGCCTCACGCAACACCGGGAGGTCAAGGATGGAGCGAACAGTGGGCAACATTTACAAAGTGTAAAGCAGGCCAGAACCTTCTTTACACATCGGCTCTTACCGCCTGGCTTTGGCCCGGACACACTGGACGCAAGACACACGCCGTTCCGTATTAGGAGATTTACTTGAACAACATTGAGCACTGGATCAACGGCAGCTACATTCCGGCTGGCAGCCGGACGGCCCCCGTGACGAACCCGGCGACCGGTAAGGTGACTGGCCAGGTTTCCCTGGCCAGCCTTGAAGAGGGCCAGGCCGCGGTTGCGGCGGCCAAGGCCGCGTTCCCTGCGTGGCGGGACACGTCCCTTGCCCGCCGCACCCAGATCCTCTTCGCCTTCCGCGAACTGCTCAATGCGCGCAAGGGAGAGCTCGCCGCCATCATCACGTCCGAGCACGGGAAGGTCCTGGATGACGCCCTCGGAGAAGTGACCCGGGGTCAGGAAGTCGTGGAGTTCGCCTGTGGCATCCCGCACCTGCTTAAGGGCAGCTACACGGAGAACGCGTCCACCAATGTGGACGTCCACTCAATCCGGCAGGCACTGGGACCGGTCGCCATCATCAGCCCCTTCAACTTTCCGGCCATGGTGCCGATGTGGTTTTTCCCACTCGCCATCGCCGCCGGCAACACCGTTGTCATCAAACCGAGCGAAAAGGACCCCACGGCGATCAACTGGATGGCCGAACTCTGGAAGGAAGCGGGGCTTCCGGACGGCGTGTTCAACGTCCTGCACGGCGACAAGGTGGCCGTCGACGCCCTGCTGGGCCACCCCGACATCAAGGCCGTCTCATTCGTCGGTTCCACACCGATCGCCAAGTACGTCTACCAGACTGCGACGGCCAACGGGAAGCGTGTGCAGGCCCTCGGTGGCGCCAAAAACCACATGATTGTCCTGCCCGACGCCGACCTCGACCTCGCCGCCGACGCCGCGGTGAACGCCGGATTCGGTTCGGCGGGCGAACGGTGCATGGCCATTTCGGCACTCCTCGCGGTCGGCGGAATCGCGGACGAGCTCGTGACGAAAATTGCGGAGCGTACGCGGTCGCTCCGCACCGGCGACGGCCTGCGAGGCTGCGACATGGGCCCGCTCGTCACGGCGGTCCACCGCGACAAGGTCGCAGGCTACGTCGACGCCGGAGAGGCCTCGGGCGCCACGCTGGTGGTCGACGGACGCCACGTCGCCCCCGACGCTGAAGGGGACGGCTTCTTCGTCGGCCCCACGCTGTTCGACAACGTCACCCCTGACATGTCCATCTACCAGGATGAGATCTTCGGCCCCGTCCTGTCGGTGGTCCGGGTTGAGAGCTACGAGCAGGCGCTGGAGTTGATAAACACCAACCCCTACGGCAACGGCACCGCCATCTTCACCAACGACGGCGGCGCGGCCCGCCGCTTCGAGAACGAAGTGGAAGTGGGCATGGTCGGCATCAACGTCCCCGTCCCGGTCCCCATGGCCTACTACTCCTTTGGCGGCTGGAAGAACTCGCTCTTCGGCGACACCCATGCCCACGGCACCGAGGGAGTGGGGTTCTTCACCAGGGGCAAGGCCGTGACCTCCCGGTGGCTGGACCCCAGCCACGGTGGCATCAACCTCGGTTTCCCGCAGAACGCCTGACCGGCCCCACAGTAGAAAGGGACACGACATGACTTCCACGATTGACAGCGGCGTCCTGCCGCTCCAGCACGATCCCGAAGCAGCCCGGCGGGCCTACGAACTGGACCGCAAGCACGTCTTCCACTCCTGGTCCGCCCAAGACCTCCTGGACCCGATGGTCATCACAGCAGCGCAGGGATCCCACGTCTGGGACGGCGAGGGCAACAAGTATCTGGACTTCTCGTCCCAGCTGGTCAACACGAACATCGGCCACCAGCACCCCGCCGTCGTATCCGCGATCACGGCCCAGGCCGCGAAACTGTGCACCATCGCCCCGAGCTACGTCAATGACGCCCGCTCCGAGGCGGCCCGCCTGATCGCGGAGCGGACCCCCGGCGAGCTCGACAAAATCTTCTTCACCAACGGCGGAGCGGACGCCAATGAGCACGCCGTCCGCATGGCACGGCTCCACACCGGCCGGCACAAGGTCCTCTCCGCCTACCGCTCCTACCATGGTGGTACCCAACTCGCAGTGAACCTGACAGGGGACCCGCGCCGCTGGGCCAGCGACAGCGCCAGCACCGGGACCATCCACTTCTTCCCGCCCTACCTGTACCGCACAGCCTTCCACTCCGCGACAGAGGAAGAGGAAAGCCAGCGCGCCCTGGAACACCTCGAACAACTGGTCAGTTTCGAGGGTCCGTCCACTATCGCGGCACTGATTCTGGAATCGATTCCCGGGACCGCCGGAATCTACATGCCCCCACCCGGGTATCTCCAAGGGGTGCGGGAACTGTGCACCCGGCATGGCATCATCCTCATCGCCGACGAGGTCATGGCCGGCTTCGGCAGGACGGGCAAGTGGTTCGCCATCGAGCACTTCGACGTCGTCCCTGACCTGCTCACCTTCGCCAAAGGCGTGAATTCCGGTTATGTCCCGCTGGGTGGCGTTGCCATCAGCCCCGAAATCGCGGCCACTTTCGGAAAGCGTGTCTACCCGGGAGGCCTGACCTACTCCGGCCATCCGCTGGCAACTGCGGCCGCGGTAGCTACCATCAACGCGATGGAGGACGAACAGATCGTGCAACATGCCGCGTCGTTAGGTGAGACCGTGATCGGGCCGGCCCTGTCCGACTTCGCGGAAAACCATCGCTCGGTCGGCGAAGTTAGGGGAACCGGCGTGTTTTGGGCCATCGAACTGGTCAAGAATCGCGCGACCCGCGAGCCAATGGCCGCATACGGTAGTTCGAGCCCGGAAATGAACCAGCTGGTCGCCGCCTGCAAGTCCCGCGGATTGCTTCCTTTTGCGAATTTCAACCGTATCCACGTTGTTCCGCCGTGCAATATCAGCGCCAACGATGCCCAAACGGGCCTGGCCATTCTGGACGAAGTTCTTGATATCGCAGACAGCCTGATCAGCTGACATTATCGACACGAAGTGACTTGCCGTCCCTGGTTGGGACGGCAAGTCATCGCGTGGTGGAGCGCAAGCCGGGCGATAGCGGCGCCGGTCATTTTGCTTGGCGGGGCTTGCTAGCCTGAGGGTGTGAAATACGAGTCCCTGTGGATCGGAATGCTTATTGGCGCCGCCATCGGCCTTGCCATCGGTGTGGCCACCGTCGACAAGCCGTTCACCGGCCTGTTGATCGGCATTGCCGTCGGGGCGCTGGTGGGCCTGGCGGCCCGGAAGGACCCCACGAAGGGGTAAGCCCTGGACCAGGCCGCCCACACCGGAAAGAACCCACCATGACGTATTCCGTGAACTGCTCCATCCTGCTGACCGAATTGCCCCTGCTCGAGCGGCCCGCGGCGGCGAAGGCCGCCGGCTTCGACGCCGTCGAGTTCTGGTGGCCCTTCGCGTCGTCAGTTCCGGGCGATGCCGAGCTCACCCGCTTTGCGCGGGCGATCACCGACGCGGGCGTCCAGCTCGCCGGCCTCAATTTCCATGCCGGCGACATGCCCGCCGGGGACCGGGGCCTGGTGTCCTGGCCGGGCCGCAGCTCAGAGTTTAAGGACAACATCGACGTCGTGGCCGGCATCGGCGGCCGGCTCGGCTGCAAGTTTTTCAACGCCCTCTACGGCAACCGGCAGGACGGGCACACCCCGGAGTCCCAGGATGAACTGGCGGTCGCCAACCTCGCGGCGGCCGCCGCCGGCGTGGCCGGCATTGGCGGCACCGTCCTGCTCGAACCCGTCAGCGGCGCCCCGCGCTACCCGCTCCTTACGGCCGAGGACGCCCTCCGGATCATCTCCCGGGTGACGGAGGAAACGGGTGCGGGCAACATCAAGTTCCTCGCCGACTTCTATCACCTCTCCGTCAACGGCGACGACGTGGCAGCTGTCATCGAGAAGCACGCCCCCGACTTCGGCCACGTCCAGATCGCCGACAGCCCGGGCCGCGGAGCTCCCGGAACCGGCGGGCTGCCGCTTGGCGACTGGATCGCGCGCAGCCGCCAACTCGGCTACGAAGGCTACATCGCGCTCGAGTACAAAGAACCCGCAGAGACCGCCTTCGACTGGATTACCCGCCTGCGCATGTCCTCCTGACCGCCGCTGGCACCCGCCCGCGGTCCGGGCCACTTCGCCGCGGACACGCCGGCACCAGGCTTCGCCGTCGTCCCTGTCGACCACGTCGGGCCGCCCGGCCTGCCCCGCCTGCGGTCCGGGGGCACTTAGCCGCGGACACGCCGGCCGCCGTCGTGATCTGCGGCGTCGACGCCCGCAAAGTGCCCCTCGGCGGATCACGAGCCATCCTTCGGCGGCGGCTGCGCTCCGCAACTGTTCACGGGCCACTCTTTGGCGGAGCCTTCCAACCCGCCCGCGGTCCGGGGGCACTTTGCCGCGGACACGCCGGCCGCCGTCGTGATTTTCGACGTCGACGCCCGCAAAGTGCCCCTCGACGGTCCAGCGCCCGTCCTTACCGCCCCGCACCGGCCCCGGCGACCGCGTGAAATCCGGCTTCCGCGCGGTGCGTGCTTTGACGGAACCCGAAACCAAGGTAGACACATCTATAGCGGAGGCGGCGGCGCTTCTGGACCGGACGGTACCTCGGCGCCCAGCGGGCGCTGGCTGCAGAACCGCGGCAGGAAGCAAGGAGAGCCCGAATGCCTGAAGAACCCTTCGACTTCGTCATCCGGGGCCGCCGCGTCCTCACGCCGGACGGGATCGCGCCGCGCGAGGTGGGGGTGCGCGGCGGCAGGGTCGTTGCCCTCGAACCGCTCGGCAGCGGGCTCTCCGGCGCCGAGGTCATTGAACTTTCGGACGACGAAACCCTGATTCCGGGGCTCGTGGACACCCACGTCCACGTGAACGAACCGGGCCGCACCGAATGGGAGGGCTTTGCCTCGGCAACCCGGGCCGCGGCAGCCGGCGGCGTGACCACCATCATCGACATGCCGCTCAACAGCATTCCGCCCACCACGACGGTGGAAGCCCTCAACCTCAAACGCGACGTCGCCGAGGACCAGGCGTTCGTGGACGTCGGGTTCTGGGGCGGAGCCGTTCCCGGCAACAAGGCGGATCTCCGCCCGCTGCATGACGAGGGAGTTTTCGGCTTCAAGTGTTTCCTGCTGCACTCCGGCGTCGACGAGTTCCCCCAGCTGGACGCCGAGGAGCTGGAGGAGGACCTGGCCGAACTCCAGTCCTTCGACGCGCTGATGATCGTCCACGCCGAGGACCCCCGCGCGATCGACCGTGCGCCGCACGCGGCCGGCGCCGAGTACGCCAGCTTCCTGGCGTCCCGGCCGCGTGGCGCCGAGAACAAGGCGATCGCCGAGGTCATCGAACGTGCCCGCTGGACCGGCGCCCGCGCCCACATCCTGCACCTGTCATCCTCGGACGCGCTGCCTATGATCGCCAGCGCCAGGCGCGACGGCGTGCGGCTCACGGTGGAGACCTGCCCGCACTACCTCACCCTTATAGCTGAGGAAATCCCCGACGGGGCCACCGCATTCAAATGCTGCCCGCCCATCCGTGAGGCCGCCAACCGGGAACTGCTCTGGCAGGGCCTCCAGGACGGCACCATCGACTGCATCGTCTCCGACCATTCGCCCAGCACCCTGGACCTCAAGGACCTGGAGAATGGCGACTTCGCCGTGGCCTGGGGCGGCGTCTCCTCGCTTCAGCTGGGCCTGTCGTTGATCTGGACGGAGGCACTGCAGCGCGGCATCCCGCTGGGGCAGGTGGTGGCCTGGATGGCCCAAAAGCCCGCCGAACTGGCCCGGCTGACCACCAAGGGCCAGCTCGCTCCGGGGTTCGACGCCGACTTCGCCATCTTCGCGCCCGACGAGGCCTTCGTGGTGGACGCGGCCAGGCTCAAGCACAAGAATCCCATCACCCCGTACGACGGCAAGGCCCTCTCCGGCGTCGTCCGCAGAACCTTCCTGCGCGGGCAGGAGGTCGACGGCCGGACTCCGCGCGGAAGACTGCTCCGCCGCCCTGGGGCGCAGTCCGGCGGAATACAGCATCCGGGCCCGTGGTTGTGCAACGGCAGACGGCCAGATCCGTAGCTAACTCCGACGAACCCCGAAGGATCCCCCATGAGCCTCAACCCCACCATCAAGCTCCAGCCCGGAACCCCCGCCCCGGAATTCACCCTTCCGGACGCCACGGGACACAAGGTTTCACTGGCCGATTACCGCGGCAAGAACGTCATTGTCTACTTCTACCCGAAGGCCGCCACCCCGGGCTGCACCACCGAGGCCTGCGACTTCCGCGACAGCCTGGCCTCCCTGCAGGGCTCCGGCTACGAGGTGCTGGGCATTTCCCCCGATGCTCCCGAGGCGCTGGCCCGGTTCAGCGGCGACTTCTCGCTGTCCTTCCCGCTGCTTGCCGACGAGGACCACGCCGTGGCGGTGGCCTACGGCGCCTGGGGCGAGAATCTGGTTAACGGCGAAGTCACCGAAGCGATCGTCCGCTCCACCGTGGTCCTGGACCCCGAGGGCAACGTGAAGCTGGCGCAGTACCAGGTCAAGGCGCAGGGGCACGTCACCGCGCTGAAGGAGGAACTGGGCGTCTAGGACGCTGCGTTTCCGCGGCGCTTTCGGACGCACGCACCCCGGATCCCCGCCGTACCGGTCCGAAGCCGCCGCGAAAACCGGCTAGACCCGCGTGCCCGCCACGATGGTGGCTGTGGAGCGGAGTCGGATGGCGCCGTCGTGTTCGTAGCGGCCCAGCAGCGCGAAGACGTCGGAGCGGATCAGCTCCCGGGATGCCCGGTCCGCCGTCGCCAGGCCCACGCCGACGGTGGTCGCGATCTCGGTCATGAATTCCCAGTACAGCTCCGGTGTCTCGTGGACCAGGTCCGTGCTGACCTTCCGCTCGCTCACATCAACCAGTCCGGCGTCCCTGAAGACCCTGGTCATGAATCCCTGAGCGGCGCACCGGAACAGTCCCGGCGCGCCCGTCTTCGGCACCGGCAGCTCGGTGTGGCGGGCAATCGTCCCAAGGATCAGGGTGGCCCACGGGTTTTCGGCGGCCCGGCCCCAGACTGCGGCGCTGATCCGGGCGCCCGGCTTGGCCACCCGGGCCATTTCCGCTACCGCGGTGGACACCCGGGGGAAGAACATAAAACCGAAGCGGCAGAGGACCGCATCGAAAACCGCGTCGCCGAAGGGCAGTTGGGCGGCGTCGCCGACGGCGGTGTGTACGTTCGCCAGCCCGCGGGCTGCTGCCTTCTCGGCTGCGACCCGCAACATCCCCTCGGAGAGGTCCAGCAGGGTGACGCTGCCGCGCGGGACCAGAGCGGCCGCTGTGAGGCCCGGTTCGCCGGTTCCGGCTGCGACGTCGAGGACAGCGGCGTCCGGGCGCAACCGCGCCTCCTCGATGACCGCATCGCCAAAGGGGGCGTGCCAGCCGAGCACCTCTGCGTCCCATTTCCGCCAGCCGGTGGAGAACTCGTCCCAGGTACTGCGCTGCTGGTCCCTGATCCAGTCTGCTGAGGCTGACATGGGCGCTCCTTGGCTGTTCCGTGCCCTCCCCCACCCACTAGTGTGCTCCCGCCGCCGCGGCGGGAGCAATGGTTGCCGGGGCAGTAGGCTTAACGGCATGTCTACCCCCGAAAACCCCGGCACCGCAGGCGAGCAGCATGTCCCCGAACGGCGCGACGTCACCGTGCGCCGGGCGCCGAAGTACGTGCCGTTCCTCGTCCTGGGCGGGCTTCTGGGCTTCGGCGTGGCGGCTTTCCTCGCCTACGGCCTCCCGGGCGATGAAAGCTACGACGCCAGTGCGGTGTTCGGTTTCTTTATGATCCTATGTGGCGCCGGCGGCGTGATTCTTGGTGGCCTTACGGCGCTCGTCCTGGACCGCCTGAGCGTCCGCCGCGCCAGGCGCGCCGTCGTCGAATCCGTCCCGGATTCCGGGGATCAGCAAGGGGCCTGAGCGGGCCGCAGGTCATAAATCGGCCGCCGGGAAAGTCCTAGCGCACAACGTGAGATAATCGACCAGTGGCACGCGGCGATGGAAAACTTTCTCATGACCTTCTCTCTGGCGAAAAGGGCCCTCAGGACGCATGTGGCGTCTTTGGGGTCTGGGCTCCCGGCGAAGAGGTTGCAAAACTCACTTATTACGGGCTGTATGCACTGCAGCACCGCGGTCAGGAGTCGGCTGGTATTGCTACCAGCGACGGCAAGCGGATCAACGTCTACAAGGACATGGGGCTCGTATCCCAGGTCTTCGACGAGACAACGCTTAACACCCTGACCGGGCACCTGGCCGTTGGCCACTGCCGTTACTCGACCACCGGCGCCAGCCACTGGGCCAACGCGCAGCCCACCCTGGGCGCGACGGCGACCGGTACCGTGGCGCTGGCCCACAACGGCAACCTGACCAACACCGCCGAGCTCAAGGCCATGATTGTGGACCGCAACAGCGGCCAGCTCACCGGCGAAATGAAACAGGGCAACACCTCGGACACCGCCCTTGTCACCGCCCTACTGGAGGGCGAAGAGGGCAAGTCGCTAGAACAGACCGCGATGGACCTGCTGCCCAAGATCAAGGGCGGCTTTTGCTTTGTCTTCATGGATGAAGGCACCCTCTACGCGGCCCGCGACACGTACGGCATCCGCCCGCTCTGCCTGGGCCGGCTGGAGCGCGGCTGGGTGGTCGCTTCCGAGCAGTCCGCCCTCGCCACAGTCGGGGCGAGCTTCATCCGCGAAATCGAGCCGGGCGAGTTCATCGCGATCGACGAGGAGGGCGTCCGCTCGCAGCGATTCGCCGCGGCGACGCCGGCAGGTTGCGTCTTCGAGTACGTCTACCTTGCCCGCCCGGACGCCTCCATCGCCGGCCGCTCCGTGTACGAGTCCCGAGTGGAAATGGGCCGCCAGCTGGCACGCGAAAACACCCAGGAAGCGGACATCGTCATCCCGGTCCCGGAATCCGGCACCCCCGCGGCCGTGGGCTACGCCGAGGAATCCGGGATCCCGTTCGCGCACGGTTTCGTCAAAAACGCCTACGTGGGCCGGACGTTCATCCAGCCCTCGCAGACCCTGCGCCAGCTCGGCATCCGGCTCAAGCTCAACGCCCTCGAATCCGTGATCCGCGGCAAGCGCGTGGTGGTCGTCGACGACTCGATCGTCCGCGGCAACACCCAGCGCGCCATCGTGCGGATGCTCCGGGAAGCCGGCGCCAAGTCCGTGCACATCAAGATTTCCTCCCCGCCGGTCAAGTGGCCGTGCTTCTACGGCATCGACTTCGCCTCCCGCGCCGAGCTGATCGCCAACGGCGCCACCGTCGAGGAGATCACCCAGGCCATCGGCGCCGACTCGCTGGCCTACATCTCCGAAGAAGGCATGATCGGTGCCACCCAGCAGCCGCGCGAACGCCTGTGCACCGCCTGCTTCACCGGCAAGTACCCGATTGAACTGCCGGGCGCCGACAAGCTCGGCAAGAACCTGCTCGAACGCACCGATCTCGGCGGTCTCCCCGCAGCTGCCAGCTCCCCGGCCCCGCTCGCGGCTGTCCCGGCCGCCGCTGTCCTTGGCGGCCCCGCCGGGGACGCCCCCGACGTCGACCCCGGCACGACCCTGGATGACGACCCGGCCGAAAAGGTCGGTGCCACCGGCTGCGACCCGGGCCCGGACGCCGAATTCGAAGAACTGCTCACCGACGCCGATCGCATTGATCGTCCCATTGCAGCCGACAAGAAAGAGCCCGTATGACTTCCGCCTCCCCGGCCGCTGACATGAACGCCGCCCAGAACACCGTCGGCATCACCTACGCTTCCGCCGGCGTCGACGTCGAAGCGGGCGACCGCGCCGTCGAACTCATGAAGGATGCCGTCAAGGCCACGCACAACTCCTCGGTGATCGGCGGCGTCGGCGGCTTCGCGGGCCTGTACGACGTCTCGAAGCTGCTCACCTACAAGCGCCCGCTGCTGGCCACGTCCACCGACGGCGTCGGCACCAAGGTGGCCATTGCGCAGGCCATGGACATCCATGACACCATCGGTTTCGACCTGGTCGGCATGGTGGTCGATGACATCGTCGTCGTGGGCGCCGAACCGCTGTTCATGACCGACTACATCGCCTGCGGCAAGGTGGTCCCGGAGCGGATCGCGGACATCGTCCGGGGCATCGCTGCCGCCTGCTCCGTGGCCGGCACCGCCCTGGTGGGCGGCGAAACGGCCGAGCACCCCGGCCTGCTGGGCGAACACGAGTACGACGTCGCGGGCGCCGCCACCGGTGTTGTCGAAGCCGCCGACCTGCTGGGTCCGGACCGCGTCCGCGCCGGCGACGTGGTGATCGGCATGGCCTCCTCGGGCCTGCACTCCAACGGCTACTCCCTGGTCCGCCGCGTCATCAACCACGCCGGCTGGGCCCTGGACCGCCACGTCTCCGAGTTCAGCCGCACGTTGGGCGAGGAACTCCTGGAACCGACCCGCGTCTACGCCGCCGACTGCCTGGACCTGGCCCGCACCTTCCCGGTGAACGGCTCCGCCGGCGGCCGGGCCGTGCACGGCTTCAGCCACGTGACCGGTGGCGGCCTCGCCGCCAACCTGGCCCGCGTCCTGCCGCAGGGCCTACTGGCCACCGTGGACCGCGCCACCTGGCAGCTCCCGGCCATCTTCCGGCTCGTGGCCGAACTGGGCAACGTGCCGCTGGCCGATCTGGAGCGCACCCTGAACCTGGGCGTGGGCATGGTCGCGATCGTCTCACCGGAGGCAGCCGACGCGGCCGTGGACCGGCTCAACGATCGCGGGCTGCCGGCCTGGGTCATGGGCACCGTGGAGGAAAACTCCGACTCGATCATCAAGACCGGCCCGGACTACGTGCAGGGCGCCAAAGGCGTCGACGGCGGCGCCGTCCGGCTGGTCAACGCCTACGCCTGACCCTTCTCGAGCAACCCTTCTCGAGCAACCCTTCTCGAGTAACCCTTATCGAGTGCTCCGTAACTGCCGTTTAGCACGTCCAAAACGGCAGTTACGGAGCACTCGATCTGTGGTTAAACCTCGAGGACGCTGAAGACGCCGCCCTGCGGATCCTCAAGGGTGGCGATGGTGCCGGCCTCCTCGTCCTCGTCCGGTTCAATCAGTACCGTGCCGCCGGCCGCCACCGCCGCCGCGACCGCGTCGGCGACGCTGGACACCCCGAAGTACACCTGCCATCCCGGCTGGAGCGTGCCCTCGGCCTCCCCGGGGACCGACGCGATCCCGGCCACTTCCGCGCCGTCCACCACCAGCGTGGTGTACTTGCCGCCGTCGTCCTGCGGGTATTCCGTTACGTCGTGCCCGAAGAGCTGCTGGAAGAACCCGACGGCGGCCTGCGGCTCGGGCGTCAGCAGTTCCGCCCATGCCAGGGACCCGGGTTCCCCGCTGCGGGCGGCGCCGAAGTGGCTTCCGGCCTGCCAGGCGCCGGTGGTGCCGCCTCCGGGCGGGGCGAAGAAGACCATCACCCCTGTGCCGGCCACGTCCTCCGGGCCGAATTCCAGGGTGCCGCCGGCGTCCGCCAGGCTTTCGGCCAGCCCTTCGGCGTCGGCGGAGGCGAGGTACACGTTCCACTGCCCAGGTGCCTTGGCGGCCGACTGCTGCGGATTCTGCGGCGCGATCACGGTGACCAGGTCCTCACCCACAAAGGCCTGCGCATAGCTGCGCCCGTCCGGGGTGGGCAGGTCCTTGTAGCGCCAGCCGAAGATGGCGGAGTAGAAGGTCTTGGCCGCCCCGACGTCGCTGGTCTGGAGATCCGTCCAGCAGACCTCCCCTTCGGTGAACCCCGTGCGCGTGGTCATGGCCATCCCTCCGGAAGTTGGTGCGGGCCGGTGGATCCGGCAGCTTCAACCTAGCCTGAGGGTCCGGCCGGGACAACTGCGGACGGGCTTGGCCGGTAGGTAATCCGCGGGCAGCAGAAAACCCGCCGGCCTCTCCCGTTTCGGGAGCGGCCGGCGGGCCTGAAATCACGTGGTCGGCAATCCGCTAACGGAAAAACATGCCGGGAAGAAGTCCGACTAACCTATCCGACGGGAATCTACCTCGTCGTCGTCCTCTTCCACATCGTCCGCGTACTTATCCACATAAGCCGAATAATCTGGCTCAACCGGCTCGCTCGAGAAGCGGCTCGGTGCACGAACCTCAGAACTCTTGAGCTCACGCTGGAGCGCAGTGTAGTCAGTGTTCGGGGAGTAATACTTGATGTCCCGAGCCTGCTTGGTAGCTTTTGCCTTTTGACGGCCGCGCCCCATGGCGTGACCCCCTTTTGTACTCGGACCGGAGGTGGTCACCATTGGCGTTAGTGAGGCCCCGGAATGTTTGGTCAATTTGTCGTACACCTAGATTACATGCTTTCAGCGGTAACTGCTCCCCGGGACGGCCGCTGTGGGCAGTGTCGCACGCGGCAGTGCCCGGTACGGCGCCGCGGCGGCGTGCGGCCCGCCCGGCATCTTCGATAGAGTTCCGTAGTGGACCCCCGGAAACGGGTCCCTCCAGCGGGCGTCCAGTCGCGGAAAAATGCACGGAAGTGGTGAAGTCCCAGTGACCGAAGAGAACGAGAGGCCCGGCGGCACCCGCTGGCCCGGGGTTCCCCCTGCCGGCGGATCCGGCGAACGGTCCGCCCCGGCGGGACCGCCTGTAGAGTCGCCTGCGGTCCCGCCGAGACCTTCGGCGCCGCCGACGTCCGCGACGCCCGTTGTACCGTCGGCCGCCCCGGCTGCCTCGACTACACCGGCCACCCCGCACCCCGTCCGCCCGTCTATCCCGCCAGTCATCCGGGCCGACGCCGGGCAGCCCGGCACTCGCGAGCGTCGAAGCGGCCGCGCCACCGCCGGGGCCGCCACGGGGGCCGCCGGCGTTGCTCTGGCGGGGGCTACGAGGGCCGCCTCGGAAAAAGCCTCGCAGCTGGGCAGCATTGTCCGCCGCCAGGCTCCCACCAGAATCATCGCCGCCGTCGCCGCCGTCCTCATAATGGGCCTGTTGATCTGGTGGTTGACGTCGCTGGGCGGTGGCAGCACCACGCAGTCTGCGGACGCCTCCCCCGCTGCCGCTGCCGCCGCCGCACCGGCGCCTGCTCCCGCGAGCCGCGGGCCGTTACCGCTGGAGGGCGTCAGCCCGCTGGACTTCCAGCTCGGCGACTGTTTCAAGGATTTTGACCCGGAGGCGCCGCAGTCCACCATCGTGGATTGCACCGCAGGGCACTCGGCGCAGCTGATCGCGATCCACCAGTATCAGGAATCGGACGCCTATCCCGGCCTGACCGCACTGAAGGACAAAGGCCGCGAGACCTGCCGCAGTGCGCAATTGGCCGCCGCCGCCACCAGCTACGGCCTGAAGCAACGCAACGCCTACCCGAGCTCCTCAAGCTGGGACAACGGAGACCGCCGCGTGGACTGCTACGTCACCGCGGACGCCGGCAACGTGATCATGGAATCGCTGGTTCCCTAGGAAGTAACCGCGGAGCCCTCGGGTTCCAGCCCCAAACAAACTGCCAGCCGGACAAGTTTCCGGCTGGCAGTGTCTGTTTGAGGCGGCGACCCCTACCCCTTGCGGCTGACGGAGAGCCCGCTGCCGGTGGAGGCGCCGCCGTCGGGCCGGTCCGATGCCGCGGCGCCGCCCATGGTGAGCTCCGTGAGGTCCGGGGCGGTGTCCACGAGCACGGTGTCGCCGTCCACGATCTCGCCGGCCAGGATGGCCTTGGCCAGCCGGTCGCCGATTTCGCGCTGCACCAGTCGGCGCAGCGGGCGGGCGCCGTAGGCGGGGTCGAAGCCGGTCACCGCGAGCCAGGCGCGGGCACCCTCGGTCACTTCCAGGTTGAGCCGGCGGCCCTTCAGCCGTTCGCCCAGTTCCTTGACCTGCAGTTCCACGATCCGGGACAGCTCCTCGACGCTCAGCGGGTCGAACAGCACCACTTCATCGAGCCGGTTCAGGAACTCGGGCTTGAAGGAGGAGTGCACGGTGGCCATCACGGCTTCGCGCTTGGCGTTCGCGTCCAGCAGCGGGTCGACCAGGAACTGGCTGCCCAGGTTGGAGGTCAGGACCAGGATCACGTTGCGGAAGTCCACGGTGCGGCCCTGGCCGTCGGTGAGCCGGCCGTCGTCGAGCACCTGCAGGAGGATGTCGAAGACCTCCGGGTGGGCCTTGTCGACCTCGTCGAGCAGCAGTACGGAGTAAGGGCGGCGGCGGACGGCCTCGGTGAGCTGGCCGCCTTCCTCGTAGCCCACGTAGCCGGGGGGCGCGCCGACGAGGCGGGCCACCGAGTGCTTCTCCGAGTATTCGGACATGTCGATCCGCACCATGGCCCGTTCGTCGTCGAACAGGAAGTCCGCCAGGGCCTTCGCCAGCTCGGTCTTGCCGACGCCCGTGGGGCCGAGGAACAGGAAGGAGCCGGTTGGCCGGTTGGGGTCGCTGATCCCCGCCCGGGCGCGGCGGACGGCGTCGGACACCGCGGTGACAGCCTTGCTCTGGCCGATCAGCCGTTTGCCCAGCACCTGCTCCATCTCCAGCAGTTTCTGGCTCTCGCCCTGCAGCATGCGGCCGGCGGGGATGCCGGTCCAGGCCGAAATAACTTCGGCGATGTCGTCGGCAGTGACCTCGTCGGCCACCATGAGTTCCTGCTTGGCCCCGCCGCCGGCCACCCGTGCCGATTCCGCTTCGGCGGCCTCGTTGAGTTCCCGCTCGAGCGCGGGAAGTTCGCCGTACAGGATCCGGGAGGCCGCCTCGAGGTCGCCTTCGCGCTGGAACTTCTCCGCGGCGGAGCGCAGTTCGTCGATCTTGGCCTTCAGGTCGCCGACCCGGTTAAGGCCGGCCTTTTCGGCTTCCCAGCGGGCGTTGAGCGCGCCGAGTTCTTCATTCTTGTCAGCCTTGTCCGCACGGATCGCGGCCAGCCGTTCCACTGATGCGGGATCGGTCTCGTTGGCCAGCGCCAGTTCCTCCATGGTCAGGCGGTCCACGGAACGTTTTAGCTGGTCAATCTCCTCGGGGGCGGAATCGATCTCCATCCGCAGCCGGGAAGCCGCCTCGTCGACCAGGTCGATCGCCTTGTCCGGCAGCTGACGGCCCGAGATGTAGCGGCTGGAGAGGGTGGCGGCGGCGACGAGGGCGGAGTCGGCGATGGCGACCTTGTGGTGCGCCTCGTAGCGTTCCTTGAGTCCGCGCAGGATGCCGATCGTGTCTTCAACGCTCGGCTCCCCGACGTAGACCTGCTGGAAGCGGCGTTCCAGGGCGGGGTCCTTCTCGATGTTTTCGCGGTACTCATCCAGCGTGGTCGCACCGATCAGCCGCAGCTCGCCGCGGGCCAGCATGGGCTTGAGCATGTTGCCGGCGTCCATGGAGCTGTCCCCGGACGCGCCGGCCCCCACCACGGTGTGGATCTCGTCGATGAAAGTGACGATCTGGCCTTCGGAGCCCTTGATCTCCTCCAGGACGGCCTTGAGCCGTTCCTCGAATTCGCCGCGGTACTTGGCACCGGCCACCATGGAGGCGAGGTCCAGGGCGACCAGGGTCTTACCGCGCAGACTCTCGGGAACATCATTGGCGACAATCCGCTGGGCAAGCCCTTCGACGACGGCGGTCTTGCCGACGCCGGGTTCGCCGATGATAACGGGGTTGTTCTTGGTCCGGCGGCTCAGCACCTGGATGATGCGGCGGATCTCGGCGTCGCGGCCGATGACCGGGTCCAGCTTCCCGGCGCGGGCAACCGCGGTGAGGTCGGTGCCGTACTTCTCCAGCGCCTGGAAGGAATTTTCGGGGTCGGCGTTGTCCACCTTGCGGTCGCCGCGGACACCCGGGAGAGCCGCGAGCAAAGCCTCGTGGGAAGTCCCGGATTCGCGCATGAGTTTGCCGACGGCGTCGCTTCCCGACGCAAGCCCCAGCAGCAGGTGTTCGGTGGAGACGTAGCTGTCGCCGAGCCGTTCGGCCTCATTCTGGGCATTCTTGATGGCCTGCAGCGCGGTGCGGGACATCTGCGGCTGCTGCACCGAGCTGCCGGAGGTGGACGGAAGGGCCTTGATGGCAGTGCTCGCCTGGACGCTGACGGAGTCCGGGTCCGCCCCGGTGGCGCGGAGGAGCGCGACGGCGACGCCCTCGCGCTGGTCCATGAGTGCCTTGAGGAGATGGGCGGGCTCGAGCTGGGGATTGCCCGCCGTCGAGGCGTTCATGGCGGCTGCCGCAAGCGCCTCCTGGCTCTTGGTGGTGAATTTGGCGTCCAAAGAGAGCTCCTTCCGGGAACATGCTGGTAATAAAGTTGAGTCTACTACGCTCAACTTTGCATTTGGTCCCTTTGGCTCCATGTTTGCCGACAGCGAAACGGCTGTCTAGGGCCGGAGTCCCCGCGCCCGCCGTCTCCCCACGGGACATGCCCTCCGCTCCCGCGGGCCACCGGACATAGTGCCAACATGCGCACTGCGCAGGCCCGGGACTGGGCATGTCCTCCGCATGTCCTCCGCACGCGCGAACCTGAGGTGCCCGGGGCTGGATATGCCCTCCCCCCGCAAGGGCCGGTGGACATAGTCCCGACATGTCCATTGCCCAGGTCCCGGACTGGGCATGTCCCCAAGGGGTGGGGCACTGAAGGGGGCATGTTCCGTTAAGGCAATTCGACGGTCGGCTCCCCCAAGGAGCCGACCGTCGATTGATGGGCGCCGGTCCGATGTCGGCGGACCAGCTCCACGGAGCGGTCGGGAAACCGCTCCTGCAGGAAATTTCGCTGTTCGTGGATCATGTCACACATATGACAAATCTGTCACGTATCTCTTTGAATGTTTCCCGTAGGTAGTCTTTGATCATGAACGAAACAGCGGCAGCGCAGCACCCCAACACCCGGTCCGTGTTCCTGGACAAGGAGCACCCGGCCGCCTGGCGGGCCCTTAACGGCTTGGGCTTGAAAGCGAAGGAGGCCGCGGAAGAGGCCGGCATTGACCGGACCTTGATCGAGCTGCTGAATGTCCGCATATCGCAGATCAACGGCTGCGCCTATTGCCTGGACCTGCACGTGGGCGACGCCGTGAAGAACGGTGAATCCACCCAGCGCCTCGCCGTCCTGCCGGCCTGGCGGGACACCGGCCTCTTCACCGAAAAGGAACGCGCTGCCCTGACCCTGGCCGAGGCCATCACCAACATCTCCGACGCCAGGGCCCGCGAGCACGAGGGTGCGGCGGCCCGGAAGCACCTCACGGACGGGGAGTTCTCCGCCGTCAGCTGGCTCGTGATCACGATGAACGCGTTCAACCGGGTTTCGATCGTCAGCCAGCACCCGGTCCGCAAGGACCGCGGCTAGCCTGCGGCCCGGACCCGCGACGCGGGTTCGCTTCCGCGACGCGGGTTCGCTTCCGCGACACGGGTTCTCTTCCGCGACGCGCATCCGTACCCGCGACACGGGTTCTCTTCCGCGACGCGCACGAACGCCACCGACAGGGGAATACCCGGTGCGCCCGCACTTTCGCGCGTCATGGAAACATTGGCGCCGCGGGAAGGCCTAGCTTGCGGCGCGCACTCCGGTTGGCGCTGCGCATTTGTCCTGGCGACACGCATTCCCGCTGGTGGCGCCGTCACGCCGGGGAGCTTGTGGCACCCCAACGCCAGGGAGCTGGTGGCGCCGTCACGCCGGTGAGCTTTGTGACGCGGTCACGCCGGGTAGATCGACACCGCCGCGGCCTTGACCACGAAATAGACGTCGAGTCCGGGAACCAGTCCGAGGTCGGCGGAGGCGGCCGGGGTCACGTCGGCGGACAGCTCGCCGGCACGGACCCGGATCTGGTCCCCGTGCGGCTCCAGGTCCGTCACCCTGACGCGGAACGAGTTCCGCGGGCTGCCGTGCGCCTCGCTCAGGAACACCGACACGGCCGACGGCGGGAACGCGGCCACGCCGGCCTGACCGGCAAGCAGCGGGGCGTCGTGCTGGCCGGCGAACTCAAGACCCTCGGCGGACCGGATCCCGGCCGACGTCGCGGTCCCCGACACCAGGTTCAGCCCGGCCAGCCCGGCGGCGAAGCGGCTGCGCGGCCTTCGGAGGACGTCACGGGTGGGTCCGTCCTCGGTGATCCGGCCACCCTCCATCACGATCACCCGGTCCGCGAGCATGTAGGCGTCCAGCACGTCGTGCGTGACGATGATGGCACGCCGTCCGGCCAGGACCCGCTTGAGCAGCCGCCGCAGCAGTGGAGCCGCGTGGATATCCAGGGCGGAGAGGGGCTCGTCCAGCAGCAGTACCTCCGGGTTCACGGCCAGGGCACGCGCGGCCGCCACGCGCTGCGCCTGACCGCCGGACATGTCCCCCGGCCGCCGGTCGGCGAGGTCCGCGGCGTCGACCTCGGCCAGCCAGTGCCGGGCGGATTCCCGGGCTTCCCGTCGGGGCACGCCCGCGCTCCGGGGACCGAAGGCGACATTTTCCAGGGCGCTCAGGTGCGGAAACAGCAACGGATCCTGGGCCAGCAGGGCGATGCCGCGGCGGTGCGGCGCGGTCCAGGTGTGCACGCCTGCACCGAGCTCGAACAGAACCCGGCCGTTCACCTCGGAGCGCCCGGTGTCCGGCCGGAGCAGCCCCGCAATCACGGCGAGCAGGGTGGATTTTCCGGCCCCGTTCGGGCCGAGCACGGCGACCGTCTCGCCGGGCGCCAGGGTCAGCGACACCTCGAAGCGGCGGGCGGCGAGGGCGGCGTCGAAAGTGAACGTCATGACGCCACCCGCTCCGGCGTGCCGGCCCGGGACACGCTGCGGGCGGCACCCGCGGGCCCGGATCCGCGGTAGGAGAGTCCGACGACCACGACCGCCACCACGACCAGCAGCAGGGAGAGCGCGACGGCGGCGTCGGCGTCGGTCTCGCGCTGCAGGTAGATTTCCAGCGGCAGCGTGCGGGTGACGCCCTGGAGGCTGCCGGCGAAAGTGAGGGTGGCGCCGAATTCGCCGAGGCTTCTGGCAAAGGACAGCACCGCCCCGGATGCGAGCCCCGGCAGGACCAGCGGCAGGGTGACCCGGCGCAGCACGGTGCTGGGCCTCGCTCCGAGCGTTGCGGCGACGGCCTCGTACCGGCTTCCGGCCGAGCGCAGGGCCCCTTCCAAGCTGACCACGAGGAACGGCAGGGCCACGAAGGTCTGGGCGAGCACCACCGCCGTCGTCGAAAACGCGATCTGGATCCCGGCGATTTCGAGGGTCCGGCCCAGCAGGCCCTGGCGGCCGAACGCGTAGAGCAGCGCGATGCCGCCGACGACCGGCGGCAGCACCAGCGGCAGCAGTACGAAGGAACGCAGCAGCCGCTGGCCGGGGAAGTCGGCGCGGGCCAGCACCAGCGCCAGCGGCACCCCGAACAGCACACACAGCACCGTACTCGCAGCGGCCGTGCGCAGGCTCAGACCCAGTGCCGTGAGGGAGGATTCGGAGGTGACCAGCGGGATGAACTGCGGCCAGTTGACCCGGGCAACCATGGCCACGAGCGGCAGCAGCACCAGCAGAGCCCCGACCGCGGCCACGCCCATGACCCAGCGCGGAATCCCGTGGTAGGCACTGTGGCTCCGGTGCATCATGGGTTCCCGGGGGTTCCGAAGCCGGCGCCGCTAAGGAGCTGCCGGCCTTCGTGACCCGTCACAGCCGCAATGAAGGCGGCCGCGAGGTCCTGGTTCCGGCTGGTCCGCAGCGCGGCGATCGGATAGGTGTTCACGGCCCTCGCGGACTCGGCGAACGGGATTTCCTTCACTTTGTTGCCGGCGGCCAGGACGTCCGTGACGTAGACCAGCCCGGCGTCGGCCTCGCCCGAAACGACCTTGCCCAGAACATCGGTGACGGACGATTCCTCGCTCACCGGCTGCAGCGTGATGCCGGTTTCCTTCTCGACCGTCTGCGCGGCCGCGCCGCACGGAACCTGAGCCGCGCACATAACAACCTTCACCCCCGGCCTGGCCAGATCCGCCAGCGAGCTGATCGACGCCGGGTTCTTCGGGGGCACCGCGATGGTCAGCACGTTCGTGGCGAAGTCCTGGGGCGGTCCCTCCACGAGCGAGGCCTCGGAGAGCTTGGCCATGTTCCTGGTGTCGGCGGAGGCAAAAACGTCAGCCGGTGCGCCCTGGCTGATCTGGGTGGCGAGGTCGGAGGACCCGGCGAAGCTGAGGGTCACGGTGGTTCCTGGGTTCCGGGTTTCAAACTGCTCGGCGAGCGCCGTGAAGGGGGCCTTGAGCGAGGCCGCGGCGAAGACCGTGATGGTCCTGCCTTCGCCGCCGGCTCGGTCCGTCGCGCCGCAGCCGGCCAGGCCGGCGGCAAGGCAGCCGGCAAGGCAGCCTGCTGCCAGCAGGGCACCGGCCCTCAGGCCAACCCCCGGGCCGCCCCTCATATGATGCCCTTGCCTTTGGGGGTTTCAATGATCACCGTGGTGGCCTTGACGACGGCGGTCGCGACCGAACCGAGTTCCAGCCCGAGCTCGCGCACGGCCTCGCTGCTCATCAGGGACACCACCCGGAACGGCCCGCACTGCAGCTCCACCTGGGCCATGACGGTGTCGGCGGTGATGGCCGTGACGAGGCCGACGAAGCGGTTTCGGGCCGAGCTGCCGGCTTTGGCCGGGTCCTCCGGAAGCTGGGCCTGCTCCCGGGCGAGCCGCGCGAGTTCCAGCCCGTCGACGGCGAGCCGTCCGGCGTCGTCCTTGAGCGGCGTCAGGCTGCCGTTCTCGGTCCAGCGCCGGATGGTGTCATCGCTGACGCCCAGCAGACGGGCCGCCTCGGAAACGCGAATATTAGGCATAGGGAAACTGTAGCCCGCATGTGCGGATAATTGCCCTTCTTTGATCCGCAAATCCGAGAGGTGCTGCCGGCTCTTGCCCGGGCACGCCAGCTGGCGCATACAGGTTTGTTGTAGCCCCGGTAGTGTCCTTCGACTTAAACTTTTGCGAGGGGTGGAGTCTCGGTGCCTAGGAGCGCCGCTGTGCATTGGATCAAACCTGAAGACCCGGGCTACGACGACCGGGCCACCCAGCAGCATGGCCTCGCGCTCACCGGGGGCCGCGTCTCCACCACCGGCCTTGCCGGCTTCACGCTGGGCGGCGGCTCCGGCTGGCTCGAGCGGGCCTTCGGATTCGCCTGCGACGACCTGATCTCGGTGGACCTGGTCACCGCATCCGGGGACCAGCTGACCGCAAGCGCAACGGAGAACCCCGAGCTGTTCTGGGCCCTGCACGGCGGCGGCGGGAACTTCGGCGTCGCCACGTCCTTTACCTTCAGCCTGCACCGGCTCGGGCCCAAGGTCCACGCGGGCCTGTTGCTGTGGCCGGGCGACGCTGCTCCCGAGATCAGCCGCGGATACCGCGAACTGGCGCTCGCGGCGCCAAACGAGGAAACGGGAGCCATCATCTACCTCACCGCCCCCGACGAATCCTTCGTGCCGCGGGAGATGGTCGGCAAGATGGCGGTCGGCCTCGTCTACCTATACGCCGGGGACGCCGCGGAGGGGGCCGACCACGCCAAGCCATACCAGGCACTCAAGCCCGCCGTGGACCTTCTGGAGGACATCGACTACGCCGATTTCCAGTGTTCCCTGGACGATCCCCCGGGCAAGTACAACTACTGGAGCGCGGACTACCACGACGAACTTTCCGACGACGCCCTCGACGTCATCGTCGAGTCCGCCCGGAACTTGCCCGGGCCAAGTTCGCAGCAGCTGATTGCCCACTGGGGCGGGGCTGTGGGTGGCGCGGCTGCGACGGCGACTCCGCTGCTGAACCGGAACGCCAGCTGGGTGACGCACCCGTTCGGGCTGGGCGATACACCGCAGGGCGGCGAGGACGCGAAGGCCTGGGTCAAGCGGTTCCGGCGCGACATCGCGCCCTTTGCGACCGGCGGGGTGTGGCTGAACTTCATTGGCGACGAAGGCCAGGAGCGGGTCCGGGCTGCCTTCGGGGAGGAGAACTACAGCCGGCTGGCGCGGGTGAAACGGGAGTTCGATCCGGAGAACACGTTCCGCGGCAACCAGAACATCCGGCCCGCCGCTTCGTGACCGGCGGGCCTGTCCCTCCGGGCCTGCACGCCCTGCTGTGAGACGGTTGGTAAGTAGCATGACCATCCGAGAGTGGGAGACAAACAGCATGGGCAGTCCCGAGAAGACCACCCCCTGGGGCGACAGCCTGGGCCGCGCCAGCATCAGGACCGCGCAGGTCCTGCTGCTGCTGGTCCTGACGGTGGTGGTGGTCTATGCCCTGATCCAGGTCCGGCTCGTGGTGATTCCCGCGCTGCTGGCCCTGATCCTGGCCGCCGCCATCTCACCCTTCGTCCACTGGCTGCGCCGCCGCGGCTGGCCGAGCGCCGCCGCAACCGGATTCTCGTTCGTGGCGCTCCTGCTCGCGTTCGGCGCCGTGATCACCGCGATCGTGTTCGCCGTCGTGAGCCAGGCCGATGAACTGGCGAGTAAGGCCACGGAGGGCTTTGACCGGGTCTACGACTTAATCCGCACCGGTCCCTTCCCGATCGACGACCAGCAGATCCAGCAGGCGCGCGACGCCGCCGTCGACTTTGCCACCAGCAGCACGGTCGGCGCCGGCGCTATCTCCGGGCTCAGCGCGGCCGGCAACTTCATCACCGGCGCCCTGCTCATGGCCGTGATCCTGTTCTTCTTCCTGAAGGACGGCGAACGCATCTGGGCCTTTGTGCTGCGGGCGTTCAAGGGCGAGAAGCTGGTGAAGGCACGCCGCGCCGGGGAACGGAGCCTCAACGTGCTTGGCGGCTACGTGCGCGGCACTTCCATCGTGGCATTGGTGGATTCCTTCTTCATCGGCCTGGCCCTTGTCATCATGGGGGTCCCGCTCGCACTGCCGCTGGCGGCGCTGACGTTCATCGGCGCCTTCATCCCGCTGATCGGCGCCACCCTGGCCGGCATCCTCGCGGCGCTCGTCGCACTCGTCGCCAATGGTCCGCTGGCCGCCCTGATCGTCATCATCGTCGTGATCGTCGTGAACCAACTGGAGGGCAACTTCCTGCAGCCCGTTGTGATGGGACAGGCGCTCAACGTGCACGCCCTCGTCATCCTGCTGGCCCTGACGGCCGGCACCATCCTTGCCGGCATTATCGGCGCCATCCTTGCCGTCCCCCTCGTGGCAGTGGGCTGGGCAGCGATCAAGGCCTGGAACTCGGCAGACGGCATCACCCCCGCGGACATCGCGGAGGCCGAGCATGAGACCCGGCTGAATGAAAAGGGCGAAGGCGTGCGCTCCAAGCCGCACACCGCCCGGACGCCGGCAGAGGAGCAGTCCGACACCGCCGCTAGTGACAGGGCCGACAGCGAGGCCAGCCAGGGCTGATCCGCCGCCCTCCGCGGCCGGATTAGACTTCGCCCATGGCCATCTATGTTGATCCTCCGCTCTGGCCGGCGCACGGAACACACTTCTCGCACCTGGTCTCGGACACCTCGCTGGAGGAACTGCACACCTTCGCGGCGGCGTCGGGCATCCCGGAAAGGGCGTTCGACGGCGACCACTACGATGTCGCCGAGGCCCGGTACAGCGACCTCGTCGCGGCCGGGGCCGTCCCGGTGGAGGGGCGGATCCTGGTCCGGAAACTGATCGCCAGCGGCCTGCGGATCCCGGCCCGGCGGCGCAGCGGCTCTCTCAGGCTCCCCCTGCTGACACGCTGGAACGCCGTTCTTCCGGGCCACGACGCGCTCTTCCTGGACCTGATGGACCGCTGGGGTGAGGAGCACCGGAGATATCACGGCCGCACCCACCTGCTGGCGGTCCTCGAGGCCCTGGACCTGCTGACCGAGCCGGCCGATCCGCCGGGCACCGTGCTGCTCGCCGCCTGGTTCCACGACGCCGTCTACCGCGGCATCGCGGGCCAGGACGAGGAGGAGTCGGCCCGGCTCGCCGAGGACCGGCTGGCCCATGCCGGCCTCCCCGCGGCCGAAGTGGACGAGGTGGCCCGCCTGGTGCGGATGACGGCCGACCACCAGCCGGAGACCGGGGACGACGCCGCCGCCCTGCTCAGCGACGCGGACCTCTCGGTGCTGGGCGGGGAGCCGGCAGCCTACGCCCGGTATCTGGCCGCCGTCCGGCAGGATTTTGCGCACATCGGCGACGACGACTTCGCTACCGGACGTGCCGCCGTCGTCCGCCAGCTCCTGCAGCTGGATCCGCTCTTCCACACCCGCCGGGGCCAGGCACTCTGGCTGGAGACGGCGCGGCGGAACCTGCAGGGCGAGCTCGGATAGGCGGGACGCTCAGTCCACCAGCAACGCGGAGTCACTTACGGCCCATAATTGCCCTCGGGATGGGCGCTGGGTGACCCCGCGTTGTCTGGGGTGATCAGGCGCTGCGGCGGAGGTGTTCGGCGAGGCGGTCGAAGGACTCACGCCAGCCGACGCCGTGGCCGTCGCGGTTGTCGATCGCGTCGAAGGGGCCCTGGAAAAACGTCATCCGGGTGCCGCCGTCGATCTCCTCCAGCTGGAAGGTCACCTCGGTCTCGAAGCCGCGGGTCCCGTCGTGCTTGTCCCAGGCGTGGGTGAAGACGAAGAGATTGGGCGGTTCGATGTCCGTGTGGACACCGCTCCACCAGTGCTCCTCACCGGTGCTGTCGCGGACCATGCAGGCCCGGTAAAGGCCGCCGATCTCCAGATCGGCGTCGATGCTCTCGCGGGGAACGTGGAACCCGCGCGGCCCCCACCACTGCGGGGCCTGCTCGGCATCGGTGAGGGCGGACCACACCCTGGCGATCGGTGCCTGGAATTCGCGGGTGATGACGAGCATGAGGTCTTCGGGCGGAGCGGGGGCTTCGCCTTGGCCGGACGTTGCCGGAACAGCTGTGACATGTTCGGACATTGCGGTATTCCTCCTCGAAAACGGGCTAGTGGTAGGCCCTGCTGTAGGTCGTCACGAAGGGCTTGTCGCTCGGGACGATCTGCTTGCCCAGCGGCATGAGCGAGACCGGAATGAGCTTGAGGTTGGCGATGGCCAGCGGGATTCCGACGATGGTGATGGCCATGGCGAAGGCGGTGACCACGTGACCGATCGCGATCCAGATGCCGGCGACCAGCAGCCAGATGACGTTGCCTAGCAGCGAAAACACCCCCGTGCCTCCCGGGCGGTCCACCACGGTGCGCCCGAACGGCCACAGCGCATAGTTCGCGATCCGGAACGACGCAAGGCCCCACGGAATGGTGACGACCAGCAGGCAGCAGATGACCCCGGCCGCGAAGTAACCGAGTGCGAGCCAGAGCCCGCCAAAAAGCAGCCAGATGATGTTAAGCAGTGTCTTCATGGCTCTATTCTCCCCCGGCGGACGTGCATCCGGCCTAGGGGTTCACCCTGAACATTTCCTGAAATGCGTCCGGTGACGCGGGCGGAGGGCGCGCGGCTTTGCGAACGCCCGGATGGGCATAATACTGGGAGCATGCCCGCACTCCTGAAGCTTGCCCTGATCGTCGCCGTCGTCCTGCTGGTCGTTGGCGTTGTTGTGAAGGCTGTGCAGTTCCTGCTCTATGTGGGTGTTCTGCTCCTGCTCGGCGCCGGCGTCGTGTACTTCCTGCGCCGCTCCCGCCTCACCCGCTGACGCCGCCGCCCGGGATGCGCAGATGACAACCATCGGGGACCTTCTGGGCCCCATTCTCGAAGTCATGACGTGGGTGGGTTTTGTCCTGGGCCTGCCGCTGCTCTGCTGGGGCTGGAACTCGCGGCGCCGCCGGTGCTCATGGACGGGTACCACCGGCACGGTGATCAGCGCCGGCGGTTTCATGGGCTACAGCTGGACGGACCACCACGACGCCGACCACCGCTCCCTGCTGCCGGCGGCCGAGTCGCACGGTCTCGTGGTCGGGTCCGACGTCGACCTCTTCTACGACGTGTGCCACCCCTCCCGCTGGGGGCTCAAACCGCCGCGGCACGACAACGCGGCCTGGACCCTGGGCTGGATCCTCACCGGAGTGGGGATCCTGTCCACGGTCGGCGGCTTCGTGCTCCTGCTCTTCTAAACGTTCGAACCGTTGGCTGGTAACATTCGAACCGTTGGCTAAGCCTGCTTCACCAGCGCTGCCTCGACACTGATCTTGACCTTGTCGCTGACCAGCAACCCGCCGGCTTCGAGGGCGGCGTTCCAGGTCAGGCCGAATTCCTTGCGGCTGATGTCCGTCTCCGCGCTGAACCCGGCGCGGGTGGCGCCGAACGGGTCGACTGCGATCCCGGTGAACTCGACTTCCAGATCCACCGGCTTGGTGACGTCGCGGATGGTGAGGTCTCCGGTCAGCGTGTAGTCCTCGCCGTCGCCCCTGATTCCGGTGGCTCGGAAAGTCATATCCGGGTACTTTTCGACGTCGAAGAAGTCGGGGCCGCGGACGTGGCCGTCACGGTTCGCGTCGCCCGAGTCAAAGCTGGCGGTCTTGATGCTGGCATGCAGGCTGGAGTCGGCGAGGGAGTCGCCGACACGGGCCTCCGCCGAGGCCTCATTGAAGCGGCCACGGACCTTGCTGATGCCGGCGTGCCGGACGCTGAAGCCGACTTCACTGTGGGACATGTCCAGCGTCCAGACGCCGGGGGTCAATCCTTCGGGCAGTGTCACTATGGTCTCCTTTGCAGGTGGCGGGCCGCGCCCGCCGGTACATCCGGGGTACTCCCCCAAGGAGCCATGCTAGCCACGGCGCGGCGGCGCGGCTAGCCTTTCGGCCGAACCCCCGCTGCGCCCGAACCCAACGCCCGCGGCCCGCCCGGCGCGGCGCCCGAGTTACGCCGCTGGCTGCGGCGTCCAGCCGATCGCCGGTGCGATGTGCCGGGCTACTGTGCCCAGCAGCTTGGCGTTGAAATCCACGCCGAGCTGGTTGGGGACCGTCAGCAGCAGGGTGTCGGCGGCCTGGACGGCGGCGTCGGCGGCCAAGTCCGCGGCAATGGCGTCGGGCGCGCCGACGTAGCTCCTGCCGAACCGGGCCACGAGTCCGTCGATCACCCCAACCTGGTCGCGTTTCTCGCGCAGCGCGCTGAGGCCGAAGTACCGCCGGTCCTCATCGTCGACGATCGGCAGGACGCTGCGGCTGACCGAGACGCGGGGCTCGTGTTGATGGCCGGCGTCGGCCCAGGCCTGGCGGAACATGGCGATCTGCTCGGCCTGCAGCTGGTCGAAGGGCACACCGGTGTCCTCGGTGAGCAGCGTGGAGCTCATCAGGTTCATGCCCTGTTCGGCGGTCCAGACGGCGGTGGCCCGCGAGCCGGCGCCCCACCAGATCCGCTCGCCAAGGCCGGCCGAATGCGGCTGCACGGGCAGCAGCCCGGATCCCCCGCCCGCGTAGCGCGGCTCTGCCTCCGCCATCCCGGCCCCCGAGATGGCGCGGCGGAACACCGCGGTGTGTCTCCGGGCCATGTCCGCGTCGGTCTCCCCGTCAGCGGGGACATGCCCGAAGGCGGCGGCGCCGTCGCGGGCCGGTTCGGGTGAGCCGCGGCTGATCCCGAGCTGCAGCCGTCCACCGCTGATCAGGTCGGTCGCGGCTGCCTCCTCGGCCATGTACAGGGGGTTTTCGTAGCGCATGTCGACCACGCCGGTTCCCATTTCGATCCGGCTGGTCCGGGCGGCGACGGCGGCCAGCAGCGGGAACGGGGAGGCCTGCTGCCGGGCGAAGTGGTGCACGCGGAAGTAGGCGCCGTCCACACCGAGCTCCTCGGCCGCGACGGCCAGTTCGATGCCCTGCAGCAGGGCGTCACGGGCGGTCCGGGTGCGGGAGCCCTCGCCGGGGCCCCAGTGTCCGAAGGACAGAAATCCGATGCGCTTCATGTCAGGGCCAACACGGCGCGGACCGGCGGCATTCCTGCGGCGCCCTTCAGGGCTTCGCGGCCAGGGACTTGGCCGCCGCCACGAAGTCCCGGATCTTGGCCAGGTCCTTCACCCCGCGGGAGGACTCGACGCCGGAGGAGACGTCCACGCCCCAGGCGCCCGCCTGCGAGGCCGCGCCGGCGACGTTGGCCGGATCCAGCCCGCCGGCCAGCAGCCAGTGGCGACCTGCCAGCCCTTTGGCGCGGACCGAGGCATAGTCCCAGGCTTCGCCGGAGCCGGGCACGGCAGCGTCGATCAGGAGCAGGTCCTCGCCCCAGTCCGCGAACGCCTCGGGTGCGGCGGACATCGTGACGGCCCGGATCAGCTTGAGTCCGGCGTCGTGCACGGTGCGCACGTCTGCCGGGGTGCGGTCGCCGTGGAGCTGGATCCAGTCCAGTCCGGCTTCGCGGGCCCGGGCGGCGGCGTCCCCGGCGGCCTCGTGCCGGAAGACGCCGACGACGGGGAGTCCCGCCGGGACGTGGGCCAGGAGCTCCCGAGCCCGCGCCGGGGTTACTTCGCGGGGGCTGCCGGTCAGGACGAACCCGACGGCGTCGGCCCCGGCTTCCGCAGCGGCCAGGACCGACTCGGGCGTGCTGAGCCCGCAAACCTTGACGAACATCCGGCTCCTTTTGCAGTGTTTCCTGTTCCTGACGTTAGCAAGGACGGCGGCCCGGCCGCGCGTCGTGCCCTGAGGGTTACGGCGCCGGCCGACGCCGCGGCGTCCACAATCCAGCGGGCGTCCAGCGGATTAGGCGGCCGGTCCCGGCGGATAGGCTAAAGGGATGCAGATCATCCGCTATGCCGAGCTGAAAGCCCAACCCTGGCGCAACGGCGGCGGGGTGACCCGCGAACTGGCCAGCCACACCAACGCCGCTTCTCCGCAGGACAATGCGGGGAAGAACACCAACTGGGACTGGCGGGTCAGCATCGCCGAGGTGTCCAAGGCGGGCGACTTCTCGGCTTTCCCCGGCATGGACCGCGTGCTGACGGTGGTTGAGGGCGAACTGCTGCTGCTGACTGTCGACGGGGCCGAGCACCCGCTCGAGAAGTACCGCCCGTTCCGGTTCTCCGGCGACGCCGCGGCGGCCGGAGCGCTTCCGACGGGCGACATCCGCGACCTGAATGTCATCACGCGCATCGGCGCGTTCAAGGGCTACACGTCCATTATCGAACTCTCCAAGAAGCGGGCCCACCCCGTATTCGAAGGCCAGTTGGGGATCCTGCTGCAGGGCCAGGCGTCCGTCGCTCCCGGCACCGCCGGCGACGGGTCCGGCGGCGCACCCGATGCAGGGGCACCCGGTGCACCGGCACCAGGAAGCACAGCGGGCGGCGGCAACTCTGAGGCGGCCGCCGCCGGGCCGACAGCGCTCGGCCGCTATGACGCCGTCGTCGGTTCCGACACCGACACCCCCGAGATCCTGGGCCGCGGCTTCCTCGCGGTCGTGTCGATCAACCGGGTCGCGGCCTAACTCTCCGTAGCCTTCACCCGGGTGGCGCCGATCCCCACCGAGTCCTCCGACAGCCGCTGCGCGAGCCAGATCGGCACAATCGAGACAACAATCAGGACCACCGCCACGACGTTGACCACCGGCGCCTGATTGGGCCGGAAGAGGTTCTGCAGGATCCAGATCGGCAGGGTGGTGTCACCGGCGCCGATGGTGAACGTGGTCACGATAATCTCATCAAAACTCAGCGCGAAGGCCAGCAGCCCGCCGGCCAGCAGGGCGGAGCGGAGTTGCGGAAACGTGACCAGCCGGAACGTGGTGAACACGCCGGCGCCCAGATCGGCGGATGCCTCCTCCAGCCCGCCGTTCATCCGCCGCAACCGGGCAATCACATTGTTGAACACGGTCACCATACAGAAGGTGGCGTGCGCGATCACCACCGTCCACAGGCTCAGCGAGACACCCAGGATAGTGGTGAACATGTTGTTCAGGGCGATGCCGGTCACGATCCCGGGCAGCGCGATCGGCAGGATCACGAGCAGGCTGATCACGTCCCGGCCGAAGAATTTGTAGCGCAGCAGTGCCAGCGCCAGGAGCATCCCCAGCACCAGGGAAATGAGGGTCGAGACCGCCGCCACCCAGAGCGAGGACACCAGGGCCTCGCGGACGCCGGAGGAATCGAAGGCGCGCCCCCACCACTCCAGGGTCAGTCCCCGCGGCGGCCAGCCAAAGGTCCGGTCCGCGTTGAAGGAGTTCACCACGACCAGCAGCAGCGGCACATAGATGAACAGGAACACCAGGGTCGTCACGACGCCGAGGATGACTTTGGCGCTTCGGGAAAGTCTCATCGTGCTCCTACCGGACGTTCAGGGTTCACAGGCTGTCAAGGGTTCACGGACTGGCCGCGCTTCACAGGCTGTTGAGGGCGCCGGAGCGCCGGACAATGAAGAGATAAAGCGTGATGATCGCAATCGGGACCAGCGAGACGGCCGCGGCGAACGGCAGGTTGTTGGCCGCTCCCACGTTCGCGTAGACCACGGTGCCGAGCATCTGCGTGGTGCCGCCGACGATCTGGGCCGTGATGTAGTCGCCCAGCGAGAGCGAGAACGTGAAGATCGTCCCGGCAATGATGGAGGGGACCAGCAGGGGGAACATGACCAGACGCACGGTGGCCAGGGGTTTCGCGCCCAGGTCACTGGAGGCTTCCAGCAGTGAATCGGGGACCCGGTCGAATCCGGCGTAGATCGGCAGGATCATAAACGGCAGCCAGATGTAGGACAGCGTCACGATCACGGCCGTCTCGCCGTATCCCGGGGACTCGAGCCCGGCCGGCGTCCCGAGCCACTCCAGCAGCCCGCCGTCGGCGAGCACGTTCCGCCACGCGTAGGCCTTGACCAGGTAGCTCGCCCACAGCGGCATCAGGACGGCCACCACCAGCAGCTTCCGCCAGCGGGAACTGGCGACCTTGGCGATGAAGAACGCCATGGGCAGCGCAAGGATCAGGTCGATCACGGTCACGGCGAGCGCGATCCACAGCGTCCGCAGCGTGATGCGCTGGTACACCGGATCGGTCAGGACCGTGACCAGGTTGTCCGCCGTCCAGACCGTGGACACCTTGCCGGTGAAGGTGTCCACGGTCCAGAGCGCGGTGATCAGCAGCGCTGCCAGGGCAGCGATGTAGACCAGCACCAGCCAGCCGGCGGGGGCCGTAATCAGCCCCGCGAGCCGCAGGTTCGGCCGGCGGTGCAGCAGCGCCGAGACCCGGTTGGCCCTGGCCGGCGGCACGGCGGCGCCGGCCCGGGGCGCCCCGGGGGCCGGCTGCCGCGTCTGGAGCGCCATCTCAGCCCTTGATTTCGGTCCAGGCCTTCGTCCACTCCGAGTAGTCCGTGCACTTGACGTCCTTGCGGCCGTCCAGGCATCCGGCCACCGGGGTGGTCCAGTACCAGATCTGCTTCGCGTAGGCCTCGTCACCGGAGTGATAGGTCTCGCAGTGTGCCTTGTCCTTGGTCAGTTCGCAGGCCTTGGGGTTGGCCGGTGATTCGCCGAAGTATTCCGCCACCGCCGCGTTGGCCGCGGGGCTGGCAATGTAGTCGAGCCACAGGTACGCGCAGTTCTTGTTCTTGGACGTCGCGCTGATCATCCAGGTGTCCGACCAGCCGGTGGCGCCCTCTTCGGGGAGCAGCGTCTTGACGTTGGTCCCGTTCGCAGTGGCGATGTTGGCGCCGACCTGCCAGGTGGTGCCGACCACCGTGCTGCCGCTCGCGAAGGCCTGGACCTCCTTGACGACGTCGCTCCAGTATTCGCCGATGTGCTGGCGCTGCTCCTTCAGCACGTTCACCGAGGCGGCGAGCTGGTCCTTGTCCAGCGCATAGGGGTTCTTGATGCCCAGCTCGGGCTTGTGTGCCATCAGGTACACGGCGGCGTCGGCAATATAGATCGGCGAGTCGTACGCCGTGACCTTTCCGCTGTGCCGCGCAGCGTCGTCGAAAACGGCCCGCCAGGAGGTGGGGGCAGGCGTGACGGCATCCACGGAGTACATCAGCAGGTTGGCGCCCCAGCCATGGGGCATCCCGTAGTTCTTGCCGTCCACCGTGTTCCAGGCCTTGTCCTTCAGGAACGGGTACACGTCGGGATAGTTCTTCAGCAGGCCGGTGTTGACGGGCTCCACGTTGTTGCCGGCGATCAGCCGCAGGGAGGCGTCACCGGAGGCCGAGACGACGTCGTACTGGCCCGTGCGCATCAGGGTCACAGCTTCGTCCGAGGTGCCGAAGGGCTTGAAGTTCACCTGGCATTTGGTCTCGGACTCGAAGGCGGTCACCCAGTCCACGGCCGGGTCGTTGCTGCCGTCCTCGACATAACCTGGCCAGGCCAGGATGGAGAGTTGCCCTTCGCCCTGGCCGATTTCAGACTTGACCGGCTGGGCCGACGGGCTGGCTCCTCCCCCGCCGGTGGTGCCGCATCCTGCCAGGGCGAGTGCTGCCGCCGCGGCCACCCCGACTACCAGGGAGGCCCTATTCCTTGATGCCATGATCCTTACCTTTCGTTTCGGGGGTGGAACGACCTCCTGGCTGGACCCGGAAGTTTCAGTCGCCGTCGGACGGCAGCCAGACGGCGGCGTCGTCATCCCAGCTCACGGTGACGCGCCGGTCCAGCAGTTCGGCGTCGCCTCCGGGCAGCGTCTCCGGCGTCAGGACGACGACGGCGGGACCGTCGTCGAGCTGTACCCTCACCTGCGTCGCGTGCCCCACGTAGACCAGCGCGGTCACCGTTCCGGGGCGGGAGGTGACGCCGGGCCGCGGTTCCGGCGCCGCCGTCCAGGACAGGCGCAGCCGTTCCGGCCGGATGCAGACCTGTTCCGCCCGGCCGTAGAGCTTCTGCGCGAGCGCGGCGTCGAAAATGTTGGAGGTGCCGACAAAGTTGGCCACGAACGCACCGCCGGGCCGCTCGTAGATCTCGTGCGCCGTGCCGATCTGTTCCAGGCTGCCGTTGTTGAACACGCCAATCCGGTCGCTCATGGTCAGGGCCTCCTCCTGGTCATGGGTGACGAAGATGAACGTGATGCCGAGCGAGCGTTGCAGTTCCTTGAGTTCAACCTGCATCTGCTGCCGGAGCTTCAGGTCCAGGGCGCCGAGCGGCTCATCCAGCAGCAGGACTTTCGGCTGCACCACCAGGGCCCGGGCGAGGGCGACCCGCTGGCGCTGGCCGCCGGAGAGCTGGGCGGGCTTGCGTCCGACGAACTTGCCCAACTGCACCCGCTCCAACGCTTCGCGGGCCCGCCCGTGCCGTTCCTTCCGGTGCATTCCCCGCACGCGCAGGCCGTAGGCGACGTTGTCCACGAGGGACATGTGCGGGAACAGGGCGTAGTCCTGGAAGACGGTGTTGAGGTTCCGTTCGAAGGGCGCCAGCCCGGTGACGTCCCTGCCCTCGAGCTCGACACTTCCCGAGGTTGGCAGCTCGAAGCCCGCGATCAGGCGCAGGACCGTGGTCTTGCCGGACCCTGAGGGGCCGAGCATGGAGAAGAATTCGCCCTGCCGGATGTCCAGGTCCACGGCGTTCACGGCGACGGTGTCCCCGAAGACCTTGGTGAGTTTCCGCAGCCGGATCGCCGGAACCGCATCCGTTCCGGCCTGCCGGCCGGCGGCGAGTGTCTCGGTCATCGGGTGCGCCTAACTCCGTTGCCGGATCGTCATAGCTGCGGCACAGCGGGACGTGAGGCAGACCACATCGGGCTGATGGGCCAAATACTATTACTCCACTGCTTTTATGCACAGACCCCGGCAAAAGCCGCTGATTCGGGATGAGATCACCCCTTCGCCGGCCGCCCCTGCACCCCGTCAGTTCGCCACCCCGCGGGGGCGTTGCTACGCTGGAATCAAGTCCCCTTCTTCGGGGCTCCGGACGACGGTTCAGTACCCGGCACGCGACAAGACTGGCCACAGGAGCAGTTATGTCGTGGTTAATTCTCATCCTTTCCGGGTCGCTGGAAGCCGTCTGGGCCGCAGCCCTGCACCGCACCTCGCGGGCCACAGGCCGCCGCCGGATCGCACCGGCCGCCGTTTTCCTCGTCTCCGTGCTGGCCAGCACCGGCGGCCTCGCGGTCGCCATGCAGTCCATCCCGACCGGCACCGCCTACGCCGTCTGGGTGGGCGTCGGCGTGGTGCTGACCTCCGCCTACGCCATGATCACCGGCGTTGAACCCGCGACGGCAGCACGGATCCTGCTGCTTGGCGGGGTCGTCGCCTGCGTGGCCGGCCTGAAGCTGGTGGCGTGACCATGGCCGCGAACCGCACTCCGAAATCAGCAGGCAAGACGCCCGCCGCCACGGTCGCATGGCTCGTCCTGCTCGCCTCCGCCGTGCTGGAGGCGGTCTGGGCCACGGCCTTGGGACTGTCCGACGGTTTCACCCGGCCGCTGCCCACCCTCGTGTTCGCGCTGACCGCGACGCTGAGCATGGTGGGGCTGGGCCTGGCCGTAAAAAGCATCCCGCTCGGCACCGCCTACGCCGTCTGGGTGGGGATCGGCGCCGCACTGACCGTCGGCTGGGCGATGGCGACCGGCGTCGAGCCCGCCAGCCCGCTCAAACTGCTGTTCATCGCGGGGATCGTGGGCTGCGCAGCCGGACTGAAGCTCCTCCCGGCCCGGGTACCCGCGGCGTCCGCGGCTGCCCCGACGCTCCCGCCCACTTAGTCCGCGCCGTGACCGGTTTTCCGCGGGGACACGCCGTGGCGTCGGCCGTTCCGGGCCGGCAACTGGGCGGGAGCGGCGGAATACACCGGTCCGGGGACGGGTTGGCGGTAAAAACAACGAAGGGAAACCCCCATGAAGGCAACACACGTGCGGCTCGGCGAAGGCCTGGCGGTCAGCCCGCTGGGGTTTGGCGGCATGGCCCTGACCCCGGTGTACGGCGCCGTGGATCCGGCCGAGGCGCTGCGGACCCTGCACCATGCGGTGGATGCCGGCGTCAGCTTCATCGACACGGCGGACATCTACGGCGGGGGCGGCAACGAGGAACTCATCGCCAAACTCCTGAAGGAACGCCGCGGCGAAGTGCAGCTGGCCACCAAGTTCGGCCTGGTGGGCACACCGTCGACCGGCTACTCCGACATCCGCGGCGACGCCGCCTACGTACGGCAGGCGGTGGACCGCAGCCTGCAGCGCCTCGGCACCGACGTCATCGACCTGTACTACATGCACCGCCGTGACCTCCGCGTTCCGATAGTGGAAACCGTGGAGGCCATGGCGGGGCTGGTGCAGGCCGGCAAAGTGCGGCATCTTGGCCTGTCTGAGGTGACGGCCGAGGAGCTGCGGGAAGCCAGCGGCATCCACCCGATCGCCGCGGTCCAGAGCGAGTGGTCGATCTGGAGCCGCGACGTGGAACGCAACGTTGTTCCTGCGGCAGTCGAGCTTGGGGTGGGTTTTGTGCCGTATTCGCCGCTGGGCCGGGGATTCCTCACCGGCACCGTGGACGCGTCGAAGCTGGGCAGCGGCGACTTCCGCCGCAACATCCCCCGCTTCGCCGAGGCGGCGCTGGACGCCAACCAGGGGGTGGTTGCCGCCGTGCAGGCAGTCGCGGCTGAACTTGCCGCGTCCGGGCAGGCTGCAACTCCTGCCCAGGTCGCCTTGGCCTGGCTGCTCGCGCAGGGCCGGAAGCTGGGACTGCCGGTGGTCCCCATCCCCGGCACCCGCAGGGCGGACCGGATCGACGAGAATCTGGGAGCCCTGACGCTCGACTTCGCCGCGGCGCACCTGACGAAACTCGACGCCGCCGCGGACGCCGTCGTCGGCTCCCGTTCCGCGGACCCCAACTGGGTGTCCGAGGGCCGTGAATAAGCGCCTCCGTAGACTGATGCCCATGGACTCGCTTATTCACTCGTTACGTGACATCACCATCCGCCGGATTTCGGTCAGCGAGATGGACAACAACGTGTATCTGCTCACCAGCAAGGCATCGGGCGCGCAGCTCCTGATCGATGCGGCCGATGATCTGGCCGCCATCCAGGGGCTGCTTACCGACGCCGCCGCGGATACTTCCGCGACGCCGAAGCTGGCGCTGGTTGCCACCACCCACCAGCACTGGGACCACGTCCGTGCGCTGCCGGGCCTGGTGGCGGCCACCGGGGTGAAGACGGCGGCCGGGACGGATGACGCCCCGGAGCTGCCGGTGCCGGTGGATGTGCTGCTGAACCAGGGCGACGTCGGCAACTTCGACGGCTTCGATGTGACGGCAGTGCATCTGCGCGGCCACACTCCGGGTTCGATCGCACTGGTGTACCAGGACCCCGAAGGCCCGGCGCACATTTTCTCCGGCGACTCGCTGTTTCCCGGTGGCGTGGGCAACACCCAGAAGGATCCGGAACGATTCGCCCGGCTGATCAGCGACGTGAGCGAGCGGCTGTTCGAGGTTTATCCGGATGACACCGTGGTGCACCCGGGCCACGGGAAGCAAACCACCCTGGGCGCGGAACGCCCGCACCTGGCGGAGTGGCGCGCCCGCGGCTGGTAGCCGGCGCTGCGCTTCCTGCTTCGCGCTGATCCACGCTGCGCTTCCCGATCCACGCTGCGCTTTGTGCTTCGCACTGCGTTTCTTGCTTTACGCTTCGCCCAGGGCCGGTCGCTGCGGGTATACCCGCAGCGACCGGCCCTTCGCGTAGCGCCAGCTATTTTGTGTAGCGAAAACCCGAAGTCTTAGCGGCTGCGGCGTTCGTTCGACGCCGGGGCGGATGCGCGGCGGGGGCCGCCGCTGCGTGCCGGACGGCCTTCGCTGGAGCGGCCGTTGCCGCCACCTGCGTAGGATCCGCCCGAGGTGCCGCCGGTGTTGGAGGACCAAACGGCCGCATTGGACCCGGTCTTGCTTCCGCCGGTCTTGGCACCGGCAGCTGCACGCTGGCCCGTTGCCGGGCGACCGCCGCGCTGGCCGCCGGTGGCGCCGCCCGTGCGGGGGGCACCGCCGGAGCGGGGAGCACCGCTGCGGGGAGCCGAAGCGCCCCGGGCGTCGCTGCGCCCTTCTGCGGCGCGGCCGTCGGAACCGCGGCCGGCCGATGCGCGGCCGCCGGCGGCCGGAACATCATTGCGGTGGGTACCGTACGAGGTCGAGCGGGCGCGGACGCTGCGGCGCTCGGCGCGCTCGGCGTCCTGCCGGTCCTCGTTCCGCTCGATCACACGATCCGCTGCGTTGCGGGCAGCAGTCTGGCCTTCGTAGGCCACGGCACGGCGCTCGGCGCGGGGCAGATCGGTGCGGGGAGCCTCGGCTCCGACGCGTCCGCGTCCGCCACGACCGCCACGGCCACCCGCGGTGGGTGCAGCCTGGGTGGTGCGGCGGGCCCGCTTGCGCTCGGCGTTGGCACCGGTGGAGCTGCCGCCGCCCTGGTTGGACTTGGCAGCCAGCAGGGCAGCGCGGGTGCGCGGATCGATCTTGTCAGCCATTTCGCCGACCAGTTCTGCAACCAGCGGCGAGTTGGCAGTGACGCGCTCGAAGTTAACCTCGACGCCGGCAGCCTTCATCAGCTTCTTGACGTCGGACTGCTGCTCCGGCAGGGTCAGCGTGACGACGGTGCCGTCGGAGCCTGCGCGGGCGGTACGGCCCGAGCGGTGCAGGTAGGCCTTGTGTTCGGTGGGCGGATCCACGTGGATGACCAGCTCGACGTCGTCGACGTGGACACCGCGGGCGGCGACGTCGGTGGCGACCAGGACGCGGACTTCACCGGAGGCGAACTCCGCCAGGTTGCGGTCACGGGCGTTCTGCGAGAGGTTGCCGTGCAGGTCGACGGCGGGGATGCCGGCGTCGGTCAGGGTCTTGGCAAGCTTGCGGGCGTGGTGCTTGGTGCGCAGGAAGAGCACCCGGCGGCCGGCGCCCGAGGCGAGCTCGACGATCAGCTGCTTCTTGACGGTCTGGTCGTTGACGACGAGCACGTGGTGTTCCATGGTGGTCACCGCGGCCTGTGACTCGTCCACCGCGTGGGTCAGCGGGTTGGACAGGTAGCGCTGGACGATCTTGTCCACGCCGTTGTCGAGCGTGGCGGAGAACAGCATGCGCTGGCCCTGGCTGGGGGTCATGTCCATGAGCTTCTTGACCACGGGGAGGAAGCCGAGGTCGGCCATGTGGTCGGCCTCGTCCAGGACGGTGATCTCGACGCCCTCGAGGGTTAGGACGCGCTGGCGGATCAGGTCCTCGAGGCGGCCCGGGCAGGCGATGACGATGTCGACGCCGGCGCGCAGCGCCTTTTCCTGGCGGGCCTGGGAAATGCCGCCATAAATAACGGTCGTGTTCAGGCCCATGGCCGTGGCCATGGGCTCGATGGTCGCGTTCAGCTGGGTGGCCAGCTCACGGGTCGGCGCGAGGACCAGGCCCATCGGGCGGCCGGGCTTGCGGAAGTGCTTGGCTTCCCGCTCAGCGAGTCGTGCTACAAGCGGGATGGCGAAAGCAATGGTCTTGCCGGAGCCGGTGCGGCCGCGGCCCAGGACGTCGCGTCCGGCCAGCGTGTCCGGCAGGGTCTTGACCTGGATGGGGAACGGTTCGATGATCCCCTGGGCGGTGAGGGTGTCGGCGAGGGCCTTGGGCGTGCCGAGGGCAGCGAAAGTAGTCATAGGTTTCAAAGGTCTTTCAGGCGGTATCCGTGCGGATATCGGCCCCGGCGCCGGTTGGCTCAGGGGTTCGCCGAAGAAAAGTCAGGTGATCAACCGGCCAGCTGCTGTTAAGGCGGCGGCCGGGACCAAATAGAACGCGTTCATCGACGCAGGATGTGCCTCTCACATGAAAAAATCCCACTCCCTGCGGCTGGAATCCGGAAGGAATCCATCAGGGGAACCGGTTGATGAACCGGAACGTTAGTGGGCATCACTGCACATCAAGTTCCCTCAGTCTATCATCCGGCGGGGCCAATCCCGTTTCCGCTGCTCAGGACACCAGGCTGGGCGCCTGGAACAGCGGGACGTGCGACGCCGTCACCCGGGCCGCCGGGGCCGCCGCCGGCTGTTTGGACGCCCCATCCGCGACCGCCGGCGAAACGAACTCGCCCGCCGGCACCGCAACGCGCAGGATAACCAGCGCCTCGGTGTCGATCAGCCTCCGGGTGCCGGTCCGCTCGTCCAGAATCCAGAACAAATCCGTGGCCGGCACCGTCCGGATCACCTCGCCCCGGTGGAACATCCGCCCGTTATGCCACGCCTCAATCTTGTCCCCCACTGACAACTCCTCACACGATTGAACCTGACGCGCCGCTTCTACAGTCATGGCCTGCTCCTATCCCGGATTCGGATTCACCCCAGTGTCATTCCGTCCTCCGGCTTCAGCCTCCACTACCGAGGTTTCGGGGGCGTTTCCGGGCGGTGATTTTCGTATGTCGATTTCCGGCGCCGGCCGATTTGCTGGTGTCCCCCGGGGGCCTTCCCCTGCCATGATGTGGGAATAACCCCACGGCCTTACGACCCCAAGGACAACGATGAAGGAGCACGAGCACACCGAACACGGCAGCAACGTCAGCGCAGCCCAGGTGTGGGACGAGAAATACAGCAGCCGCCCCAGGATTTGGAGCGGCGAGCCGAATCAGCAGCTGATCGCCGAGGCCGCGTCCCTTTCCCCCGGAACGGCCCTGGACCTGGGATGCGGCGAGGGCGCGGATGCGATCTGGCTCGCCAGCCGTGGCTGGAAAGTCACCGCCGTCGACGTCTCCGCGGTCGCGCTGGAGCGGGCCGAAGCGCATGCGCGGGAGCGCGGGCAAAGCGGGAACATCACCTGGGTGCAGCAGGATCTGGCCACCTGGGTGCCCGAGGAGCTCTTCGACCTGGTCACGGCACAGTTTCTGCATTCCACTGTGATGCCCTGGCAGCAGGCCCTCCAGCTAGCGGCCGCAGCGGTGCGGACCGGGGGGACGCTGCTGATCGTGGGCCACCACCCCGACGGGCTGCCGTCGGGCCACAATCACGAACCGGAGATGTTCTACACGGCCGAGCAGTTGGCCCAGGAGCTGAGGATCGAGGAACCCGAGTGGCGACTCGACCTCGTCGACACCCGGCACCGCAGCAGCACCGGCCCCGACGGCGAGGCTGCCGCCCTGACGGACGCCGTGCTGCGCGCCACCCGCCTTACCGCACACTGAGCTCATCCGACCCCTGAGCTCACCCGGCCGGGACCTCCCGAGGACCGGCCGGGGACGGACTCAGCGGGGACCCGACGCCGGAGCGCGCCGCCGGGCCACCCGCGGGGCGACGGCAACCGCGGCGATGCCGATCAACGCTGTCAGGGCGAAGACACCGCCAAAGGCCGCCGCCGCGGTCGGGAACGCGGTAAAGATGATGCCGGTGGTGGCGAGCGAAAGTGCCCCGCCCAGCGAGTCGGAAATGGACATCGCCGAACTGTTGAAGCCTTCCTCTTCCTTGCTGGACAGCGCCAGGGTCATCACGCTCAGGCGTGAATACATCAGCCCCATGCCGCCTCCGGCGACCACCCAGGCGACGATCGCCACGGCGGCCGGCCAGCTGAGGACCGTGGTCAGCAATACCAGGACGACGGCGCCGAGGACCAGGGCCGCCCCGATTCGAACAGCGCGGCGGTGATCCAGGCGTGACCCGAGGCGGCCCTGGACCGCGGAACCTGCCGCCCACGCGACGGCGCCGCCGGTCAGGGCAAGGCCGGCGAAGGTGGGGGAGAAAGCGTAGCGCTCCACGAGCAGGTACGGCAGATAGACCTCGGCGCCGAAGAACGCGGCGGAGGCCAGGCCGCGGGTGAGGATAACGCTGGGGAGTCCGCGGCGGCCCGTCAAAGTTCCGCGCGGCACCAGCGGGCGGACGGCGATGAGGGCCACGACGACGGCCGCCACAGCTACGACCCCGCCCGCCGCCGGGAGCCTGGCGGAGAGGTTCAGGCCGAGCACGGCGAGCGCTGCGAGGGCGGCCCAGGCCAGCCGCCCGGTCCCCGAGGACCGGTGCGAACCAGTGGACATGTCCTCCGGTGCCGCGGCTGTCGGCGGTGCGCCGTCCGGCATGCCGCCGGCGGTGCCGCCGGACTTAGCGTCGGGCGTGCCGTGCAGCCCGCGCAGGGCCGGCACAATCATCAGCAGTGCCGGCAGCACAAGCCCCACGACGCCGAGGAACACCCAGTGCCAGCTGGCCAGCTGCGCCACGATGCCGGCGGCGAACGGACCCACCAGCGAGGGGATCACCCAGGCTGCGGAGAAGGCGGCGAAGATCTTCGGGTGCAGCACCGGCGGGTAGACGCGGGCGATCACGACATACAGCGCCACCGTTATGGCGCCGCCGCCCAGGCCCTGGACCAGCCGGCCGGCCACGAGGGCAGGCATGCTCGCTGCTGTCCCCGCGAGCAGCAGGCCCACCACAAACATGGCGACTGATGCGTACAGCGGTCCGACCGGGCCGCGCCGGTCGGACCAGTTGCCGGCGGCCACCATGCCGATGACGCCGGTGGCGAGCGGGCCTGCGAAGGCCAGTGCGTAAAGGCTGGCCCCCGCCAGCTCCCGGCTGACCAGCGGCATGATCGTGGTCACCGCCAGCGATTCGAAGGCGGCCAGGAACACGAGTGCACAGGCGCCCAGGGTTACCAGCAGGTAGTCGCGGTGGAAAATGCCGGCTGATTCCAGGGTCGGGGCGGGAACGGAACGGGGCAAGGGCCTGGCCTGATCAATAGTCGTGTACGAACCTCAACGTGGGTTCAGGTCGAGGTCGGCTGCCGCGGAGCTTTCTGGCGGGTCCGGGATGTGGCTCAAGGGGAAGCATGCCACAGCCGGCGGGCCGGGCGCACCATGCGCGCGGCGTCGGTGCCTGGGGGTGCGACGGGAACCTGCCTGAAGACCCCAAAGTCCTGATCCCCGGGCTTTCATCCGTTATCGGATGCCCGTGTCGGGCCGAAGTGCCCTTCTTGCGAATCCCTACCGAAACGTAGCGTGTGCCTTACAAGACAAAGGGGGGCCTGCGATGTCCGCTCGGGCAGTAGTGACAGCTGGAGTATTCCGGGCGGCGCCGGGGGCGAGGGCCAGGCGGCGGCTTACCTGCAT
Source organism: Pseudarthrobacter sp. HLT1-3 (assembly GCF_059383535.1). Classification (NCBI taxonomy): domain Bacteria; kingdom Bacillati; phylum Actinomycetota; class Actinomycetes; order Micrococcales; family Micrococcaceae; genus Pseudarthrobacter; species Pseudarthrobacter sp. HLT1-3. The sequence goes on along the minus strand of NZ_JBWZCJ010000001.1, from coordinate 122,585 downwards.
CGTCGCCGCGCTGCTGGCACTGGCGGGATGTTCCTCCGGGCCCTCGACGCCGGGCGGACCGACGACGGCGGATCCGTCCTCTTCATCTGCCGGCACCCCGTCGGCGGATACTGGCTCGGCCGGCGCTCCATCGGCGGGCGCGCCGAGCAAGGTCTATACGGACCAGGAATTGATGGCGATCATTAACGCCGTGGGCCAGAACCGCCAGTCACAGGGATGGGCACAGGACTCCCAGCGGATGCGAAGCGTGGCGGCGGGCGGCTCATACCCGGCGCAGAGACCGTGACGACGCCAGGCGACTGCGCGGTCTTCGCGTCCCGAAATCCCTTCGCCCAATGGGCGGACAAGAGTGTGAACATGGCGGAAGGAATGATGCCAATCGCCGGAACGCGGGAGTCGGGACCGACGACAACCATCATGCTCACGCTCCGGAGCGCGGAGGCGTCCGCGATCTCCCAGGCCGACTTCAACTACACAGACGACTTGGCTGCCCGCTGCAGCCAGTTCGACGTCGCGTCCACGGAGTCCGGCAGGACCTCGACGTACGCGGTCCAGCTCCTCAACGCACCGCCTGCCGGGGAGAAGAGGTTCGCCTGGCTGCAGACCACAAAACCGCAGGACCCCGGGGATTTTGGCTGGGTCGGGCTCCGGGTGCTGGCGGGCACGATGTCCGTCACGCTGGGTCTCTCCGTCGCCGCACCGAGCTCCGAGGCCGACGCCCGCCCCGCCCTCGATTCCATGGCCGCGCTGGCACAGGAGCTCATCGACCAGGCCGCGCAGCACCCGCCATCGGTAGCTGCGGCTCCGCCGAACTCCCGCACCCCGGACGATCTCGTCGCACTGCTTAAGGGCATTGCGGGACCAACCGGGAAAACAGTGGACATGCCTGCTGCGTCAGTCATCGGTTCGGAGCGTCCCGGCATTGATCTCGGCCAGCCGTCCCAGGGGCCACGGCCGCCGTGCAGCTTCAGCGGCGCCGCCTACCAGTCGCCGATCGGCTCGGTGGTCGGCCAGGGGCAGATCCAGGGTGCCAGCAAGATGGATTTCATCGAGCTCGCAGTGATCAGCATGCCCACAACCGCGACGCCACCATACCCGTTCGATGCCCAGGCCGCAGCGCTCCGCGACTGCCCGGCAATCCAGGAGGACCTGGGCGGAGGCACGCGCCAGTGGTCGGGCACCAAGCAGCTGAACATGGCCGGCGCCGGCGACTCAAGCTACGCCGTCGCCTACCAGTTAGCCGACGAGACCGGTCAATGGCACGTCCTCGTCGGCGCACGGAAGGGGACGCTGGCGGTGGAGGCGAGCACTGTCAGGTCCTCGGAGGCCGACGCGCAGCCCGCCGCGGACGTGCTGGCCGGCGTTCTCGGCCAGGTCTTCGCCAAAGCGGGCCTGTGATGCCACGTCGCGGCTGGGCGGCCGGCGCCGTCGTGGCCCTTCTGGCCCTCGCCGCGTGCACCCCGCCACCCGGCGGTACGTCGCCGTCGACCCCCGCCCGGCAGTGCGTCTCCGGGCAACACCTCGCCCGACAGTGCGCCACCCGCCGCCGCGGCGCCGGGCGAGATCTATACGGACCAGCAGCTCGTTGACCTGGCGACGACGGTGGTGCGCTCGCGAAACCTTCAGGGGATCGTGGTTGACACACGGACCCTCCGTGAGACGGCCAAGGTCGTCACACCGCCCGCCAGCACCGGCGCCACGACGCCGGAGCAGTGCGGCGCCTTCCGACTGCACGAGGAGACGGAGACCGCGACACGCCGGACCGATCCAGACGTGAGCTTCGCGGAGGGCCGCATGCCCCTCACCGAGCAGTCGTCGCAAACGACAACCATCGTCTTCGTGATCAGGAGCGCCCCGCACGACAAACTCGCCGCTGCGGATTTCAATAAGACGGCTGTCCTGGCGGCAGAGTGTTCCCAATTCGAGCGGAGCTACACCTACTCCATGGCCGGCGGAACGATGTCGTCAAGGTACGAGGCCCAACTTCCGGCGGCGCCGCCCGTCGGGCAGCAGGCATACGCAACCACGCAGAAGGCGAAGGGACTGGGGCCCAAAGACATCGGGACCGCTGGACTGCAGGTGCTGGCCGGGACGATGTCCATCGACATGGCTCTGACGGTCTGGCCGGTAAATGCTGAAACGACTGCACGGGCAGTGGACTCCATGGCGGGCTTCGCCCGGGACCTCATCGACGAGGCAGTGAAGAACCCGCCCAGCGCCCCGCAGCCGAATCCGGCGGGCGCCCGCAGCCCGGAAGAGCTAAGCCAGCTGCTCACGGGAGTGACTGGAGGGGCCGGCAGGGAGCTCTACGTGACGCCGACCGAGGCCCGCGTGGTTTCGCGGGCACCAGGGGCCTCACCGCTCCCGTCGCGCGCCAGCTGCGCCTACGACGACGCCGCCTACTACGGAACACTCGCCGGCGGAGCGACCCTGGCCCAGGGCATCGTCTCCACCGGCGACAAGATGATCTCGCTCGACGTGACCGTCATCAGCATGGGCACAGCCCTCGCGCAGCCCTACCCTTCGACCTCCGGACGTCGGCAATCAGCGACTGCACGTCCATCCAGGCGAACGTCCTGGGGCAGGGCCCACTAACCTGGCCGGCGGTGCAGCCCCTGACCGTGCAGTTCGACGCCGATTCCAGCCACGCCTTCAGCTACCAGACCTCGGACGGATCCGGCCAGTCCTACGTCCGTCTCGGTGCCCGGACGGGGACGCTGTCGGTGGAGGTCAGCAGGATGACTTATCGGCCGCTTGCGCAGGGCGATGTCCAGGCCGCAGTCGACGCGGCAAGCACCGTCATCCAGCAGGTGTTCGCGAAGGCCGGCGTTTAGGGAGCGCCAGGGGCGCCTCGGCCGGCCGGGCCTGTGTGAGGCTTTTCCAGATGGTGCGTCCCAGGCCGCCGTCAGCCGCCGATGAAGCGGTTCCGCCCGGCGCGGTAGCCGAACACCGCCGCCAGCGATCCGACGGCGAGGAAGAGCACACCCGCCGCCGCGAACGACCCCGTGGCCTGGTGCAGCTGGCCGACCAGCAGGGTCCCGGTGGACCCCACTCCGTAGCCCACACCCTGCATCATCCCGGACAGATGCGCCGCGGTGTGGCCGTCCCGGGTGCGGACCATGATCATGGTGAGCGCGACGGCGGTCAGGCTGCCCTGGCCCAGGCCCAGCAGCCCGGTCCACAGCCAGATCAGCTCCAGCGGGCCGAAAATGCTCAGCGCAAAGCCGCCACCGGTCATCAGCGCCACCACAGTGTTGATCGCGCGCTGGTCCCGGAACCGGGTGGCGAGCGCCGGCGCGAACAGGGACCCGAGCATCTGCAGCAGAATCGACACGGAAACGATCACCCCGGCCGTTCCGCCGTCCACCCCTCGCTCGCGCAGAATCGGGGCCAGCCAGGCAAAGACGCTGAACGACATCATCGCCTGCAGCACCATAAAAATCGTCACCTGCCACGCGACCGCCGAACGCCAGACGTTCACGCCGCCGTGCGCAACCTGGTGCCGGCCGTGGCGCTGCCGGAGGGCCAGCGGCAGGAACAGCAGAAGAACGACACCGGCGGGCAGCGCCCAGAACCGCAGCGCCGCCGTCCACTCCCCTGACGCGCTGAAGACCGGATAAGTGAAACCGGCGCCGAGGGCCGCGGAGGCGCAGATCGCCGTGGTGTAGAGGCCACCCATCAGGCCGAGCCGGTGCGGGAAGTCACGCTTGACCAGACCGGGCAGCAGCACGTTGCACAGCGAGATCGCCGCACCGCAGGCAGCCGTCCCGGCCAGCAGTGCCGGCAGGTGCCCGGCGCCGCCGGCCTCCAGGGGCCGCAGCAGGAGCCCTGCCGTGAGCACGGCCATGGCGCCCAGGAGCACACGCTCGGCGCCGAAGCGGCGGGCCAGGACGGGTGCGAGCGGCGCGAAAACCCCGAGCAGCGTTACCGGCACGGTGGTGAGGACGACGACGGCCCAGCCCGGCAGCCCGGCGTCGGCCGTCACCTCGGGAAGGACCGCGGAGAAGCTGGAGAAGACGGTGCGCAGGTTCAGCCCGATCAGGACCAGGCACACACCCAGGTAGGCCAGGCTGCGCCGGCTGCCGACCCGGGTGGGCTCCGCCGCGGGGACGTCGTCGATCTCGGCGTCCACCAGCATGCTTCGGCGGTCTTCGGCCCCGACGCCTGTGACGGCGGGGTCCTGGGAGCTTTTCGGTACAGTCACGGCCCCATTCTGGCAGGCTCCGGGGCGGGCGCCGGGACTCCACTATTCTGGAAGGGATGAGTGAATCCCCAGAATCCCCCGAATCACCGAAGCCTCCCCGGCCGGTGACCCCCGGCAGCCAGGCCTCCTTCGGCACCTACGGCGGCCGCCCGGTCAGCTTCGTGCGCCGCGGCACCCGCCTGCAGGGCCGCCGCCAGGTCGCGTGGGAGGAACATTCCGACCGGTGGGCCGTGGAAGTCCCCCGCCACATCGCCAACACGTCCGTGCACCCGGACTATGTCTTCGACGCCGCGGCCGAATTCGGCCGCACGGCCCCCCTGATCGTGGAGATCGGCTCCGGCCTCGGCGACGCCGTCTGCCACGCCGCCGAGGAGAACCCGGGCAAAGACTTCCTCGCTGTTGAGGTCTACACCCCGGGACTGGCCAACACCCTGATCAAGATCAACAGCCGCGGCCTGGCCAACGTCCGCGTCGTGGAAGCAAATGCCCCTGAGGTGCTCGCCACCATGCTGCCGGCCGGATCCGTGACCGAACTCTGGGTCTTCTTCCCGGACCCGTGGCACAAGTCCCGGCACCACAAGCGCCGCCTCATCCAGCCTGCTTTCGCCGAGCTCGCCGCTCGGGCCCTCAAGCCCGGAGGCATCTGGCGGATCGCAACAGACTGGTCGAACTATGCCGTCCACGTCCGCGAGGTCCTGGCCGGCTCCGCCGACTTCGAGAACCTTCACGACGGCGAGCGCAGCGGCGACGAGAGCCCGCTCACCCAGGTCTGGGAATCCGGCGTCGAGTCCCTCGTGGGCGGGGCCCCGGTGAAGGAGGGCCGTGCCCCGGTGAGCACCGAACATACCGGCCCCAACGAGGGAATCGATGAGGCCGGCGGCTGGGCGCCGCGGTTCGACGGGCGGATCCTGACGAGTTTCGAGAACAAGGCGCACGAGGCCGGCCGGCTCATCTTCGACCTCAGTTACCGGCGCCGCTAGGCCCGCCACACGTCAGTGCTGTTCCCGGCGGGTTTCGCGTGGCACGATTACGGAAAGGCATGAACCGGGCGGAATGGTCGTCCGGCAGAACCACCGAGTCAGTCGAGGAATCCGCCATCAAAAGAGAACTGAAGGACGCCGCGGACGCGGCCGAAAGCGTCACGAATTCCCGCGCACTGGAGCTGGTGGCCCGTGCCGGTTTTGCGGTCAGCGGCATCCTGCACTTTCTGATCGGACTCGTCGCGATCCGGCTGGCCATGGGGGGCGAAGGCGACGCCGACGTCAGCGGCGCCGTGGAGCAACTCGCCGCGCAGCCGGCCGGGCCGTTGCTGCTCTGGAGTTCCTTCGTAGCCTGCGTGGCCCTTGCGATCTGGCAGGCAAGTGACGCGATCTTCGATTTTGAACACCTGCCGGCCAAGAAAAAACTGGGGAAGAAGGCCAAGGCCGCTCTCCAGGCTGTGGTCTACGCCGGACTCGCCGTCACCCTGTACTCCTTCGCCAGCGGCGCCGGCAAAGATAACAGCACCTCCACGAGCGACCTCACGGCGTCCGTGATGAAAGCCCCCGGTGGCTACGCCCTGCTGCTCGTCGTTGGCGCGGCCGTGGCGATCGCCGGGATCGTCTACATCATCCGGGGCTTCCGGCAGTCCTTCGCCAAACACCTCCGCCTCCCCGCCTCGCTGCGGGCACGCTCGGCGGTGACTATCCTCGGCGTCGTCGGCTACGCCGCCAAGGGCATCGCCCTGCTGCTGGTGGGGCTGCTGGTCATCATCGCCACGGTCAGGGTCCACCCCGAGGAGTCCACCGGGCTCGACGGCGGCCTGAAGGCCCTCCGCGACCAGCCTTTCGGCCTGTACATCCTTGCTGCCGTCGGCCTTGGCCTGATCTTCTACGGCGTCTTCATGATGGTGCGGGCCAAACTCGCCAAGATGTAATGCCGGACGTGGACAGCCCGGACGTCCGCGAACCCGTCCCGGGTGCCGCCTGCGTGCTGGCCGGCACACTGATCTCCGACGGCGCCGCCACCGCCGACTCCATCGTGGCGGTGGCTGGCGGCAGGATCGCCTACGCCGGGCGGCGGAGCGGCTTCGACGCCGCCGGGTTCCGCGCCGGCGTCCGCGCTGCGGGCTTCGGGCACGCGGAGGAAATCAACCTTCCTGCTGGCAGCTCGATCCTTCCCGGCCTCGTTGACCTGCACTGCCACGGCGCAGCCGGCGGCGATTTCCCCACCGGTGACAGCACAGCGTGCCGCGCGGCCGTCGCATTCCTGCACCGCAACGGAACGACGACGCTGCTGGCCAGCCTTGTAACCGCGCCGGCGGAGGAGCTCATCCGGGGAATCACGGTGCTGCGGCCGCTCGCGGACGAGGGCCTCATCGCCGGCATCCACGCCGAAGGCCCGTTCCTCGCCCGCGCCCGCTGCGGCGCGCAGGACCCGGAGTGGCTCCGGAACCCGGATCCTGGGCTGCTGCGCCGGCTGCTGCACGCGTCCGGCGGCACGCTCACAACCATGACCTATGCCCCCGAACTGCCCGGAGCCGCCGGGCTGGTCAGCCTGCTCGCCGCGAACGGTGTCACGCCGTCGCTGGGACACACCAACGCCGATGCCCACACCGCCGCCGACTCGCTGGCCCGCGCGGCGGAAGACCTGCGCGGAACGGGCCGGCGGCCGACGGTGACGCACCTGTTCAACGGGATGCCGCCGCTTCACCACCGGAGCCCCGGACCCGTGGCGGCGTGCCTGCGCCTCGCGGCCGCAGGCGCCGTGGCGGTGGAACTCATCGGCGACGGCGTCCATCTGGACCCCGAGACGGTCCGGATGGTGTTCGGACTGGTCGGCGCCGACAACATCGCCCTGGTCACCGATTCCATGGCGTCGACCGGCCTGCCCGACGGCGACTACGGGCTCGGCCGCGCGGCGGTGGTGGTCCGCGAGGGCGTGGCGGCGCTGAAAAGCACCGGCGCCCTCGCCGGCGGCACGGCCACGCTGCTCGACGTCGTCCGCCGGACCATCGAGGCCGGCGTCGCACCCGCAGACGCCGTGAAGGCCGCGACCCTGGTCCCGGCCGGGATCCTGGGGCTTGGGACCGAGATCGGGAGCCTGCGGCCGGGCATGCGCGCCGACGTCGTGGCGGTGGACCACGACTTCCGGCTGGTCGCCGTACTGCGTGGCGGGCAACCCCTGGCGCGGCCAACGTCATGATGCTCGGGAAACTGGGGCTTTGTGATCGTTTGTTGCAGAACGTGTCGTAATTATTGGGAAATCGAAGATTCTGCAGGAAAGTAGGTGTTGCCTCCGTCCGAAACGGTCGCGGCAACAAGAAACGTCCTTCTGAACGAATTACCAACCATCCAGATCGGCTGAGAGACCTGGCTCGATGACGCCGTAGCAACCACCTTCGGGCACGGTGCTAATGCCAGGACCGATGGATATTGCCACGATCCCAAGTTCCACTAACCGGCGCCCTGCGGTGGCTGGCGTGTGTGGGGCCTGTGATTCTGGAGTTCCCCGGTCATGACCGAGAGGATCCGCGATGGATACCAATGAATCACGCACGGCCACGACGAACGCGAAGGCAAAACGCCGCCCGCTGCGGTTGCTGACATTGATGGGCGCGGCGGCCCTGGCCCTGAGCGCCTGCGGCGCCAACCCGGCCGGCACCCCGGCATCGCAGACCCAGGATGGGCCGCCGGTCCAAGGCGGAACGTTCGTCTTCGCCGAGGTCACCCCGATCAACAACTTCCAGACCCAGGCGGCGCGTTTCTACGAAAAGGCGAACGTCCTGAACAGCGTGCTGGACCGGCTGACCTATTTCGATGCCAAGAAGGGCGAGCTTGTCCCCTGGATCGCCAGCAAGTTCACCGCAAGCGAGGATCAGACCAAGTTCACCTTCACGATCCGCCCCGGAGTGACGTTCAGCGACGGAACACCGCTGGACGCCAAGGCGGTCCAGGCCAACTTCGAGGCGCTGGGGAAGGGCATTGAAAGTGCGAAGATCCAGCCGAACGTCGACTTCTCGACCTACCAGTCCTCACAGGTCATCGGCGGGGACCAGGTGGAAGTAACGCTGTCCTCCCCCGACGCCAACTTCCTGCGCGCCACGTCCTCCGTCACCGCCGGACTCGTTTCGCCGAAGACCCTCACCCTGGACAACGCCGGCCAGTCGGCCATCGCGAAAATCTCGGGATCGGGTCCCTTCACCTTCGAATCAGAGAAGGCAGATGAGGAAATCGTCCTGGCCAAGCGTTCCGACTACTCCTGGGCTCCGGAGGGTGCCGCCAACCAGGGCGCCGCCTATCTGGACAAGGTCGTCGTGAAGTACCTGCCGGAAGTGGCACACCGTGCTGGTGCCGTGCAGACCGGCCAGGTTGACCTGGTTCGTGGCCTGCAGCCGGCCGACGAAACTGCCCTTGCCGGGAGCGGCAACCAGGTCCTGCCGGCCAAGGGCATTGACCTGACGGCAAACATGGCGGCAGTGCGGGTCGGCAGCGGCAAGCTGTCGGACGCGAAGGTCCGCCAGGCACTGCAGCTCGGCATTGACCGGCCGACGCTCAAGGACACGGTGCTCTCCGACAGCTACGAACTCGCCGGCTCCATCCTGAACCGCGAAGCGCCTGACTTCGTTGATCTCTCCGCTGACCTGGCCTACAACCCCGAGAAGTCCAAGAGCCTGCTGGAGGAGGCAGGCTGGGCAGTTGGCTCCGACGGCATCCGCGCCAAGGACGGCCAGAAGCTCGAGGTCACCGTCACGTCGTCAAACAACTCTGTGGTGATCAAACCCGCCTTTGAACTGATCGAGCAGCAGTGGCGCGAGATCGGCGTGAAGTTGGTCAACCGCGCGGCGGACAACGCCTTCCTGGCGACTGCCATGAAGGATCCCAACGTGGAATTCTTCGGAACCCGGCAGTTCGCCTACGGCGGCCTGGGGCCGGTCTTCGGCCCGGTCACCAACACGCAGACGTTGAACGCGGACCCGCAGCTCAATGAACTCTTCGCCACGGAACGCGCCGCCACGAGCGCAGCCACGCACAAGCAGTCCGTCGCCGAAGAACAGCGCGCGCTGGTTGTCGACCAGGCGTTGGCCCTCGTTCTCTGGGACGAAGTCCAGGTCTACGGCGCCAACGCCACGTCGCATGTCGAATTCACCTCCGGCACCGCGCCGATCTTCCAGGGCGCCTGGAAGACCGGCAAGTAGATCGTCATGGGTCTCTACTTTGCGCGGCGCCTCGGACAGGCACTGCTTGTCATCTGGCTGGCGTACACGCTCGTCTTCCTGGCAGTACAGCTGCTTCCCAGCGATCCGGTCACGATCTTCCTCTCGGCGGACGCTGCAGCTGACCAGGCAACGATTGATGCCATGAAGGCCCAATACGGCTACGACCAGCCGCTGCTGGTGCAGTACCTAAGCCAGCTCGGGCAGTTGCTCGGTGGCGACGTCGGGTACTCCCTGGCCTCCGGGCAGTCGGTGGCAACCCGCATCGGAGCGGTGGCCGGATCCACCCTGTCGTTGGCCTCCAGTGCCTTCGTGTTGGCCGTTGTCCTGGCGGTGGCCCTCGTGGCCGCGGCCACGTTGAGCCGCTCGACGGCGCTGAAGCGCTTCATCACCAATCTCCCGCCGTTGTTCGCAGCGGTTCCGGTGTTCTGGCTCGGGCTCGTGCTGCTGCAGCTGCTGTCCATCCAGCTCGGCGTGATGTCCCTTTTCCCGGACGGTTCCTTTGCATCGCTGGCCGTTCCCGTCCTGGTCCTGGCCCTTCACGTTTCCGCCCCAATCGCGCAGGTACTGCTCAAGAGCATCACCCACGTCTATGAGCAACCGTTTATCGACGTACTGCGGGCCAAGGGCGCGTCCCCCGCGTGGATCTTCTACCGCCACGCCCTGAAGAATGCTGCGGGGCCGGCAATGACCATTGCCGGCATCACGGTCGGAACCCTGCTTGCCGGTTCCGTCATCACGGAGACCGTTTTCGCCCGCTCGGGCCTTGGCTCGGTGGTCCTTCAAGCCGTCACAGTCCAGGATGTCCCGCTGGTCCAGGGCCTGGTCCTGCTGACGGCGTCGGCGTTCGTTGCAGTGAACCTGATCGTCGACCTGCTGTATCCGCTGCTGGATCCCCGCATCCTCAAGAGCAGTGCCCACGGCTCGCCACGAGCACTGAGTGCCTGAGACCGAACGGAGAACCTTGTGAGCCTCGAGCTACTACCAACAGATCCGATTGAAGAGGTGGCGCTGCCGCCGGCCGGTCGCGGCGCCGTCCCGACCGGCCAGGGAAAGCGCGAAAGAAGCATCCTGCGCTCGGCGAGCCTGTGGCTGACCGTCCTTCCGTTGCTGATCGTCCTGGGGTGGGCATTTCTGCCGGGCCTGTTCGGCGCCTTCGACCCCATCAGCGGCATTCCGAAGCAGAAGTTCCAGCCGCCAAGTGCCGGGCACTGGTTCGGCACCGACCACTTGGGCCGGGACGTCTACTCGAGGGTCGTGCACGGCACCTCGCAGACCCTGCTCACCGCAGGGCTCGCTGTCCTGATCGGCTTCGTGGTGGGAACGGCCCTGGGTCTGTTCGCTGCGACGGCCGGCCGGGCCGCCGATGCGAGCACCATGCGCCTCGTGGACGTGCTCCTGGCCGTGCCGGGATTCCTGATCTCCCTGATCATCGTGACGGCGTTCGCGCCCGGACCGATCTCGCTCGGCGTGGGCGTGGGCATCGCCTCGATTGCCTCGTTCGCCCGCGTGGTGCGCTCCGAAGTCCTGCGCGTCCGCAACCTGGACTACGTCGAGGCCGCCTTCGTCAACGGAGGATCCTATTGGTCCGTCATCTGGAAGCATGTCCTGCCGAACTCCTGCGGCCCGGTCCTCGCACTGCTGGCAGTTGACCTGGGTGCTGCCATTCTCGCAATTTCCGGGCTTGGCTTCCTCGGCTTCGGCGCCCCGCCGCCCACCCCGGAATGGGGCTTGCTGATCTCTGAGGGTCGGCAATACCTTGCTGGCGCGTGGTGGATGACCAGCCTGCCGGGCCTGGTCATCGTGCTGACGTTCGTGCTTTTGGCCGGTCTCGGACGCCAACTTCTCAAGATCTTCCGGTTCTAGTCAGGAGCCCCATGACCATCAACTCAGTAAAACCCATAGCCGGACCCGGCCCGCTACTTGAAGTGCGCGGATTGCAGGTCGCATACGGCCGCGGCCCAGGGGCCGTTGTGGCCGCAGAGTCACTCGAACTGGTCCTCAAGCCGGGCGAAATCGTTGCCGTCGTTGGCGAATCCGGTTCCGGCAAAAGCACGCTCGCAAAATCGCTCATCGGCCTTCTCCCCGAAGCGGCCACGGTCTCTGCCGGAACCATCGTGTTCGATGGAATTGAGCTGACCGGGCTTTCCGAACGCGCGCTTGAGGAAATCCGTGGACGCAAGATCGGCATGGTTCCGCAGGACCCCGGCGCCTCGCTGGATCCGGTGAAGACGGTCGGATCCCAGGTGGCCGAGGTCTTCCGGCTGCACCCGGAGGAAGGCAAGCGCTCCAAAAGCGAGATCCGGGCGGAGGTCATCCGGCTCTTCGAACTGGTGGGCATCGACCGTCCGGCGGAGCGACTGAAACAGTACCCCCACGAACTCTCCGGCGGCCTCAAGCAACGGGTCCTGATTGCGATCGCCTTCAGTCTGGGACCGAAGCTGCTGATTGCCGATGAGCCGACCTCGGCGCTGGACGTCACCGTGCAGCGCCGGGTGCTCGAGGTTTTCAGCAGGCTGGCGCGGGACCACGGGACGGCCGTCATCTTCGTGACGCATGACCTGGCCGTCGCAACCGATCTGGCCGACCGGATCGTGGTGATGCGGCAGGGCAGGATCCTTGAAGACCGTCCGGTCACCGACATCCTGGCGCAGCCGGAGGACGACTACACCGTCAGGCTGCTCCGGGAGGCCTCTCCGACCGCCCCGAAAGCTGACCCGGCCGACGTGGATACAGCCCGCGAGGAGCCCGTTGCTGCGATCGAAGTCCGCGGCCTCACCAAGGTCTTCGGCCGGGGCGGGACTGAACACCGCGCCGTGGATGACGTCAATTTTGCGGTGCGCCAAGGAACCACGTTCGCGCTGGTCGGGGAATCCGGGTCAGGCAAGTCCACAACAGCCCGCATGATCATGCGGCTGCTCGACCCTACTGCAGGCACCGTGGTGGTGCACGGGAACGATGTCACGTCAACCCAGGGCAAAGACAAACGCGAGCTGTGGCGCTCCCTGCAGCTGGTGTACCAAAATCCGGATTCGGCGCTCGACCCGCGGCTGACCGTTCAAGACATCGTCGCCGAACCCCTGGTGAATTTCCGTGTGGGGTCACGCCTGGAACGTCGTGCCCGGGTTGCCGAACTCCTGGACCAGGTGAACCTCCCCGCACGCGTCACCGGCAGCAGGACCAAGGAACTCTCCGGCGGCCAGCGCCAGCGCGTGGCGATCGCCCGGGCCCTCGCCCTTGGCGCGCGCACCATCGTGCTGGACGAGGCCCTGTCCGCCCTGGACGTCCTGACGCAGGCGCAGATTCTGGTCCTGCTCGAAAACCTGCAGCGCGACCTGGGACTGTCCTACCTGTTCATTTCCCACGACCTGCACGTTGTTGAACGCTTCGCCCATGACGTCGGCGTGATGAGTCGGGGCCAGCTGCGAGAAGTCGGCCCGACTGCGCAGGTCTTCTCCAACCCGCAAAGCGAATACACCCGTCTGCTGCTCGACTCCAACCCCGGCCACCGCCTGCGCGACCTCGTTGCGGCAACCGGCCACTAAGAACGTCAGTCCCCCTTCAACGTTAGGAACATGATGACTGTCTCGACAGAAGTAAGAGAACTCAGCGGAGAGGCCCGCTACGCGGCGTTGTCCGCCCGCTTCCAGGATGTCTTCGCGCGGATTGCAGAGGGTGCCCTGGAACGCGAGTCCAACCACGTCCTGCCGTTCGAGCCCGTCGCCTGGCTGAAGGAAAGCGGATTCACGACCCTTCGCGTCCCCGCCGGGCACGGCGGCGACCCCGTCAGCTATGAGCACCTGAGCCGGCTGCTGATCGAACTCGCCGCCGCGGACTCCAACGTTTCACACCTGCTGCGGTCACACTTCTCGTTCGTGGAAACGATTGCGCTGCAGCCCGTCGAATTCCGCAACCGCTGGTTCCCCCGCGTCCTCGCCGGGGAGATCTTCGGCAACGCTGCCACGGAACGCTCCGGCAACGCGCTGGGCACCACCCAGACCAAGCTCCGCGAGGAGGACGGCCGCTGGCTGCTCAAGGGCGAAAAATACTACACAACCGGCAGCATCTTCGCCGACTGGGTCGTGGTCATGGCGAGCACGGAGGGCCTTGAGGGCCGCCAGTACGCGCTGGTCCGCGTGAACGACCCCAAAGTCACGATCCTCGACGACTGGGACGGGTTCGGGCAGCCGCTCACCGGCACCGGAACTGCCATCTTTGATGACGTGGAGGTCGACGCCGGGGACATCATCCAGCGCAGGGTCACCAGCACGCTGGAACCGGCTTTCTTCCAGCTCGCACTGCTGACCGTGCTCGTCGGAATCGGCCACGCGGCGCTTCGCGACGCCAGCAAGCTGGTCCGCGAGCGCACCCGTACCTTCAATACCGGGTCAGGTTCACTGTTCAGGGACGATCCGCTGATTCAGGAACGCGTGGGCCAGATCGCCGCCGGCGTCTACGCCGCGCAGTCCATCGTTGTGGCAGCCGCACGCGATCTGGATGCCGCCGTCGACCCTTCTCTCGGACTTGATGGGGAGGCGGCCTTCGTCCGGGCCGAGCTGGGGGTGCAGCAGGCCCATGTGACGGTCCCCGGCCTGGTTCTGGCCGCGGCGAATGAGCTGTTCGATGTCACCGGCGCTTCGTCGACCAGCCGCGGCAAGGGGCTGGACCGGCACTGGCGCAACGCCCGGACGGTAGCCACCCACAACCCGGTGGTGTTCAAGGCGCGGTCCGTCGGCGACTATCACATCAACGGAACCATCCCCACGGGCCTCCACAGCATCGGCGACGCGGTCCCCGCAACCACGCCCAGCCAGGGGAGCGATTCCTGATGGGGACCTTTGACGAACGTCCCCGGCTGCTCCTGAGCGCTTTCGTGATGAACACAACCACCCACATCCTGGGCGGTCAGTGGCGGCATCCGGAGGCGCAGCAGCACCGCTTCAACGAGCTGCAGCTGTGGGTCGATCTGGCCCGCGAGCTGGAGGAGGCAAAATTCGATGCGATGTTCTTCGCCGACGTCGTGGGGCTGTACGGTGACCACGAAGGCGGCTGGGCCTCGCTGGTCGAGCGGGGGCTTCAGGTCCCCTCGAACGATCCGCTGGTGCTCTGCTCCGCACTGGCCGCAGTGACCAAAGATATTGGCCTCGCCATGACGAGCTCGGTGATCCAGTCGGATCCGTTCCAGCTGGCCCGCCAGCTGTCGACCCTGGACCATATTTCCAATGGCCGTGTCGCCTGGAACATCGTTACCAGTGTGTTGGAGAACGCCCACCGGAACTTCGGCAACGCCGGGCTCACTCCGCACGACGACCGGTACGACTGGGCCGAGGAATACACCGAGGCTGCCTACAAGCTCTGGGAGGGTTCCTGGGACGACGACGCACTGCTGGCCGACAAGGTCCGCGGCATCCATGCGGACCCGGCGAAGGTCCACAAGATCAACCACCGCGGGACCCGTTACTCCATTGACGGCCCGCACCTGGTCGCGCCAAGCCCGCAGCGCACCCCGTTCCTGTTCCAGGCGGGGAGCTCCGCCCGCGGCAAGAAATTCGCCGCGGAGAACGCGGAGGCAACCTTCCTCTTTGCGCCCAACGTTGACTACGTCAAGAAGCAAACTGCCTCGATCCGGGCCCTCGAGTCCGCGGCAGGCCGGGCCGCCGGCGACGTCAAGATCTTCGGCGGACTGTCCTTCGTGATCGGCAGCACCGAGGCAGAGGTCGCCCGCAAACAGGCCGAATACGACGAGTACCTGGATCTCGACACGATCATCGCGCATATCGGCGGCGGGATCGGCGTCGATTTGGGCGGCCTCCCGCTCGATACCCCGCTGGGCGAGATCGAGACCGAGGGTGCCCAGGGTGTTCTTCAGGCGGCCATTGCGTCCGTTCCCGGCGGCAAGCCGACCATCGGTGACCTGGCGCGCTACCGCGCCAAGGCCCAGCAGATCGCCGGCACCCCGGATCAGATCGTGGACGAACTGGAACGCTGGCAGGATGCCGGGATCGATGGTGTGAACATCATCAACCAGATCATTCCGGGGTCCTACACGGACTTCATCCAGGGCGTACTGCCCGAGTTGCAGCGCCGCGGCCTGGCCCAGACGGAGTACGCGCCGGGCACGCTGCGGGAGAAGGTCTTCGGCCGTGGCCCGAAGCTTGAGCCGACCCACCCCGCAACACGCTATCGCGGTGCCTTCAGCGACCTGTCGGCCGCAGCAACGGTGAAGCCGACGAACGACCTGGCTTCGCTGCCGGCTTAGCCGGGCGCCATCTGACCACGGCAGGCAGCGTGCCTGCCGTGGTCAGACGGAGTGCCTGCCGTGGTCAGGCGGCGCCGGAAAGCAGTCCGCGCGGAGCCGAACGCCGGAGTAGTTGCCAGGGCCTCGGGCAGCACAGGGTTGCCCAGCGGCGACGGAGAGTTGTCGACTCCGGCAAATTTTTCGGTTCCCGACCGGGCGAACTGGGCGGCCAGATGCTGATGTTCCTGCGCCAGCATGTTCACCGTGAACTTGCCTGCCCCGCGCGGGCTCAGGTCTGAATGATCCGTCATGGCAATTTCCTTTCGAGGCTTTCCCCCCATCAAGCACCGTTGCTTCCGGTTCCCAACACACCAGCCGAAACCTGCGGACGCGGAGCGCAACATGGCTTCACACGACACCGGAAATTACGACGGCGGTCCGTCACTCCGCTTCATGATGTGACCGCCGCCCTGCCGCGTGGATCAGGGCTTGAAGTCGTCATGGACCACTACCCGGGACAGCTCAATCGTTCCGTCCGGCAGACGCCAGAAGTGCAGCCGCCGGGCCGATGCCACCTTCTGCTCGATCGCCGCGCGGTAGCACCTGGCCCCGTCCGCGCGCACCAGCGGGGCAGTGTCTCCGCCCGGGGTCGACCGCAGCGCATGGACTTCCCGCGCCGCGTTCCGCTCGGCCATCCCGGTCAGGACCTCCACAATGGCCTTCAGCGCCTTCGCCACAACTCCGGGTTCGGTGAAGCCGTAGAGGGTCGCCGCAAACTCCGGGCCGACTGTCCAGTCCGGGGGCAGCACGTGCCGTGCCTTGTCAACCGCCGACACGTTCTTGGCCCAGGCGAGGTACACATCGTGCCGCATGCGTTCTGCGGCCGTCGCGAAGAGTCCCTCCGAACCGCTGGCCATGGCGCGTTTGAGCGCCGGCTGCGTCCGGCGCTTGTAGGCCCGGAGGTCGAGGAGTTCTTCCTGCCGCCGGGAGAGACGGACCTCCGCGTCCTCCAGAGCCGCCCGCGCCGACTCGGCGATCTGTCGTTCCGCCGCGAGTTCCGCCCGGAGGGTGTCCTGCTTCAGCTGGAGGCTGACGAGTCCCGCCCCGGCCGTGCTGGCAGCGGCGACCAGTTCCTGCAGGGCCGCGACTATCCTCCGCTCGGCTTCGAGCTGGAGTTGGGTGCTCATCAGCGCAGCCGACGGCATTGGAGACCGGCCGGCTGCCGCGCCGGAAGTCCCGTGTGCCGCGTCTTCGGTTCGCGCCCCGGGGGCGCCCGCGGCTTCGGCGGCGAACGTCCGGCCCGAGGTGGGCTGCTCGGTGAGGTGCCGTCCGGGCCGGAGCCAGGGGGTACCGCCCGTCAGGAGCGCGGGCGCCTCCACGACGCCAGCGTCATCGTCGACGTCGAGCAATGACAAGGCCACGGCCCCGCTTTCCCGCAGGAACCGCGCCACCACCACTTCGCCTTCCGTGACGAGGCTGTCCACGGTGTCGAGGGGGTTGGCGGAGACCCGGGCCTGGTCAACGGTCCAGCTCACTCCCGGGTAGAGGGTGAGTCTCGCGCCCTTGGCGCTGACCTGCTCGGCCAGGGCGAGGACGAGGTCTCCGGACCGGTAAAGCTCCGCCAGCCGGGGTGCGGTCTTCAGGGCGTTGATGTCCAGCGTCCTGTCCTCGTCGTTGAGGTCGCCTTCCACGGACTGGCCGAGGTCGAGCATCCAGTCGAGGCGGACCGGCGGGACCACGCGCTCGCGCTGGATGGTGCAGCAACTGCCGTCGCCCAGTTCGATGATCGCCCGGGAGCCAGCGCTGGCGAAGGCCTTCACGGTACCCCGGACGCGCCGGGGCAGAGAGCGGACCGGCGCAGCCTTCGACGGGACGACGGTGATCAGTCCCAGCACGTCCTCGATGATGTCCTCGGCCGCGCGGGCAGCCGTCCGGCGGTCGCGGGCCATCCGCAGCGGGCTGCGGTGCACGTCGGTCATCCAGCGACGATCCTCCGAGTAGACACGCGCCGCATTGCCGAACACGTGCGCCCCGTACGGCAGGCTGTCGCCGAAGGCATAGCTTTCCGGACCGTTTTCCAGCCAGTAGACCTCGGCCAGATCCCCAATCTTTCGAAAGATATGTTCCACGTCGATCCGGTTGTCCTGCTGCCCCGGATGCCATGAGACAACCGCCGCCGGTCTGGTCCGTCCCGCCGCCATCAGCCGCAACGCGAGTTCTGTCCCCGAGGTGACAACTACATAAGACTGTTCCATAACGAATCCCCAATCGCCGGCGCGGACGGTGGCCGCAGGTGCTGGGGAAGACGGCCGCTCCCCCACCATCAGTAGAGCAGCGGGGTCCGACATTCTGCGCGCGGGCCTCCGAAGTTACCCCCCGGGGGGCACCGCTTGATGCAGGGCTGGCGCCTCCCCGGTTACCCCCGGGGCACAGCGATGACCGCCATGGTCTGCTGCTGCCCGTTCCGCATCTCGACGCTGGAGATGT
This sequence comes from Pseudarthrobacter sp. HLT1-3, assembly GCF_059383535.1. Lineage (NCBI taxonomy): Bacteria > Bacillati > Actinomycetota > Actinomycetes > Micrococcales > Micrococcaceae > Pseudarthrobacter > Pseudarthrobacter sp. HLT1-3. The sequence continues at coordinate 104,462 of NZ_JBWZCJ010000001.1, read as the reverse complement.
TGGTGAGCTGCAGGGGTGTGGCTCCGGTGATCCGGACCCTTCCGCTGGGCGTTGCGGTCCAGGCGCAGGCGCGGTCTTCGCCGCCATCGTTGTCCTTCACCCACAGCGAGAACGTGCCGTCCACCGGCAGGCTCCGGCCCTCGACGGCAAGCTCGGTGCCCCATGTTTTCTTGACCATGCCCACCGTGATCTGCAGGCCGCCGCTGGCCTGGACGGAATAGCTGGCGTCCGGTTTGGGCGGCTGGTTGACCAGCGGCGCGGCCAGGATTCCGAGCGTGAGGCACGCGGCGGCGACCGCAGCGAGCGCCGCCGTCCAGCGGCGTCGTGCTGTCCGGCGCCGCGCGGACAATTCGTCCAGCATCCGCCGCGGCACCGCGGCCGGAGCGGGGACTGACAGCGCCGGGACCGAGGGCGCCGGCTCCCTCCCGGCGGCGGCCGTGGGGGCGCCGAGGGCGACGGCGTCGGGCACCGGGAGCGCGTCCAGCAGCGCCGGGAGGCTGGCCAGTTCGTCCAGTTCCTGCCGGCAGTCCGCGCAACCGCCCAGATGCTGCTCAAAGGCGGCGGCCTCCTCCGGCGCCAGCCCGCCCAGCAGGTAGGCGCCGAGCAGCTGGTGCAGTTCCGTGCCGTTCACCGCTGCACCCCCATCTCATCAAGGATCGTCCGGAGGGCGCGCACGGCGTAGAACGCCCGGGACTTCACCGTTCCGCTCGGGATATTCAGACTGACCGATGCCTCCTTGACGGTGTAGCGGCGGTAGTGGAGGGCGACAAGAACCTCCCGGTGCTCCGCGCTGAGCCGCAGCAGCGCCTCTTCCATCAGTACCCGGTTGAGGAGTTCGTCGACGCGTTCCTCGCCGCCGGCCGGGTCCGCCAGATCCCGGTCCGCCGTTTCGCGGGGCCGGCGCTGGGCCTTGCGGTAGTTGTCGATCATGATGTTGCGGGCTGTCCTGAACAGGTAGCTGCGCAGGCTGCCGGTGATCTGGGGTGCCTGCTGCCAGACCCGCAGCACGGTCTCCTGCACGACGTCGTCCGCCAGCTGCGGATCCCGGCAGGCGCTGAGGACAAAACGCCTGAGCGCCGGCCCGTGGTCGCGGTAGATCGCCGCCACCACGTCTTCGTCCAGCGACATACCCGTCCTCCCTGGCTCGCGCAGTCCTGCGCAGTCCTGCGCGGTCCTGCGTGCGGTCCTGCGCTTTGACCCTATGACGTGCGGACCGCCGGAACGGTTCACGCGTGAGGATTCCGGGCGCCCGTGCGGGATCTGCTGTGAACCATTCTTCCGCCAGCGGCGTCATACCGGGTAGCGCCGGCCTGCCCAGTTGGCCGGTTCGAGTCAAGGAGCAGCAGATGAAAAGGCACCTCAGCATTGGCTTGTCCGCTTTCGCCCTCGCAGCCCTGCTCTCCGGCTGCGCTGGCACCAGCGGGACCGGCACCTCCACGCCGCCGGCAGCCGCGACGACGGCGCCCGGCAGTGCCCCGGCGACTTCGGCTCCGGCGTCGGCCCCGGCCGTCTCCACACCCGCCGTCGCCACGCCGGACCTCAAGGTCGCGGAGTCAACCGCGGGCACCATCGTGGTCGACGGCAAGGGGATGAGCGTCTACTTCTACACGAAGGACGTGAAGGACTCGGGGACCAGCGCCTGCACCGGCGGCTGCCTCGCGGCGTGGCCTCCGGTCCTCGCCGCCGCCGATACACCAACGGTCGACGGCGTCACCGGCACCGTGGGCACGATTGACACCCCCGATGGCACGAAGCAACTGACCGTCAACGGGATGCCCGTGTACTACTACGCCAAGGATCTGGCCGCCGGGGACATCCTGGGCCAGGGGGTCGGCAGCGTCTGGTACCTCGTGGCACCCTCAGGTGAGATGATCACCGCCGCCGGGTAGCAACAAGCACGGGCCTAGCTGCCGCCGCGGCCAGCTGCTACGGCGGCAGCGGCCTAACTTGAGACTTAGTCGTCTTCGAGCTCGAATTCGACGGCGGCCAGAATCTCCTTCGTGTCCGGGTGGATCATGACCGCTTCGCGTTCGTCGTCCAGCATGAGGAACTCGCCCTGGTCCGTGGTGAAATGCCACGCCAGGGTGGTCTGGCCGTCGTGGTCATAGTTGGGGTCCCCCATGGTGATCTTCAGGAGCGTGTGGCCGGCCACGTCGCAGAGCTCGCGGATGATCATCTCGAATTCCGGGCTGTCCAGGAGTTCATCTTCGGCGGCCTCGGCCTGGCGTTCGGCCAGGTTGGGGATCCGGGACACCCGCTCGGCCACATGGCGGTCGAGTTCCTCCTCGTCCAGGACCAGCAGGTCCGGCTGGCCCCGCAGCCAGGCGGCGTTGAGCGCGATGATGTCTTCGGTCTCCAGCAGGGTTTCGAACTCGCCGTCGAGCTCCTCCAGCTGACGGACAGCGTCCGGAACGCCCGCGTCGGCGCCGTCGTCCAGATCCGCGTCCCCGTCCAGGTAGGCGTCGGCTTCCTCCTCGGAAAGCAAATCGAAGGCAGCGGCGGTGCGGTTGAAGAGGTCCAGGTGCGCCGTGGCCCCCATCCCTTCGAGCCCGGCCCTGATGTAGGCGTCGATGTCCTCGCGGTCCGGCGCGGTGAAAACGTACTGGGCGAACCCTCCGCCCAGCGACTGCGTCACGTAGAAGTCAACGTAGTAGCTGCGCAGGGCGGTGGGCGCGATTTCGTCGACGTCGAGCAACTCCGCGTACATGGTGTTGACCACGTCCACGTTGGCGTCCACGACGTCCGCGTTGCTGCCGTTGATGCTCTCCCGCGGCAGGACCGGCGCGTAATTCGTGGCGGGAAGGGTGGCGGGTAGGGCGGTGGAAAGGCCGTTGCTCATGGAAAATCCTCACTGCTGAAGGCGGGTGGCACTCCGGACCCTTTCACGGTACGTGGCACCGCGGGGCCCGCGGCTGAGCCGGAGCTGAACGTCCGGCGAAGTTTGGGTGTCCCGGGCCGGCGCCTTCCGCAGCCCGGTTATCCACATGGGCAGGGCCGGGTAAGGGGAGTCCCGCCAGGCTCGATAAGATGGATCAGATGACCAACTGCTGAAAGTAGTGCGCACATGCCATCCCATCCGGACGAGAGTGCGGCACTGGCAATACAGACACCCGCGATCAACGACCGCTCCCTCGCGGCCGGACTTGCCTACGCCATGGGGAGCCGTGTTTCCGGGATTTCCTTCGACGCTGCCACCGGGCTCATGCTCGGCAAGGTGCGGGGCGGCTCCGATGTGCCGTATTCGACGACGGCGAAGCTGGTCCGCAAGGCGGGCGGCTGGAGCTGCACCGTGGGCGTCTGCAGCTGCCCGGTCCGGAAGGACTGCAAGCACGTGGCGGCACTGTTGTTCGCCGCCGAGGACAACCCCGCGATCCGGGTCCAGTTGCTGGCCCCCGCCGATTCCAGGCTGTCCCGGCAGGCGCCGGTGCTTGAGGTGGCTGACTGGGAACAGGCGCTCAGCCCGCTGATCGCCCGGCCGGGAATCACGCAGTCCACCAACGGCATCCCGCTGGCACTCCAGTTCGAGATCGAAGAACCCGCCCCGCATTTCTCCTACACCGGCCGCCGGGATCCGCTGCGCAGCGTCCGCCAGCTCAAGGCGCGTCCCGTGATCATGGGCGCCAAAGGCAAGTGGATCCGCGGCGATGTCTCCTGGAACACCCTGAGCTACCTGAGCTACCGGCGCGAATGCAACGAGGCCCACGTCGAGTGGATGCAGGAGTTCCTCGCCTCACACACCGCACAGGCCAACCGCCAGCATGCGGGGACCGGCCTGTGGCTGGGCCTGAACACCTATGCCGGCAAGAACTTGTGGAGCCTGCTGTCGCAGGCCCGGAAGGTCGGCGTCGCCCTGGTCCACAGCCGGGGCTCGGAGCCCGTGCGGCTCGTGGAGCAGCCGGCCGACGTCGGGCTCAACCTGACCCGGTTCGGCCACGCGCCGGTTCCGGCCGGGGACGACGCCGGCGCCGTTGCGCCGGCTGCCGGCGGCGCGAACGACGGCGGGCTGTCCCTTGCCCCCACCATCACGGTAGAGGGCGAAGTCGTCGATCCTGCGTCCGTCGGGACCATCGGGCGCCCCGCCCACGGGATCTTTCTGACCTCCGGGCCCGATGCCCTGCCCGGTGTCGCAGCGACGGACACCATCATCACGCTCGCCCCGCTGGAACCGGGGCTCAGCGAGGAGCTGCTGACCTTCGTCACGGCCGGAACCACGCTGCACATTCCGGCCCGGGACGAGAGCCGCTTCCTGACCGGCTTCTACCCCAAACTCAAGCAGAGCGCCCGGGTGACGGCCTCCGATGAGTCCGTGGAACTGCCCCAGCTGGCCGTTCCCACCCTGTCGCTGCTGGCGAACTATGGCGCGGACCACCGGGTCCGGCTGCACTGGGAATGGCACTACAAGTCCGGCACCCTCGTCACGGCCCAGCCGCTGTGGCGCCACCCCGGCGACCACGGCTACCGGGACGACCCCGCCGAGGCCCGGCTGCTCGAAGCCGTGGGGCAGCCCTGGGACGTGGTGGCGGCACTGGGCGAGTCCGCCACGGGCGGCTGGGGCACGCCGCGGCTGGCGGCATCGGCTGAACTCAGCGGCCTGGACACGCTGGCCTTCACCGAGGAGCTCCTCCCCGCCCTCCGTGAGATCCCCGGCGTCGCAGTCGATACCGCCGGCGACATTGCCGACTACCGGGAGGCCGAAGAGGCCCCGGTCGTGTCCATCTCCACCAAGGCCACCGAACAGCGGGACTGGTTCGACCTGGGCATCCAGATTTCCCTGGAGGGCCAGCCCGTGTCCTTTGCGGCCGTTTTCTCGGCTCTGGCGGCCGGCCAGACCAAGATGCTGCTCCCCAGCGGGGCCTACTTCTCCCTGGACCTGCCCGAACTGCACCAGCTCCGTGCCCTGATAGAAGAGGCCCGGGAACTGCAGGACAACAAGGACGCGCCGCTGCAGATCAGCCGTTTCCAGGCCGGGCTCTGGGACGAGCTGGCCCAGCTCGGCATCGTGGACCAGCAGGCCGCAGCCTGGCGCGAGGCGGTCGGCGGACTGCTGGAAGGCGGCGTGAAGGGCCTGCCGTTGCCGGCGACGCTCAACGCCGAGCTGCGCCCGTACCAGCTGGAGGGGTTCAACTGGCTCAGTTTCCTCTACCGCCACGGACTCGGCGGCGTGCTGGCCGATGACATGGGCCTGGGTAAGACCGTGCAGGCACTGGCGCTGATCTGCGCCGCGAAAATCGCCGCCGGCATGCCTGCTGCGGCGTCCGACGGCGACGCTGTTGCCGCGGACGCTGGCACGGAAACTGACGCTGCGGCTGCTCCCGGGGACGCCTCTGACGCTGCGCCCGGCGCTGCCCCGTTCCTCGTGGTCGCCCCCACGAGTGTCGTCGGAAACTGGGAGGCAGAGACTGCGCGGTTCGCCCCCGGACTCACGGTGCGCGCGATCAGCGAGACCTTCGCCAAAAGCGGCTCGGACCCGGTTTCGGCCATGGCGGGGGCGGACATCGTGATCACCTCCTACGCCCTGTTCCGGATCGACTACGAGGCCTACGCCTCCAAGGAATGGGCCGGCCTGGTCCTGGACGAGGCCCAGTTCGTCAAGAACCACCAGTCCAAGGCCTACCAGTGCGCCCGGAAACTCCCGGCAGTGTTCAAACTGGCCATCACCGGCACCCCGCTGGAGAACAACCTGATGGAGTTCTGGGCCCTTACCTCGATCGTGGCGCCGGGTCTCTTCTCCAGCCCGAAGCGGTTCGCCGAGTACTACCAGAAGCCGGTCGAAAAGAACGGCGACAAGGCCCAGCTGGACAAGCTCCGGCGCCGGGTCCGTCCGCTGATGATGCGGCGCACCAAGGAGCAGGTCATCCACGACCTGCCGCCCAAGCAGGAGCAGATCCTCGAGGTCGTGCTGAACCCGCGGCACCAGAAGGTCTACCAGACGCACCTGCAGCGTGAACGCCAGAAGATCCTGGGCCTGATCGACGACGTCAACAAGAACCGCTTCACCATTTTCCAGTCCCTCACGCTGCTGCGGCAGCTCAGCCTGGACCCGTCGCTGATCGATCCGTCGCTCTCCGGGGTGCGGTCCAGCAAGCTCGATGTACTCTTCGAGCAGCTGGAGGACCTCGTGGCGGAAGGGCACCGCGCCCTCATTTTCAGCCAGTTCACCGGCTTCCTGGGCAAGGTCCGGGAGCGGCTCGTCGAGGAGAACATCGAGTTCTGCTACCTCGACGGCAGCACGCGCAACCGCACCGACGTCGTCAATGAGTTCAAGAACGGCGCCGCCCCGGTGTTCCTGATCAGCCTCAAGGCCGGCGGCTTCGGCCTGAACCTGACCGAGGCGGACTACGTGTTCCTGCTGGACCCGTGGTGGAACCCCGCCTCGGAGGCGCAGGCCGTGGACCGCACGCACCGGATCGGGCAGGCCCGCAACGTCATGGTCTACCGGCTCGTCGCCAAGGACACCATCGAGGAAAAGGTCATGGCGCTCAAGGCCCGGAAGTCCCAGCTGTTCGCCGACGTCATGGAGGGCGACGCACTATCCGGCGGAGCGCTCACCGCGGAGGACCTGGCCGGGCTGTTTAACGACTGACGGGATTCATACGCTGGCGCGGGCCCGGAGCCGGGCCAGTAGCGTCGCGGCCAGCAGCGCCGTCGTCATTTCCAGTGCCATGACCCCAAGGAGTGCCCCGGTGCCCGACGCCGCCGCTCCGGTTGCGGCAGGAGCGGCGGCAGCGGCGGCAGCATGGTGGATGGGCGCCGGTCCTCCGGCCCCGGAACCGACGCCGAGGAGCAGGACCGCGTGCACCCCTGTCATCACCAGTGCCGAGGCCATGACCTGCCGAAGGGCGCCCACCCGTCCCCGACGCCAAATGTGCAGTGCACAAGGCAAGCACACCGCCACCATGCCGAGCATGAGCAGGTTCAGCCACGTCCCGTGCTGGTTCCCGGCGACAAGCCACAAGTGCGCGAAGCACGACACCGCTGTCACAACTGCGCAGATCCGGGGATGAAGGACAATGCCGGCCCAGCCGCCCACACACCCTGTCGCGGTCACGGACATGTTCTAGCTGTGGCAGTGGCCGCCGGCCGGCTGTGCACTCGCGGGCACATCCAGCACGGGGCTGCGGTCAAAGAAACCCTCCGGCCGCAACTTGAAGCCTGCCGTATCCACGGGCATGATGGGCCAGTCCTCCGGACGCGGGAAATGCGTGAGGCCGAACGTGTGCCAAAGCACGATGTCCTGGCCGTCCAGGTCCCGGTCCTGGGCAACATAAGCCGGCAGCCCCGCCCCGCCCGAATGCTGGTTCACGAAGTCGCCCGTCGGGTAGCGCTCCTCCTCGGCGTGCCGGGTGACCCACAGGTCCTTCGTGGCGAAAGCGGCGCGCCGGGCGATCGAGGACTCCGGGTCCGCCAGCAGGGTGGGTTGCCCTTCGGCATGGAGCTTGTATGCCACGGGTTCGCCGAGGCGGTTCCGTGACTGCGGGTTGGAGATGACCCAGGTCCGGCCGTTGCGGGCGTCGGCCTCGCGCGCCCCCTCGGATTCGCGGGCGATAAGCGTGCGCTTCCGGGAAAAAGCGTTGCCGCGTTCGTTGCCTTCGCCCATCGCTTGCCGGACGACATCCTCTTCCTCGACCCGGTTGGTGAGGCCGTCGATTGCCATGTCGAGGCGCGCGCTGAAAAGGTGCTGGTGGAACGGGGCGCCCAGACCCGGCGCGAGCTGGGAGATATTGGCCGACCCGCCCTCCGGGAAGGCGGACGTAAAGACAACGCCGGTTGCCTTGGCCTCGAACTCGATGGTTCCGTCGAGGTAGAGGTACCAGTAGAAGCCGTAGTCATAGTTTCCGATGGTGGTGAAGAACGAGATCACCAGGCGGCGGTTGCGGCGGGTATAACTGATGCCGGTCCAGAGATCGCTGTGCTTGGCCAAGATCCCCCAGTCCTCCTCGTGCATGCAGATGCCGTTGCGGATCTCGCGGGGGTTGCCGAAGGCGTCGCTGATGACAGGGCTGAGGTAGGTGATTTCGCCGAGGCAGTCGCACCCCAGTTCAAGGGAGTTGGCGTACTGGCCCACGAGGTATTCACCGGTGTCGAAGTAGTTCTGCCAGGACCGGATCGGCGATGGATCCCCGTACGGCACCACCATTTCGGCGATCGACGCCCGGTTGATGACGGGCCGCAGACGGTCGCCGTCCTGGAACGCAAGGTTGTGCAGCACCACGCCTTCGCGCACATCGAATCCGACGTCGACACTCCACTTTTCCCACTCGACGTGGTTGCCGCCGGTGACTGTGAAGCTAGGCCCGTCAGGCTGGGTGATGTTGATGGGTTTCTGCGTGGTGCGCAGCGGTCCGGTCAGCTCCGGATCGGTGTAGTTCCCGTGCTCTGCGGGAATCGGGACGGCGGCGGTGTCCAGGACCTGCGTGACCTCCTTGCTGACGACGTCAACGTACGCCACGAGACCGTCCACGGGGTGCGCCCAGGCGCTGTCCTTGGGGAAATCCTGAACGAAGGCCAGGCCACGCAGTATCCGGCGCCCCTTTTCCTCCGGGTACTCGAACACACCGGCGGACAGCGGGGCAACACGGACCTTGCTGACGTCCAGTCCGCGGCTGGCCAGCGCCGTTAGCCACCGCTCATCCGTGGCCAGAAGCTCCTCGACCATCTCGAACTCCTCCTCTAGGACAGGAAGCTCGCCGGCCACTGCGGTGTCCAGCTCGACGACGGAGATTACAACGCCGCTGGAAACGGAGACGGTCACGTCGGACGGGCGCCCTCCCGAGACATCGTGGACGAACACCCGGAACCGGCGGTCCTCGATTTCCGCCGCCGCGTTCCTCGGGCGCTCCACGAGGCCCAAGTAGGCGATGCGTTTAGTCTCGCCCAGCAGGCCCGCCGTGCGCAGGATGCCTTGGACCTCCGTAATTTCGGTGCCCGCGGCCAGGCGGTAGGGAGTGCTGGTGTCAGTTTGTACGGTCATTACGGCGGCCTTCGCTCGGGGACCCTGGCGGGCCAGAACTTTATTTTCTATAGTTGTAGAGAATACGGAAATGTAAGCTGTGCCACAAGAGTCCGACGTGAAATATTTTGGGGAGCTGTCCGGTGCCAAAGATTGTCGACCACGACCAGCGGCGGCTTGAACTCGTCGACGCTACGTGGCGGATCATCGCCCGGCTCGGCATCGAAAGTGCCACCATGCGTGAGATCGCGCTCGAGGCCGGCTTTGCGAACGGGGCCCTCAAGCCGTATTTCCCCTCGAAGGATGACCTGCTGACCTTCGCATTCGGGCACGTCTTCAACCGCACCAACGATCGCATCGCCGGGGTCACCGCCGGACTGGCAGGACTTGCGGCCCTGAGGGCATTTTGCGTCGAGGTGCTGCCCCTGGACGAGGAGCGGATCAACGAGGCCCGGATTGTCATTCCGTTCTGGCAAAAGGCCATCAACGATCCGGAAAAGGCCCGCATCCATAAGGACTCGATGCAGCAGTGGCTTGCGGCGATGCGCCAGTACCTTGCCGAGGCGCGGCAGGCCGGCGCCATCACCACCGACGTCGACGACGCCACCCTCGCCGGACAGTTGCTCAACCTCCTCCTCGGCGCGCAGATCGCCGCGGCACTCGCCCCGGAGGGCCAGGTGGAACTCGGGCTCAACGAGCAACTGGAAGGATTTTTGACCTTGCTGGGCTGCTAGGCCGTGCGCAATTCTTTATTCGCCGGTTGTCGAAAAAAGATGACATTGGCGGGCTGCGGCGCTACCCTGAAAGGACTGTGTCCCATAACACATCCCTGAAATACGACGGCGTCAGGATTTTTCTATGACCGTGGTTGCAACTCGCCCATCGCTCACTCCCGCCGGACAGAACGTCCAGACCAGCACGGCTGAATCCTTCGACCACTGGCGGCACCTCGTCGCGGAGTCGTTTGTTCCTCTGGCCGCCTCGAGCAGGGATGCGGACAACTTCCGCGGCCGCATGCGGGCCCGCAGGCTGGACCGTGTGGCCGTGGTCGAGGTCTCCTCCACGAGCCATGAGGTGCACCGCACGCCGGCGCTGATTGCGCAGTCCAACCAGCGCTATTTCAAGCTCAATCTCCAGCTGGAGGGCACCGGGCTGCTCATCCAGGACAACCGCGAAGCTGTCCTGCATCCGGGCGACCTCTCCATCTACGACACCAGCCGCCCCTACACGCTGGCCTTCGAGGGGGACGCGCGGCTCATGGTGGTGATGTTTCCCTGGGACGCGCTGTCCTTGCCGCCGGACTGCATCGCGCAGCTGTCGGCCGTGCGCATGGCCGCCGACGGCGGCCTCGCCTCGATCGTCGGGCCGTTCATCGCCCATCTCGCGGAGAACCTGGATGTCCTGAGCGGCCCCAGCGGGTCCCGCCTCGCTACGAATGCCCTCGATCTCGTGTCCACGATGCTGCATTCGGAATTGGACATGTCCCCGGACCACATGAAGCCCCAGGCCCTCCTGGCGGCCTCCGTCCGCGAGTACATCGACGCCCGCTTGGCAGATCCGCTCCTCTCGCCAGCTTCCATCGCGGCAGCCCATTTCATCTCCACCCGCCACCTGCACAACGTGTTCCATGAATCCGGAACCACCGTGGCGAGCTGGATCCGAACCCAGCGGCTGGAAGGAGCGCGCCGCGAACTGCGAGATCCGCTCCGGGCCGGCATGCCGGTAGGGGCCGTGGCCGCCCGCTGGGGCTTCGTGGATGCGGCCCATTTCAGCCGCTCTTTCCGTGATGCCTTCGGCGAATCCCCCAGTGACTGGCGGCGCGGCGCCTAGCTGCACGCTGGCCATGACGTCGGGACGCTTTGGTCGTGCGAAAAGGGAGAACCTTCGGGCGGGAGCCATCCAGCTCCGCACCGGCCACTGAAGTTTCCTTGCCCCACACAACGCCTGTCTGACTGTTCACGGCAGGGCATTCCGCATCACCCGTGATCGAGGACCACCGTCCGACCGCCACGCCGCGACGGAGCGCGCTCTGGTCACTGAGTCGACCTACAGGCCTTCACCACCGATGGCCAACGAACCGCGGCGCTCGATCAGTCGAAGGCCACCAACCTCATGATTCAGCACTGAGCCGCGGCCGAGTGGGGTCACTTTGGGGCTGCGAAAGCCACCAACCCGGCCCCTCGCCCGGCGTGTCAGTGTCAAAGTGGCCCTGCTGCGCCGCGCTTGGCGGCAAGCGCCGGGAATCCGCAACATCCGCCGTCAGCACGGCCAGCAGCGACGCAAAGGAGGCGGTGCCGGATCAGCCCGGCACCGCCCCTCAGCGACTACGGCCGGTCGCTAGGCCGGGACTGCCTCCCTCGCGGCCCTGCGCTCCACGCCGACTTCGACCAGCACGCCAGCCGCAAACACTACGGGCACAGCGATCAGCAGGCCCACGGCCGTTTCGGCACTGCCGCCAATCAGTGCCGTGAAGTTGCTGACAACAAGGGACAGAACCCAGCCAAGAAGCAGGGTGGCGAGTATCGGCGCCACTTTGGTTTGCCAGACCTGGCCGGCTACGTTTTCGCGCCGGAAATACGCGACGACGGCAAGGGAGCAAAGGATATACAAGACGAGGAGTGCCGCCACGGCCAGCCCGCTGAACCAGGAAAAGAGGGTCAGGACAGGGTCCAGGGACAGCAGGGCGAACGGTGCCACGAGCAGGAACGCGATCACGGTCTGGATCCGCCCGGCGACGGCGGGAGCCCGGTGCCGGTTGGTGCGAGCCACGGCGCCTGGCATCGACCCGCGAAGGGCCAGTGAATGGAGGTAGCGGTTGATGCCGTTGTGGAAGGCGATGATGCCGGCCAGCAGAGACGTCACGAGCAGGATGCCCGTGACGATTCCGGCCCAGGGCCCGAACAGCTCCACCATCGGCGTAAGTACGAAGGAGGTGGAATCGCCTGATTCGAGGGCCGCCCCCGCGGCATCGATGACATGCGAGGGGCCGTAGTAGCTGACCAGCATCCACGAAATGAAGGAGAAGAACACCGAGATGACCCCCACCGAAAGGTACGTCGCACGGGCCACCGTGCGGTGGGCATCCTTGGCTTCGGCGGAGTAGATTGCCGTTGATTCGAAGCCAAACATGGAGGCGACAGCGAACATGATGGCCACGCCCGGGGCTCCGGTGGCGATCGCCTCCGGAGAGAAGGAGGCCGCCAGGCTGATTCCTTCCGGGCCGCCGCCCCGCAACAGCACGGTGATGCCGAACAGGATCAGGATGGCGACCTCCAGGCCCACGAGCAACGCCAGGACCCGGGCCCCCAGTTCGATATTGAGAGATCCCAGCACCTGCACGCCCGCCATGGTGACGACGGCCAGCAGCCACCAGGGAACCACGATGCCGGCGGATCCGAGAAGCCCCGAGAACGCCGCGCCGTACAGCCCGTACATCGCCGCCTGGACCGTGCTGTACGCAAGGAGCGCTAGCCACGCGGCTCCCGCTCCGGTCTTGCGCCCAAAAGCGGCCGTCACATAGGCGTAGAAGGCGCCGTTCGCCTGGATCTTGCGGCTCATCGCAACGAACCCGACGGCGAAGATCACGATGACTATACCCACCACCAGATACGCCCCGGGCGCTCCGGGACCGTTGCCGAGGGCTGCGGCCAGCGGTGAGGCCCCGACGATTCCGGTAAGCGGCGCTTGGGCGGACAAAACAAAGAAGAGAATGCCCATGACGCCGACGCTGCCGGCGCGCAGCGCTGTGGAGTGCTCCTCGCGGGGACTGGCTTCCGCGGTCCGGGGCTCGGATTTTGAAATACTCATCGGATCCTTCTTACGGTCAGGAGTCGGGGAAATTGCGGTCTGGGGTACGGAGGTTCCTGCACCGCGCAATCCAGCTTCGCAGGTGACGCCCGTCACCCTTTTGTCGATCAGCGATCGGTTGTTGTTCCTCAGCGCAACGGCAATTAAGGCCGCTCGATCCTTCGCAGTGTGTCAAATGCCGTTCGCGCAAAGACAAGACTGCACGCCCGCACCGGAGGACAGTCGGACATGACGGTACGGCCGCTCTGTAAGCAGCCAGTGCCACACCGCCCCGCGCCTAAACACCCGAGCGCTTCAATAACCCCGCGCATCAATTACTCGAAGTGGAGTACCCCATGGAAACGTACGACGCCCTCCTTGCCTCGATCACCCCGGATGCCAGCGAAACCCGGACGATCCTTGACCCCGCCACCGGCGCCATCGTCGGCAACGCGCCAGTGCACACCCTGGAGGACCTGGATCGCGCAGTTGCCGCGGCCGCTGCTGCCCAACCCGCGTGGGCGGCACTCGGCCACGACGCGCGGAGCGCCGTACTGCTAAGGGCGGCTGACGCCGTCGAACGCTCGGCCGAGGAGCTCGCCCGCCTGCTCTCCCGCGAGCAGGGCAAACCTCTGAACGGCCCCAATGCGCGGTTCGAGGTCGGTGCTTGCGCCGCCTGGCTCCGCACCGCCGCAAGCACCCCGCTAGACCCGGAAACCGTAGTGGACGACGGCGAAACCCGCGCCGAACTGCACTACCGGCCCATCGGCGTCGTCGGGGCGATCGGGCCCTGGAACTGGCCCATGATGATCACGACTTGGCAGATCGCACCGGCCCTCCGAATGGGCAATGCCGTGGTGGTCAAGCCCTCGGAACACACCCCGCTCAGCGTCCTCGCCCTGGCGAAGGTCCTCAACGAGGAGCTTCCCGAAGGCCTGCTCACGGTCGTCGCCGGCGGCCGCGACGTCGGCGTCCGACTGGCCGAACACCCCGCGATCGGCAAGGTGATGTTCACCGGTTCCACCGCCACAGGTAAGGCGATTATCAGGTCGTCCGCCGACACCGTCAAACGGCTCACCCTGGAGCTCGGCGGCAACGACGCCGGCATCGTCCTGCCCGACGCCGACCCCAAGGCGATCGCCGAGGGGCTCTTTTGGGGCGCCTTCATCAACACCGGCCAGACCTGCGCCGCCCTCAAGCGCTTGTATGTCCACAGCGACATCTACGATGAAGTCTGTGAGGAACTCACCGCCGTCGCCGCCGCGATGCCCATGGGCGTAGGACTGGATGAGGCCAATGTGCTCGGCCCGCTCCAGAACAAGCAGCAGTTCGACATCGTGGCCCGGCTGGTTGAGGCCGCCCGCGATTCCGGGGCCAAGGTACTTCTCGGCGGAAACCCAGACACGGACCAGCCCGGCTACTTCTACCCCGCCACCCTGGTGGCCGACATCGAAAACGACAATCCCCTGGTGGCCGAGGAACAGTTCGGTCCCGCACTGCCCATCATCCGCTACAACACCGTGGACGAAGCAGTGACGATGGCCAACGCCCTGGACGTGGGACTCGGCGCCTCAGTCTGGTCCGCCGATTCGGCTGCGGCCCGCAAAGTCGCCGCCCGCATCCAGGCCGGCACGGTCTGGATCAACAAGCACGGCGCCGTTGACCCGAGGGTCCCTTTCGGCGGCGCCAAGCAGTCCGGCTACGGCCTTGAGTTCGGCGTCGAAGGACTCAAGGCTCTGGGCGTGCCGCAGGTCATCAACGGCTGACGGGCCAGGGGTAACCTGCGACGACGGAGGCCGGGGGTGCCCCGGCCTCCGTCGTCGCAGCATCTGACTGGCGCTGACCGTCGCGAAACCCCCGACTTGTGACGCTGAACGCGAGCCGTTTGGTTACCTAGGCTCCCGGCATGAAAACATACCGACCATGGTCCAGAAAATTGCGTACCAGGGTGAGCCCGGCGCCAATTCCAATATTGCCTGCGCACAGATGTTTCCCGAGCTGGAAAGCGTCCCGTGCGCCAGCTTCGAGGATGCCTTAGAGCTGGTTTCCGGCGGCGAAGCTGCGCTGGCCATGATCCCCATTGAGAACTCGATCGCCGGCCGCGTGGCTGACATCCACATCCTGCTGCCACTATCCCGTCTGCAGATAGTGGGCGAGTACTTTCTTCCGATCCATTTCGACCTGTTGGGCATCCCGGGCAGCACCATCGAGGGTGCCACTGAGGTCCACAGCCACATCCACGCCCTGGGCCAGTGCCGCAAGTTGATCCGCAATGCCGGCCTGAAGCCTGTTATTGCCGGGGATACCGCCGGTTCTGCCCGTGAAGTGCGGGAGTGGAACGATCCGGCCAAGCTGTCCCTCGCTCCCCCGCTCGCGGCCCGGATCTACGGCTTGGAGGTGCTGGCCTCGCGGGTGGAGGATGACCCGTCAAACACCACCCGGTTCGTGGTCCTGGCACCGGAAAAGGAACTGCTGTCCCGGGAAGCATTGCCGGAAGCGGCTGTGACAAGCCTGCTATTCCGAGTCCGGAACGTGCCCTCCGCACTCTTCAAGGCGCTTGGCGGGTTTGCCACGAACGGCGTGAACATGACAAGGCTGGAAAGCTACATGGTGGGCAACGAGTTTGCTGCCACCATGTTCATGGCCGACGTCGAAGGCCATCCCGAGGACCTGCCCGTGCGACTGGCCCTTGAGGAGCTGGACTTCTTCACCACCGAAGTGCGCATTTTGGGCGTCTATGCCGCCGCCGGTTACCGGAGCGGGCAGGCCGCCACGAGCTGAGGGCCTCGCCGCGCACAAAAAGTGCGGCTTGCCGGCGTCGAACACTTCCTTCGACGCAGCGTACAAGCAGTAATTTCGCTGCGGATCCGGGCTGGTGACGCGCAAAAGGTAAAGCGCTGCGGGTATACCCGTAGCGCTTTACCTTTGCCGTGTCATGGGACGTCTTCCGCAGCGGAATCGGGCTGAGCCACGAAATTACACGAGCGTGGGCGGGTGCCTGTCCCGGCGCTTAGCCCGCGTGATCCTGGAACTCGGGGGCCCGGCGGCCTCCCTGCAGGAGCGGCGCGAAGAACGCGCCGAGTTCTGCCGTCGCCGACAGGGGCAGGACGTTCGCCACGTACTGGTCCGGGCGTACCACCACGACAACACCGCCGCGGTCGAGGCCGCGCAGCTCGAAGATGTCCGAACTTGGATCGGTGGCGTAGACCTTCTCGTAGTCCGTGAGCTGGAAGGGCCCCACCAGCGGTTTGAACGCCGGGGGAACAGCGCCGATGTCGACGCCCGTGTGGTCCTGCTGGTAGATCACTTTCACGTCGAACCACGCGTCACGGTCAGCCCCCTTGGGGGTTGCAGCGATTGGCGAGTCCGTCGCGTTCGCAATCCACTCGGCGAAGTCCGCGGTGGGTGACTGGGCACCGGCCGCTGCGGCGTCGGCGAAAACGTAGATGCGCCACCGCCCGTCCGCCGTTGCATGGTGGCCCAGGTGCATCGGGTTGGTGTCGCAGACACGCGCAACCTGCGCAGACTTGAAGCGCTTGCCGATGGGAAAACCGGTGGCCAGGTCCTGATGGGCGGCCTCGGCGGTGAGCATGGACGGCGTGTACTCCGTCATGAACCCGGCCGGGAACTCGGCGGTGCGCACGTAGAAGTCCTCGAGCTCCGAGGGGCTGTCGAACTCCTCGGGCTTCTTTGCCATCATCGTCGACCACTCCTTGTCGAAGTCGATGAGGTTCTTCGCGATGACCTGGCGCTCGGCCGAGTAGGTGGACAGCAGGCTCTCCGGGCTGCGGCCCTCAAGCACGTGCCCGAGCTTCCAGCCCAGGTTGAAGCCGTCCTGCATGGAGACGTTCATGCCCTGGCCGGCCTTGGCGCTGTGCGTGTGGCATGCGTCGCCGGTGATGAACACATGCGGCGTGCGCGTGCCGATCTGGTCCGGCAGGACGTCGTCGAACCGGTCAGTGAGACGGTGGGCGACCTCGTACACGCTGTGCCAGGCAACATTGCGCACGTCTAGGGTATAGGGGTGGAGGATCTCGTTGGCGTGGGCGATGATCTGTTCGATGCTGGTGCTGCGCACCGCGCCCTTGTCATCCGGGCCGACCTCGCCCAGATCAACGTACATCCGGAAGAGGAAACCGCCTTCGCGCGGGATCAGCAGGATGCTTCCGCCCGTTCCCGACTGGATGGCGCACTTGGTGCGGATGTCCGGGAAGTCCGTGACCGCAAGGACGTCCATCACTCCCCAGGCGTGGTTCGCCTGGTCGCCCGCGAGGGTGCAGCCGATCGAATCCCGCACTTTGCTCTTGGCGCCATCCGCGCCGACGACGTACTTCGCCCGGACAATGCGCTCCCGGCCCTCGTCAGGACCGGCCGTGTGGACGAGGGTGACGGTGACGGGGTACTCCCCCTCGTCGGCGATCTCCAGGCTCCGGAACTCCAGCCCGTAGTCCGGCGACATCCGGGTGGGCGAGTTCGCCATGAACTCAGCGAAGTAGTCCAGCACGCGGGCCTGGTTGACGATGAGGTGCGGGAACTCGCTGATCCCTGTCGTGTCGTCCACGGCGCGGGCGCCACGGACGATCCGGGACGGGTCGGCCGGTTCCGGCTTCCAGAACGCCATCTCGGTGATGCGGTACGCCTCGGCGATGATCCGCTCGGCAAAGCCGAAAGCCTGGAAGGTCTCGACACTGCGGGCCTGGATTCCGTCGGCCTGGCCGATGGGGAGCCGCCCGCCGCGGCGCTCCACAATCCGCGTGGTGATGCCCGGGAACTGCGACAGCTGCGCGGCAGTGACAACGCCCGCCGGCCCGGTGCCCACAATGAGCACGTCGACCTCGTCGGGAAGCTGGGTGGGCCGGTCGATGCCGACGCCGGCGGCTGGCTGGACTCGCGGGTCACCGGATACGTAACCGTGGTGGTGGAACTGCACGGGCTTTCCTCACTTCGCTGTGTGGCACTTCGTGGTGTGGCGGACTGGCGCCAGGTTCGGTGTTCGATATTAGAACGCAATGTTCGATAATAGAACTTTTATCTTCAATCCAAACTGTACGGCAGATATGACGTGGCTTACAAGTGTCGGAAAAACTCCCGCAAACAAGGGGTTGACGTGACCCGGTTCCTGGGCAATAGTTTTCGTATACGATTTCGTACTCGATGAGGAGCACCCTTTGGAACAGGTCACCGACCGCACCCTGGCCGCGGCCCGCAAGGTCATCGCGGTGCATATCAACTACCCCAGCAGGGCAGCCCAGCGTGGCCGTACCCCTGAGCAGCCGTCGTATTTCCTGAAGCCATCGTCCTCCCTGGCGGTCAGCGGTTCAACAGTTGAGCGTCCTGCCGGCTGCGAACTCCTCGGCTACGAAGGCGAGATCGCCCTGATCATCGGCAAGCCCGCCCGCCGGGTGGGCGTTGAGGAGGCGTGGAGCCACGTCGAGTGGATCACGGCGAGCAACGACCTCGGCGTCTACGACCTCCGCTACGCCGACAAGGGCTCCAACCTCCGGTCCAAGGGCGGCGACGGCTTCACGCCCGTGGGCCCGGGACTGATCGCCGCGGACGCCGTCGACCCGGCCCAGCTGCGGATCCGCACTTGGCACAACGGCGAACTGGTCCAGGACGACACCACCGGGGACCTGCTGTTCCCGTTTGCCCGCCTGGTCGCTGACCTGTCCCAGCTGCTGACCCTCGAGGAAGGCGACATCATCCTCACCGGCACCCCCGCCGGGGCCTCCGTGGCCAAGCCGGGCGACGTCGTCGAGGTTGAAGTCAGCACCGTTGACGCCAACGCTGAAAGTGCGACGGCGGGTGGCGCCGGTTCCGGCGGCCCCTCCAGCGGCAGGCTGGTCACCCGGGTGGCGGAAGGCACGACGCCGTTCGCTGACTTCGGCGCGCAGCCCCGGACCGATGACCTGCAGCGGGAGGAAGCCTACGGCTCGCGTGAAGCGGCCGGGCTCGCCGCCGTCGGGCATGTCCAGTCAGCGGAGGCTGCGGCCGCCGCCGTCGGGCATGTCCTGTCGCCCGCGCTGAAGGCGAAGCTCGAAAGCGTCTGCACGGCAACCCTGTCCTCCCAGCTGCGCAAGCGCGGCCTGAACAACGTCAGCATCGACGGCCTCACCTCCACCCGTCCGGACCGGCGGATCGTGGGCCTGGCCCGGACCCTGCGCTACGTGCCCAACCGCGAGGACCTCTTCAAGACCCACGGCGGCGGCTTCAACGCCCAGAAGAAGGCCATCGATTCGGTCAACGAGGGCGAAATCCTGGTGATGGAGGCCCGCGGCGAAAAGGGCACGGGCACGATCGGCGACATTCTGGCCCTCCGCGCCCAGGTCCGCGGCGCCGCCGCCGTCATCACCGACGGCGGTGTCCGCGACTTCTCCGCCGTGGCCGCGATGGACATGCCCACCTACTATGCCAACCCGCACCCCGCAGTGCTGGGCCGCCGGCACATCCCGTGGGACACCGACATCACGATCGCCTGCGGCGGCACCACCGTGCAGCCCGGGGACATCATCGTGGCCGACGCGGACGGCATCCTGGTGATCCCGCCGGCGCTGGCCGAGGAACTCGCAGACGATTCGATCGCCCAGGAACGCGAGGAGGTCTTCATCGCCGAGATGGTGCAGCAGGGTCACAGCGTGGACGGCCTGTACCCCTTGAACGCCGAATGGCGGACCCGCTACGAGGAATGGGAGGCAGGCAAAGCCAATGACTGACACCGCCAGCGCCACCGGCACGCACAGCGGCACGCACCCCGCCGCGCACCCAGGCAGCAAATCCGAGCAGGCCTACGCGGCCGTCAAGGCCCGGATCGTGAACGGGACCTACTCCCCCGGCTACCGGCTGGTGCTGGCGAAGATCGCCGAGGATTTGGGTGTCAGTGTGGTGCCGGTCCGCGAAGCCATCCGCCGGCTCGAAGCCGAGGGCCTGGTGACCTTCGAGCGGAACGTCGGAGCCACCGTCGCCGGGATCGACCCCACCGAATACCTCTACACAATGCAGACCCTCAGCATCGTCGAGGGCGCCGCCACGGCCCTGTCCGCTCCACTGATCGGGCCGGCGGACGTGGCCCGCGCCCGGGCCGTCAACGACGAGTTGCGGGAGTGCCTGCAGCACTTCGACCCCGTCCGGTTCACCCGGCTGAACCAGGACTTCCACAGCATCCTTTTCGAACACTGCCCCAACCCCCACATCCTGGACCTCGTCCACCGGGGCTGGAACCGGCTGGCGTCGCTGCGGTCCTCCACGTTCCGCTTCGTCCCCCGCCGCGCCCACGAATCGGTGGACGAACACGAGGCACTGCTCCGGCTCATCGAGTCCGGCGCCAGCGCCGACGAAATCGAAAAAGCCGCCCGACTGCACCGCTCCGCCACTCTGGACGCCTACCTCGCCCAAAGCAACACGGGGTCACCTAGCGCCCATTAACCGGCCCCGCATGGGCCGTAGGTGACCCCGCGATGCAATACCAGACAGGAAAAAACAATGACCTTCACTGCCGAAGAGGCTTCAACCCATTACGTCCCGCGGGACCTTCCCACCCGCATCCAGCACTACATCAACGGCGAATTCGTTGATTCGGTGGGCGGGGCGACCTTTGAGGTGCTGGATCCGGTCTCCAACACCAACTACGCCACCGCCGCCGCCGGCCAGAAAGAGGACATCGACCTCGCCGTCGCCGCTGCGCGCAAGGCCTTCACCACCGGGCCGTGGCCGCGGATGAAGCCGCGCGAACGCGCCCGCGTCCTGAACAGGATCGCCGACGCCGTCGAGGCACAGGAGGCGCGTCTGGCCGAGCTGGAAACGTTCGACACCGGCCTGCCGATCACCCAGGCCAAGGGCCAGGCGCTCCGGGCGGCGGAGAACTTCCGGTTCTTCGCTGACCTGATCGTGGCCCAGTTCGACGACGCCATGAAGGTCCCGGGCGCGCAGATCAACTACGTCAACCGCAAGCCGATTGGCGTCGCCGGCCTGATCACGCCCTGGAACACCCCGTTCATGCTCGAGTCCTGGAAGCTGGCGCCGGCGCTGGCAACCGGCAACTGTGTGGTGCTCAAACCCGCCGAGTTCACCCCGCTGTCGGCCTCGCTGTGGGCGCAGATCTTCAAGGACGCCGGGCTGCCCGACGGCGTGTTCAACCTCGTCAACGGCCTCGGCGAGGAAGCCGGCGACGCGCTGGTGAAGCACCCGGACGTTCCGCTGATCTCCTTCACCGGCGAAACCACCACCGGCCAGACGATTTTCCGCAATGCCGCGGAAAACCTCAAGGGCCTCTCCATGGAACTCGGCGGCAAGTCCCCGTGCGTCGTGTTCGCCGACGCGGACCTGGACGCCGCAATCGACTCCGCACTGTTCGGGGTCTTCTCACTCAACGGCGAGCGCTGCACCGCCGGCTCCCGGATCCTGGTGGAGCGCGGCGTGTATGAGAAATTCTGCGACAAGTACGCCGCCCGCGCCAAAAACATCGTCGTCGGTGACCCGCACGACCCCAAGACCGAGGTCGGCGCCCTGGTCCACCCGGAGCACTACGCCAAGGTCGCCTCCTACGTGGAGATCGGCAAGTCCGAAGGACGGCTGCTGGCCGGCGGCGGCCGCCCGGCCCACCTGCCCGAGGGCAACTACATCGCGCCGACCGTTTTCGCCGACGTCGCCCCGGATGCCCGGATCTTCCAGGAGGAGATCTTCGGCCCGGTCGTCGCGATCACCCCGTTCGACAGCGACGAGGAAGCACTGGCCCTGGCCAACAACACCCGGTACGGGCTGGCCGCCTACATCTGGACCCAGAACCTGACCCGGGCGCACAACTTCTCGCAGAACGTCGAGGCCGGCATGGTCTGGCTCAACAGCCACAACGTCCGCGACCTCCGCACCCCTTTCGGCGGGGTCAAGGCCTCCGGGCTGGGACACGAGGGCGGCTACCGCTCGATCGACTTCTACACCGACCAGCAGGCTGTCCACATCACCCTCGGCACCGTCCACACGCCGAAGTTCGGCAGCGTCGAAGACTCCGCCGCCGCTGGCGACAGCTAATCCTCCACCCCCTTTCAAAGAAGAGAGAGCATCATGACCAACTTTGTCCCCACCCCCTCCGTTCCGGCACCGGACATTGTCCGCTGCGCCTACATGGAAATTGTGGTCACCGACCTCGCCAAGTCCCGCGCGTTCTACGTGGACCTGCTGGGCCTGCACGTCACCGAGGAGGACGAGAACAACATCTACCTGCGGTCCCTCGAGGAGTTCATCCACCACAATCTGGTGCTCCGCAAGGGACCCATCGCCGCCGTCGCGGCCTTCGCCTACCGGGTGAAGTCACCTGCTGAGGTGGACGCCGCCGAGGCCTACTACAAGGAACTGGGCTGCCGCACCGAACGGCGCAAGGATGGCTTTACCAAGGGCATCGGCGACGCCGTCCGGGTGGAGGATCCGCTGGGCTTCCCTTACGAGTTCTTTTACGAGGTGGAGCATGTCGAGCGGCTCACGCAGCGCTACGACCTCTACTCCGCCGGCGAACTGGTCCGGCTGGACCACTTCAACCAGGTCACCCCGGACGTTCCCCGCGGCCGGAAATACCTGGAGGACCTGGGCTTCCGCGTCTCGGAGGACATCCAGGATTCCGACGGCGTGACCTACGCGGCCTGGATGCACCGCAAGCAGACCGTGCACGACACCGCCCTGACCGGCGGCAACGGCCCGCGGATGCACCACATCGCGTTTGCCACGCACGAGAAGCACAACATCATCCAGATCTGCGACAAGATGGGCGCCCTGCGCATCTCGGACCGGATCGAACGCGGCCCCGGCCGGCACGGCGTCTCCAATGCCTTCTACCTCTACATCCTGGATCCGGACGGCCACCGCGTGGAGATCTACACCCAGGACTACTACACCGGCGACCCGGACAACCCGGTCATCACCTGGGACGTCCACGACAACCAGCGCCGCGACTGGTGGGGCAACCCCGTGGTCCCGTCCTGGTACACCGAGGCCTCCCTGGTCCTGGACCTCGACGGCAATCCCCAGCCCGTCATCGAGCGCGAAGAGAAGAGCGAAATGGCGGTGACCGTGGGCGCCGACGGCTTCTCCTACACCCGCAAGGACGGAAACCCCGACGGGGACCGGACAGGCTTCAAGCTCGGGGCGCAGCTGTAGCCATGCTGGACGCCAAGACGATCGAGGCCATCGCGGACG
This sequence comes from Pseudarthrobacter sp. HLT1-3, assembly GCF_059383535.1. Taxonomy (NCBI): domain Bacteria; kingdom Bacillati; phylum Actinomycetota; class Actinomycetes; order Micrococcales; family Micrococcaceae; genus Pseudarthrobacter; species Pseudarthrobacter sp. HLT1-3. The sequence continues at coordinate 81,544 of NZ_JBWZCJ010000001.1, read as the reverse complement.
AACTGGTCGAAGCCGGCCGCAACCGGAAACCTATCCCCCGCCTGACGGCCCGCTACCCGGACATGACGGTGGAGGACTCCTACGCGGTGCAGCAGTTGTGGCGGCGCCGCAACGAGGAAGCCGGCCGGACGCTGGTGGGCCGCAAGATCGGCCTCACGTCGAAGGCAATGCAGGCTGCCACCGGCATCACCGAACCGGACTACGGCGCCATTTTCGATGACATGGTGCTGGAGACCGGCTGCTCGGTGGAGTGGGACCAGTACACCCACCCCCGGGTCGAGGTGGAGCTGGCGTTTGTCCTCAAAGACGCGCTCAAAGGCCCCGGCTGCACCATCTTTGATGTCCTGCGGGCCACCGACTACGTGGTTCCGGCCCTGGAGATCCTGGACTCCCGGATCGAGATGGAGGGCCGGACCATCGTGGACACCATCTCGGACAACGCCGCCATGGGGGCCATGGTGATCGGCGGCAACCCGGTGAAGCCGGACGCCGTGGACCTCCGCTGGGTCTCGGCCATCCTGTACAAGAACCAGACCGTGGAGGAAACCGGTGTCGCCGCCGGCGTCCTTGACCACCCGGCAAACGGGGTGCACTGGCTGGCCAACAAAATCGCCGCGCACGGGGACAGCATGAAGGCCGGCGACATCATCCTGGCCGGCTCCTTCACCCGACCGATGTGGGTGTACAAGGGCGACACCGTCCACGCAGACTACGGACCACTGGGAGTTGTGACATGCCGCTTCGAATAGAACCCCAGAACACCTTCCGGGATGCCCTGGCGGCGGCGAACCGCCCGCTGGCAGGGATGTGGGTGTGCTCGGGCAGCCCTCTGGTGGCCGAGCTCTGCGCCGGATCCGGCCTGGACTGGCTCCTGGTCGACGCCGAACACAGCCCCAACGGCCTCGAATCCGTCCTCGCCCAGCTCCAGGCCATCCACGGTTATCCGATCCACACCCTGGTCCGGCCGCCTGTGAACGACACCGTGGTGATCAAGCAGTACCTGGACCTGGGCGTCCAGAATCTGCTGATCCCGATGGTCAATTCCATGGCCGAGGCGGAAGCCGCGGTGGCGGCAACCCGCTACCCGCCGCAGGGCGTGCGCGGGGTGGGTTCTGCCTTGGCCCGCGCCGCGCGCTGGAACCGGATTCCCGATTACCTGGCCCGGGCCGGTGAAACCATCAGCGTCACGGTCCAGATCGAATCCGGCGCGGCCGTGGAAGCGGTGGAGGGCATCCTGTCGGTCGACGGCGTCGACGCCATCTTCCTGGGCCCGTCCGACCTTGCGGCGTCGATGGGCCTGCTGGGGCAGCAGGAACACGAGGAGGTGCGCACCGCCGTCGAGCATTGCCTGGCCGCTGCCAAGGCGGCCGGGAAACCCGCCGGCGTGAACGCCTTCAATCCCGATACCGCCCGCCGCTATCTGGCCAACGGTGCCAACTTCGTCCTCGTGGGCGCCGACGTCGCCCTGTTGGCCCGAGGCTCCGAAGCCCTCGCCGCCAAGTACGTCCAGGACCTCGACGGCGGCACCCCCGCCAGCTACTGACTACTCAACGCGGGGTCAGCTAGCGCCGGTAAATCCACCTGGGATGGGCGCGGAGTGACCCCGCGTTGCTTGGCTCAGGCAGCAGCCGGCACGGTCGCGGACCGGGAGGACGTCTGGTTCCGGAACCACGTGGCCAGTTTCTTGCCCCGCCCCTTCCACCAGCTGTCCTCGTCACCGCCGTTGCGCCACCGGTAGATCACCATGACCATCATGAAGACTCCACCGGCAACGTCCTGCCACGTCCCGCTGGCTGCGTCGATCAGCACACTCACCGCACAGATCAGGATCGATGGCCAGGCCAGTGTGGCGAAGACGGTGTTTGCCACGTAGCGGCGGTGGGACCGCGGCACGGAGAGGGCGCGGACCATGTCGAAGCAGACACAGACGACGACGATTGCCTGGCCGAGGGACAACAGGACTGAGCCCGTCAAGGATCCCGCGAACATTACCAGGGTGTGGAGCCCGGAGTTCATAGCCTGTCCGCGATCGTTGCGGGTCCAGGCGCTGATTTACCCGGCGTCAATGGATCTAACATGCGGTGCCCCCCGGCTGTCCTCGCTGCTTGGCTGGCTCTGGCGCCAGCCTTTCCTGCCAGGACAATTCAAACGGTCGTGCCGCACTGATGTCACGCAAACGCTGTACCCGTCTTTCCGGTCAGCACTACCCGGTTGCGGGGCGTGCGTACTCGCTCCGGCAGCCCTGGACTACGTGGAAGACACCGCGGACTACGTGGAGGGGACGGAACGCCCAGCGTGCTGCGTCACTCGCTGTTCCGCGGTCTCCACACGACGACGGCCTGGGAACGCGCCCGGGGGCGCTTGCCCCGGACCAGGCTGACGACATCGCCCGCGGGCCCGGCAGCGAAGATGCGGGACTCCACGCTGCGGGGGCGTCGTTCGAGCTCTTCACTCAGTTCGGTGACGCGCCGCTGCAGTGCTGCGACCTGGTTCTCCAACTGGAGGATCCGCTTGATGCCCTCCAGCGAGACGCCCTCCTGCGAGAGCCGCTGCACCTCGCGTAGCATGTTGACGTCCCGCTGCGAATAGCGGCGGGACTTGCCGGGGGCGCGGCTCGGCGAGACGATCCCCAGCCGGTCATACTGCCGCAGCGTCTGCGGGTGCATGTCCGCCAACTGCGCGGCGACGGAGATCACGAAGATCGGCTGGTCGAAGTCGAACTCGATGGCCATGGCGGGGCGTCCGTTCCTAGAGCCGGGCCTTGGCTGCCAGTTCGGCGCGGACGTCCTCGCCGGCGGTGGCCGCGGCGAAGGCCTGGACGGCTTCCTCGGCTTCCTTGTTCAGCTTCCTTGGGACGGCGACGTCGATGGTCACCAGCAGGTCACCGGTGGCCTTCGAGTGCTTGACGCCGCGTCCCTTGACGCGGAGCGTGCGGCCCGGCGGAGTGCCGGCGGGGACCCGTACCCGGACCTTGTCGCCGTCGATGGTCGGAACCTCGATGTCGGCGCCCAGGGCTGCCTCCGGGAAGGTGACCGGGACGTGGATGCGCAGGTTGTCGCCGTCGCGGACGTAGAAATCGTGCGGTTTCACCGAGACGGTAACCATCAGGTCCCCGTTGCCGGCCGGTCCGTACTGGCCCTTGCCTCGGACCCGGACTTTCTGTCCGTCCTTGATCCCGGCCGGGACCCGCACGTCGATGACTTCGCCGTCGGGTTCACGCAGGCCGATGGTTGTGCCGCGGATGGATCCCGCGAAGGAAATGGAGGTCGACGCCGTCCGGTCCGCACCTTTTTGCGGCGGGCGCTGGAAGGACTGGCCTCCGCCGCCGAAGCCGCCACCGCCGAAGAGGTCGGCGAACTCGGGGGGAATGCCGCCGGCCGTGCTGTAGCCGCCGGAGTGCCGTCCCCCGGCACCTGTGAAGAGCCCGCCGAAGAGGTCTTCGAAGCCAGCCCCGCCGGCGCCGCCACCGCCGCCCGGAGCGAACCGGGCTCCGCCGCCCATGGCCCGGATGGCGTCATACTGCTGCCGCTCGTCGGGGTCGGAGAGTACGGAATAGGCCTCGGAGATGTCCTTGAACTTCCGCTCCGAAGCAGCGTTGCCCGCGTTGGTGTCCGGGTGGTGCTGCCGCGCGAGCTTCCGGTAGGCCTTTTTGATGTCGGCGTCGGAAGCGTCCTTGGCGATTCCAAGGATCTTGTAAAAGTCCTTGTCCACCCAGTCCTGGCTAGCCAATGGCGTTTCCTTTCAAATACAAAGAGTTAAGGCGAGTAACGCGCTGGCGCGGAGGCCGGATAGGGGGCGGCGGTGTGGAGGGCACCGCGGAGCGGGCACCGCCCCCTATCCGGCGTAGCGCCGGACGTTTTTACGCCGGGACAGCCACGATGACCTGTGCCGCCCGAAGGACCCGGTCACCGGACCTGTAGCCCGAGCGCAGGACCTGGCTGACGGTGTCGATCTCGACATCCGGGCCGGGCTGCTGAATGAGCGCCTCGTGGATTGTCGGGTCGAACTCCACGCCGGTCTCGGCGATACGCACCAGACCGTACGTCTTCAGCGCGTTCTCCAGCTTCGCGGCGATCGCGGCGAACGGGCCGTCCGTGAGGTCCCCGTGCTGCCGGGCGGCGTCGACGTCGTCCAGTACCGGCAGCAGGGAGTTCAGGACGCCGATGACGGCCATCTCCCCCGCCACGGCACGGTCGCGTTCGACCCGCTTGCGGTAGTTGACGTACTCGGCCTGCAGGCGGCGAAGGTCATTCCTGAGCTCCTCCGCCACCGCACCGTCGGCGCCCTGGGCCACGGACTCCGCGGCCGGGACCTCAACACTGTTGAGGATGTCCTCCGCCTGTGACAGGGCGTCACCGGAATCAGAGTCCCCGGCGGCTGCGCGTTCCTGGTCGGGGTGCCGGGCCTGGCCGGTCTTCGGATCAACCTTGCGGTTGTCGTGGATGATCGGCTTCTGCGGCTCGTTCTCCCGCTGTTCAGCGTCGCGACGGCTCTCGGAAGAACCGTGCTCTTCTTCGTTACCGTGATGGGGCATGATTACTTCTTCTCGTCTTCGTCAACGATTTCGGCGTCGACGATGTCCTCGTCGGTGCCGGCTGCCTTCTCACCTTCGGGTGCACCCTGGGCGCCGGTGGCGCCGTCCGGGGAACCTGCCTGGGCGTAGATGGCCTCGCCGAGCTTGGTCTGGGAAGCCTGCAGCTTCTCAAACGCGGTCTTCACGGCTGCGTCGTCGGTGCCTTCGAGGGCGGCCTTGAGGGCGTCGACGTCGGCCTTGACCTCAGTCTTGACCTCTTCGGGCAGCTTGTCGGCGTTGTCCGCGATCAGCTTGTCCACGGAGTAGGCCAACTGCTCGGCAGTGTTGCGGGTGTCGGCTGCCTCGCGGCGGGCCTTGTCCTCTGCTGCGTGCTCCTCGGCGTCCTTGACCATGCGGTCGATGTCTTCCTTGGAGAGGCTGGAACCGCCGGTGATGGTCATGGACTGTTCCTTGCCGGTGCCCTTATCCTTCGCGGAGACGTGGACGATGCCGTTGGCGTCGATGTCGAAGGTGACCTCGACCTGCGGCACGCCGCGCGGTGCCGGAGCGATCCCGGTCAGCTCGAAGGTGCCCAGCGGCTTGTTGTCGCGGGTGAACTCGCGCTCGCCCTGGAAGACCTGGATGGACACGGACGGCTGGTTGTCATCCGCCGTGGTGAAGGTTTCGGAGCGCTTGGTCGGAATGGCCGTGTTGCGCTCGATCAGGTGCGTCATGATGCCGCCCTTGGTCTCAATGCCGAGGGAAAGCGGGGTGACGTCGATCAGGAGGACGTCCTTGCGCTCGCCCTTCAGGACACCGGCCTGCAGGGCGGCGCCGACGGCGACGACCTCATCCGGGTTGACGCCCTTGTTCGGCTCCTTGCCGCCGGCGAGTTCCTTGACCAGGTCGTAGACGGCCGGCATACGGGTGGAGCCGCCGACCAGCACGATGTGGTCGATCTCGGAAAGCTTGATGCCGGCTTCCTTGATGACGTCGTGGAACGGCTTCTTGGTGCGCTCGAGCAGGTCCTTGGTGAGGTCCTGGAACTTGGCGCGGGTCAGCTGCTCGTCCAGGTGCACCGGGCCGTCGGGGGTGACGGAGAGGTACTGCAGGGAGACGTTGGTGCTGGAGGAGGAGGAGAGCTCCTTCTTGGCCTGCTCGGAGGCCTCACGCAGGCGCTGCAGGGCGATCTTGTCCTTGGACAGGTCGATGCCCTTGACCTTGAGCTGGTTCAGCAGGTAGTCGACAACGCGCTGGTCCCAGTCGTCGCCGCCGAGGCGGTTGTCACCAGCGGTGGAACGGACCTGGATCGTGGAGAAGTCGTCCTCGTCCTTGCCCACTTCGAGCAGGGAAACGTCGAAGGTTCCGCCGCCGAGGTCGAACACGAGGATGAGCTCGTCTTCCTTGCCCTTGTCCAGTCCGTAGGCCAGGGCGGCCGCGGTGGGCTCGTTGACGATGCGGAGAACCTTGAGGCCCGCGATTTCGCCGGCTTCCTTGGTCGCCTGGCGCTCGGCGTCGTTGAAGTACGCGGGGACGGTGATCACGGCGTCGGTGACCTTTTCACCCAAGTATGACTCGGCGTCGTTTTTGAGCTTCATGAGGATACGCGCGGAGATTTCCTGCGCCGTGTACTTCTTGTCGTCAATGGCGACGCTCCAGTCGGTGCCCATGTGGCGCTTGACGGAGGCAATGGTGCGGTCAATGTTGTTGACCGCCTGGCGCTTGGCGATTTCACCCACGAGCACTTCGCCGGACTTGGAGAATGCAACAACCGACGGAGTGGTGCGGCCACCCTCGGCGTTGGCAATGACGGTGGGCTCGCCACCTTCGAGAACTGAGACGACGGAGTTGGTCGTTCCGAGGTCAATACCTACTGCACGTGACATGTGTTGCTTCCTTCTTTTTCCTGGGAAACTTGCCGGAATGGCTGCGGACCCAAAGGATCCAACCGCTGTTGAGTGATCTGCACTCAACTTTACCGCGCGTCGGATCAAAGTCAATCCAAGGTTGAGTGATGTGCGCTCAACTTGGGATTCCGGGATTACACATGGCAGTTCCCGGAGGCCACTCCTTCCCGGAATTCCGGGCATCTTCGGTCACCGCGAAGCTTCGAAACCCTGTCTGTTCGCTGAACGCGAAGTAGGTCGCTTACCGGTCTCCGCGGCCAGTTTCGCCGGTGGAATCGTCGGAATCGTCGCGCGCCGGAGCTTCTTCGTCCACGCTGCCGTCAGTCCTCCGGGCACCCGCATCGCCGGCGGCGCCATAGTCGCCTTCCGGATACTCGCCCTCTTCGCCGGCCGCGGACCGAGCGCTTGTTGCGCCAGCGGCAGCACGGTCCCCATTCGGATACGCGCGGTCCTCGTCGGCGGCGCTGCTGCTGACACCCGCGTCTCCGTAGTCCCCCTCGGAGTAGGCTCCTTCCTCGAGGCCGACGGCGGTGGCGCCGCTGACGCCGGCCGCACCATAGTCTCCGGTGGGGTATTCGCCTTCTACCGCCTCGGGCGGGTTCTCCCCCGCGGTGCCCGCCGAGCCGTAGTCGCCCTCCACATACTGGCCCTCCGCGGGCTCGTCCTCGGGTTCCGCTGCCGCTCGGTCGAACTCGTTGTTTTCGGACATGGTTGGATCCTTCCCGGAAGCATCGGCGCGCCCAGGCAGGCGCAGGGGCAGTCTATCGAGCAGCGCCGGTCGGCAACAGAGGGGGACAGAACCCCAGGCACGGCGGCGGTTCCCGGGTGGGGCGGCCCATCAGCCGGACCGCTCCCCGGCGGGTCGAAGTCCAGCGAGGTCCGCCAGCGCAGCCAGATGGTGGGCGAACAGATCGTCCGCGGCCGCGAAGGTGCCTGCCCCGTACTGGCCGAAAACTTCGAAGCTGATGGCGCCGAAGAGGGAGGTCCAGACGAGCGCGCCGCGCGCCAGCAGCGGGTCCGGCACGGCCAGTCCCATTTCGCCGCGGATGCGCCCCAGGTCGGCGGCAAGCGGCGGCCCGACGGCGGCCCGGCCGCCAGGTTCCGCTAGTTGCCCGGCTCGGTACGCGCTGTCGAAGAGTGCCATCAGGGCGTAGATGACGCGGGTGCCCGGTCCCGTGGTCCGCTCGGCGGGCGCCCGGTAGCCGGGCACGGGGCTGCCGAACAGGAGTCCGTAGCGGGCCGGTTCGCGCAGCGCCCAGCGCCGGACCGCGGCTCCCAGGGCGCTGAACCGTCCGGCGAAATCGCCGGCCGGTACGGCGGCCACGGCGGCGTCCACTTCGTCGCCGAGTTCGTTGTAGGCGTCGATGAGCAGCAGGGTCAGCAGTTCCTCGCGGTTCTCCACATAACGGTAGACGGCTGAGGAGACGACGCCGAGGTCGCGGGCCACGGCGCGGAGTGACAGCGCGGCAGCCCCATGCAGCGCCAGGTGCTCCCGGCCAAGCCGCACAATGTCCTCGATGGTCCGGGTGCGGGCACGCTCGCGGGGCGTGGCCGGTTTCGCAGTCGGCGGCTTTGCGGGCGGGGCCGGCTCCACGGACGGCGCAGTGACGATTGGCGGCATAAGTCCAGCATTCCACAAAGCAGAGCAGTGTCAACAAATGTGAGCACTGCTCTTGACTTGAGGCGCGGCGGAGGTCATCCTGATTTCGGAGAGCACTGCTCTCGGCAACGTCCAGCCGGCCAGGCAGGACGGTCCGGCACAGTCGAGAGTTTCCACCCAGCGAGAGCGAGAGCACCATGTCCCAGCCCGAATCCCCCGAATCCCCCAGCTTCCCCGGTTCCGCTTCTGCCCCCGGATCCCAACCCGGCTCCCCCGCCCCGGCCCGGCATGTGGTCACCGGGGCAGGTCCGGTCGGCTGGACGGTTGCCGAGCAGCTCGCGGCCGCGGGCCACCGGGTGCGGGTGCTCACCCGGTCCGGCAGCGGTCCCGACCACCCGCTCGTCGAGAAGATATCCGTCGATGTGTCCGACCCCTCCCGGCTCGGTGAGCTGTTCCGCGGCGCCAGCGCCGTGTTCCACTGCATCCACGGCTCGAAGTACAGTGCCAGCATCTGGGCTGAGGAGCTTCCGGGCGCCGAGCAGTCGGTGCTTGCCGCAGCGGGCAAAGCCGGCGCCGGCGTCGTCTTTCCGGAAAGCCTGTACTCCTACAGCGAGCCGGACCGGCCGATGACCGAGGAGGGCCCGCGGAATGCCCGGGGCGGCAAGCGGGGAGTCCGCACCGGGCTGCTGGCGGCCCGCGCCGCGTCCGCCACGGACACCGTGAGTGTGGTGGCGAGTGACTTCTTCGGGCCCAGGGTGCGGGGCGCGCATGCCGGCGAACGGATGGTGAAGCCGGTGCTCGCGGGGAGATCCCTGATGGTGGTCGGGAACGCGGACCTGCCGCACTCGTTCACGTACGTTCCGGACCTGGCCGCCGCCATGATCGCGGCCGCGCAGAATCCCGCAGCCTGGAACCGCGTGTGGCATGCTCCGACCGGGCCGGCCCTGAGCCAGCGGAGGATCGCCGGAGCGTTCGCCGCCGCCGCCGGCGTCCGGGCCCCGCGGGTGGCCGCCGTCCCCGGCTGGATTCTGCGGACGATGGGCATGTTCTCCCCAGGAACCCGCGAACTGGCGGAAACCCTCTACCAGTTTGAGCATCCTTTTGTGATGGAATCGCGTGCCACCGAGGAGGTCCTGGGGCTGCGCCCCACCCCCCTCAACGAGGCAGCCGCCGCCACCGTTGCCTGGTGGAAGCACCAGGAACAGTGACGGAGCGGCTGCGGTCGGGTTTGCCGGCTAGCGGATTCCCACCTCCGCGGATTCCGGCTCGGTTTCCGGTTCCGGAGTGGACGGAAGGGCTCGTGCGGCGCCATCCGCATCGGGGCGTCCCAGCTTGCTGGGCCACCAGATCCGCGGTCCGATGTCGTAGGCCAGGGCCGGGATGAGCAGCGAGCGGACCAGGATGGTGTCCAGCAGCACTCCGAAGGCCACAATGAAGGCCAACTGCACCAGGAACATGATGGGGATGACGCCCAGGGCAGCGAAGGTGGCCGCGAGGACCACTCCGGCGGACGTGATCACACCGCCGGTAACCCCCAGCCCGCGCAGGATGCCCGGCCGCGTTCCGTGCTTCAGGGACTCCTCCCGGACCCGGCTCATCAGGAAGATGTTGTAGTCAACGCCCAACGCCACCAGGAAGACAAAGCCGAAGAGCGGCACGGTGGCGTCGGCTCCGGAGAACCCGAAGATGTTATTGAACACAGCGGCGGAGACACCCATCGCGGCGCCGTAGGACAGAACCACCGACGCGACCAGCAGGACCGGCGCCAGCACAGAGCGAAGCAGCAGCATCAGGATCACCAGGATCACGGCGAGGACCACCGGGATGATGGTGACGAGGTCACGCTGGGCGGTGGTGTTTGTGTCCAGCGCAGTCGCCGTCACGCCGCCGACCAGTGCGCCGCCGTCGATCTTCTTGAGTTCCTGGCGGAGGGCCACGACGACGTTTTCAGCCTCGTTGGAGTCCGCGGCGTAGTTCAGCGTCGCGTTGATCAGGACCTTCCCGTCCCTTTCCGCTGGCGTTGCGGGTGCACCGGGGGCGCCGGCAACGACCGGTGCGCCGCCGTCGGCCAGCAGGTACGCGGCCCCGATGCCGTCGGTCGCCGTGGTCTTGTCCAGCACGTCCTGGGCCTTGGCCTCGTCAACGACGATGACGGCGGGACTGCCGGAGCCGGCGTCGAAGTGCCGGGCCAGGGCGTCCTGGCCGTCGACGGCGTTGGAGGCGGTGAGGATGACGTCGGTCTGCGGGACGCCGTTGGCCTTGAGCTGCAGGACACCGGCGGAGGCCACCAGAAGCAGCAGCACGGACGCGATCCAGACGGTCCGGGGGCGGCGGGAGACGAGGGAGCCGGTGGCACGCCACAGGCCCTTCTGGCCCTCCAGTCCGGTGACGAGTTCAGGCTCGCGCCCGGCCTCCGGGAGCAGCTTGGGGCGGAAGGGCCAGAACGCGGCCCGGCCCAGCAGCGCCATCATCGCGGGCAGCAGCGTCAATGCGGCGAAGAGCGAGCACAGGATGCCCGCGGCGGCCACCGGCCCGAGGGCCTTGTTGGAGTTGAGGTCGGAGAACAGCAGGCAGAGCAGGGCGATGATCACCGTGGCGCCGGAGGCAACGATGGGTTCCCACGATTTTTTCCAGGCTGTGAGGGCGGCGGCCGTGCGGTTGGTGGTGTGGGTCAGGGCCTCACGGAACCGTGCCACATAGAGCAGCGCGTAGTCCGTGGCGGCACCGATCACCAGGATGGACAGAATGCCCTGGCTTTGGCCGTTGAGCTGGATCCAGCCGAGCTTGGCCATGCCGAAGACCAGCATGATGGCGGCGCAGAGGGCGAAGACGGAGGTGAACAGCACGGTGATCGGCAGCAGCAGCGAGCGGTAGACGATCAGCAGGATCAGGAACACCGCGCCGAGGGCCACGAGCAGCAGGATGCCGTCAATGCCGGCGAAGGCACTGACCAGATCCGCCGTGAGCCCGGCCGGGCCGGTCACGAAGGTCTGCATTCCCTCCGGAGCGGATGTCTGCACCTCCGTGCGGAGTTCGTTGACGACTTCCTTCACTTCGCCCGAGGACTCGATCGGAACCACAAACTGCACTGCCTTGGCATCCTCGGACGGGATCGGGCCGATGACGGTGCTGCCGGCGCCCAGCGCCTCAAGCTTGCCCTTAAGGGCCGCTGCCTCGCCGAGCTGGGCCGGAGTGAAGGCGGATTCGCTCTCGATGATGATGACGGCAGGGATCTCGTTGGAGTCCCGGAACTTGGCCTGCCAGTCCTGCGCCGCCGTGGCCTCGGCTCCGGCCGGGAGGAAGGACGCCTGGTCGTTCGAGGAGACCTCGCTCAGCCGGCCAAAGGTGGGTCCGCCGATCCCGGCTATGGCCAGCCAGGTGATGACGAGCAGCACGGGAACCAGCCAGCGCAGCCAGAAGGGGACGCGGGCACTTCCTAGTGGGGTCTTGTTCATGGTTCCTTCTGGTGCGAGTCTCGGAAGAGTAGAATTGAGTCCATAATAGACTATCTCCACCATGGAGATAAACAGTCGCTGGCGGATTCCTGAGAAACATTTGCGGCGACGGGCCGCGGTCCGGGGTCCCATCGCACTGCAGTAAACTCCGGAGGTCGCCATCTGCGGAGCAGGCGAGGACCACCACAGGGAGAGGAAGGTGCGCACCGTGACAGTCGATCCGTCAGGACGCCCCGACTCGTCAGGACGCCCGGACTCTTCCGAGCCGCCGTCTGCCGGGCCGCCGCCGCTGGTCCGGCTGCTGCAGGAGTTCAGTCTGGAGGCCAACCGCTACGTGGATTCCGCCGGCGGACGAAATGACATGCACCGGACGGACCTGAATGCCCTGGCTGTGATCATGCAGCACGCGGCCAGGAACGAGATTGTCACGCCGGGGGTGCTCCGCAGGGAACTCCACCTGAGCTCGCCGGCAACCACGGCCCTGATCGACCGGCTGCACAACTCAGGCCACGTGGTCCGTGAACGACAGGGCTCGGACCGCCGCCAGGTCCAGCTCCGCATGACCCCCAAGGCCTACCGCGACGGCGGCGCGATGTTCCAGCCGCTGGCCCGCCACATGGCGGCCGCGATTGCCGAATTCACCCCGGAGGAACTGGAAGTCGCGACCCGGTTCATGGCCTCGATGATCGAGGCGACGGTCAGGGCCGGGCAGGAGGCGGCGCAGCCTGCGCCGACGCAAAATACGGCGCCCTGAGGCAATTTCCGCGGCCGGAGCGGTAGCGTTTCCTTATGAGTGCGCAGCAGCCCGACGATGTGTACACCCACGGCCACCACGAGTCGGTGGTCCGTGCCCACGCCTCCCGGACGGCGGAGAACTCCGCGGCGTTTGTGATCCCGTACCTCACCCCCGGCGTTTCGGTGCTCGACGTCGGCTGCGGGCCCGGCAGCATAACGTGCGATTTCGCCGCGCTTGTCTCCCCCGGGAACGTTACCGGGCTGGACCGCTCGCCCGAGGTGATCGGCCAGGCGACCGCCCTCGCTGCCGGGCGCGGCGTGCAGAACGTCGGCTTTGTCGCCGGCAACATCTACGACCTCGACTTCGAGGATGAAACGTTCGACGTCGTGCACGCCCACCAGGTTCTGCAGCACCTCACGGATCCGGTTGCCGCCCTGCGGGAGATGCGCCGCGTCGCCAAGCCCGGCGGGATAGTGGCGGTGCGCGACGCCGATTTCCACGGCATGAGCTGGTTCCCGGCCGTCCCCGAGCTGGATGAATGGATGGAGCTCTACCAGCGGATCGCCCGCCGCAACGGTGCCGAACCCGACGCCGGCCGCCGCCTGGTTTCCTGGGCCCAATCCGCCGGGTTTACCGACGTCGCACCGTCCAGCAGCAACTGGCTCTACGCCACGGACCAGCAGCGCCGCTGGCAGGCCCGGGTCTGGGGCGAACGTGTGCTGCACTCAGCCTTTGCGGACCAAGCGCTGGAGTACGGCTTCGCCAACGCCGCGGACCTGGCCCGGATTTCAGCCGGCTGGCACCGCTGGGGTTCCACCGATGACGGCTGGTTCCTGATCCCCAACGGCGAGGTGATCGCCCGGGCCTGAGCGTCAGCCCTTTGTCCACATAGCCGCATTCCCTCCTGCCGCGGCCGCCGGAAACTTTCTAGCATCAGGACATGATCATCCAAGCAGGCTTTGACTTAGAGATACTGGCCCGCCCGCTCATCCTCCAGCACGGCAGGCCCATGCCCAGGCTCGTGCTGATCTGCCTGGACGCGGACATGCAACTAAACGATGTGGACGTCGTCCCCGGCGATTTCGTGGGCTGCCTGGTCCCTTTCCAGGATGCCGTCCAAGCGGCACTGGTTCCTGGAGACACGAAGTACTTTGCGATCGCCCATCCCGGCAGCTTCGGTGACGCCTACGGCTACCCGGATCCGATTCTGGACGAGGCCCGCGCCTTGGAATCGAAGGCAGCTGAGCGGGGTATCCAGCTGATCGGCCACTTCGCCCTCGACGAAACCGGCTACATGTCCGCCCGTGCGCGCTCGTACTTTGACCAGTATCCGCATCACGCGGACCTGCCAAGGACCATGTTCCACTGGTCGCATTCAAAGCTGGGAAAGTGTGGCCGAGCACGTTCGTATGTCGCCGCTGGTGACTCTCTTGGATCGCGGCAGTGCCGCGGTCCGGGGTATTCCCTGCCTTGGGATCTGCCGCTAGGGTGCAGTCAGAGACCCAACGGCGAGGAGATCCCATGCGTGACGTGACGGCCGGCCTGTTCAGCTCCGTGGACGGCGTGGTGGAAGACCCGTTCCGGTGGCAATTCGACAGCTTCGACGAGGAGCTGGGAGCGGGGATGGAGGAGATGATGGGCCGGATCGATACCGGGATCCTGGGCCGCATCGGGTACGAGCAATGGGCGCAATACTGGCCGAACGCTGAAGCCGACGCCGACTTCGGCGGGTTCATCAACCCGCTGCCCAAATTTGTGGCGTCCCGGACCCTGGCCGGCGAGCTGGCGTGGCAGAATTCGCAACTGATCGAGGGGACCCTGGAGGATTTCGTCGCGGGCTTGAAGAACGGCGACGGCGGCGACATCGGCGTCTTCAGCAGCATCTCGCTCGTCCGCCAGTTGCTGTTCGCCGGACTGCTCGACAGCCTGATGCTGATCGTCCATCCCGTGATCGCGGGCACGGGCCGGCGGCTCTTCAACGACGGCGATCCCCTGACCCGGCTGGAGCTCCAGGCGTCCCAGCAGACCAGCAAAGGCAACATGATTCTGAGCTACGGTCTGCGCGCCAGCTGAGGGGAGCGTCTGGCCCCGGTGATTCCGGACGGCCGGCAGCACCCGGCGGAAAAAGGGAGGTCCGCGGCCGTAAACTGAATCAGTGCAACCCTCCCTTTGGCTGGCCCTGGCGGGCGCCGGTGTCCTGATCAGCTTCACACCCGGCGCGGGCGCCATAAACACTATGAGCAACTCGCTGAACTCCGGCTTCCGGCGTTCCATCTGGGGGATCCTGGGCCAGCAGGCCGCACTGATTGTGCACATCGTGATCGTGGCCCTCGGCGTCGGCGTGCTGGTGGCAAGCTCGCCCGTGGCTTTCAATGTGATCCGTTACGTCGGCGCCGCCTACCTTGTCTATTTGGGCATCCAGCAGTTCCGGCACAAACCCGATCTCGACCAGGAAAAGGCCGCCGCCCTGCGCAACGAGCCAGCGTTCTCCATGTTCCGCCGCGGCCTCTGGGTGAACCTCTTAAACCCCAAGGCGGTCGTCTTCTTCCTCGCCTTTATGCCGCAGTTCATCCGTCCGGAGAATCCGCTGCTCCCGCAGTACCTGATAGTGTCCGCCACAGTGATTGTGATTGACATCCTGGTCATGTGGTTCTTCTTCGCCGCTGCGGCCAAGTCCTTCCAGCACTTCACGCACGATGCCCGCGGGCAGCGGATCCTCAACCGGACCTTCGGCGTGCTGTTCATGGCGGTCGGCGTGATGCTGGCCCTGATCCACTGACGGCCGGTGGCCGCAGCCGGTCATTGCTGCACGGAATTCAGCTTCCGCAGGTCGGCCTTCCTGATCTTGCCGCTGGCTGTCCGGGGCATCTCATCGACAAACACCACGGACTTGGGGATTTTGTAGCGCGCAAGGCGACCTTCCAGATACCGCCTGAGCTGCTCCTCAGTGAGTTGGGCACCCTCACGCAGCAGAACGACTGCCCGGGGCACTTCGCCCCACTTCTCATCCGGCACGCCAATCACGGCCACGCTTCCCACCGCCTCGAGTTCCGTGATGGCCTGTTCCACCTCGGCGGGGTAGATGTTCTCGCCGCCGGAAATGATCATGTCCTTAAGCCGGTCTGAGATGAAGACGAAGCCGTCGTCATCCTTGTACCCCATATCGCCTGACTTGAACCAGCCGCCCTCCGCATATGACTCGGCGGTGGCGTCAGGCCTGTCCCAGTATTCGGGGATCACGTTCGGGCCCTTGATCTGGATCTCGCCAACCGTCCCCGGAGCAACGGTGCTCCCGTCAAAGCCTGCGATCCGCACATCCGTGAAGAACTGCGGAAGCCCGGCGGATCCAGCTTTGTCTCTGGACCGCGCTGCCGGCAGGGTAGTGGCGCCCGGAGCAGTCTCGGTCATGCCGTAGCCGTTGGAGAACCGCAGCCCGCGCGCTTCGTAGGCCTCCAGCACCCGCATCGGCACCGCTGAACCGCCGCAGGTCAGCTTGTTCAAGGAGCTAAGGTCCGCAGTGGCCCACGCCGGATGCTCGGCGAGCATCTGATAGGTGGTGGGTACTCCGCTGATAGTGGTCGCCCGGTGCCTTTCAATGAGTTCCAGTGTCCGGCCCGGTTCGAACTTCGGCTCCAGCACCACAGTTCCTCCTTTGAGGAGGGTCGGCAGGACGCCCATGTCCAGTGACGCCACGTGAAACATCGGCGAAATCATCAGCGCCACGTCCTGCGAGGAGAAGTCGAAATCAACAATCACATTGATGCAGTTCCAGGTGACGTTGCCGTGGGTCAGCAGGGCCCCCTTGGGCCGGCCCGTAGTCCCGGAGGTGTAGAGGATCATGGCACCGTCGTCCAGCGTGACCGGTTCATCGACCGGCTGGTCCGAACCGGAGGCCAGCAGGTCCTCAAAGTCCTCCACCGCCGCCGGGCCCTCAGCGACTCCACTCCGCACCGCCGGGTTACTGCCAGCATCGTCGGCGACGATGACAAGCCTCGCCACCGCCGTGCCGACTGCCCCGCGGGCCGCCAGATCTCCCAGGCCGCCTGCATGGACCAGCGCCCGGGCGCCACAGTCCTGCAGCTGGAACTGGATTTCCGGGGATGCCAGCCGTGTGTTGAGCGGGACGAAGATGGCGCCCAAGGTGCCGCAGGCAAAGAGGGTCTCCAGGAAGGAAGGGTGGTTCTCGCCCAGGTACGCAACCCTGTCCCCCTTGGCCACGCCACGGTCCCGCAGGGCGTTGGCGAGCCGCAGAGTCCGGTCGGCGAACTGTTCATAACTGAGTTCCCGGTCTCCGCTGATCAGGGCGGTCTTGCTGCCGGACTTCGGGCGGCGACGTTGCAGCCATGAGCCGATGCCAAAATTTTCCACGGCGAATCCTTTCTACTGTGAGGTTAGCCCGTTGCGCGGGACCCGATGAAGGGTCAGGCCTGGACGGTCTGGAGGTCGTTGTTCTTCGGTTCCCGGGTCAGCAGGATGAAAATGATGGAGACCACCGACATGGCCGCCAAGTACCAGACCACCGATGTTGTGTCCTGCCCGGAGTCCTTGTAGATCTGCGCCACGATGCCCGGGGTGAAGCCGGCGCCCAGCAGGGTTGCCAGCTGGTAGCCCAGGGATGCCCCGGTGTAGCGGGAGGTGGTGCCGAACTGCTCGGACACGAAGGCCGCCAAAGGACCGAACAGCGTGGAATGGATCATCAGGCCGATGGCGAACGCCACGAAGATCAGCACGATGTTGTTGGAGGAGAGCAGCTGGAACATCGGCACCAGGTAGATGATGAAGAGAACAAGTCCGCCGATCATCACCGGCCGCCTGCCCACCTTGTCGGAGAGCTTTCCGCCCAGGATGACAAACACAATGGACAGGGCCGACGCTGCGGCAAACGCGTACAGCACACCCTGCCGGTCCGCGCCCTTGGATACTGCGAAGGTCACCGAGAACGTCGCCAGGACCACCTGGAGGGCGAAGCCGGCGGCCCCGGCCAGCATGGTGAAGATCAGAGTCTTGGGGCGCCGCAGCACCAGCAACAGCGGAATATCCAGCTTGGCAGTGATGCCCTGGCGGATGGCTTCCTGTTCGGCCTGCGCCTTTTCGGCCTTTTCCTGTTCCAGCGCGGCCTTGAAGATGGGGCTTTCGGAGACCTTCAGCCGGACGAACATGCCTATGCCCAGCAGGACGAAGGAGAGCAGGAACGGCACGCGCCAGCCCCAGCTCAGGAACTGGTCGTTGGGCAGGGCCGAAAATGCGCCCATGATCAGGGTGCCCAACACGGCGCCGGTAGGCGCACCGGCATTGACGAAGGATGCCGCAAAGCCGCGCTTGCCGGATTCGGAATGCTCCAGTGCCATCAGGGCTGCGCCGCCCCACTCGCCGCCGACGGCAATGCCCTGGACGACGCGGAGGATCACCAGGAGCACAGCGCCCCAGGGACCGGCCACGGAGGCGTCCGGAACCACCCCGATCAGCGTGGAGGCGACGCCCATCATCAGCATGGAGATGATCAGCATGTTCTTGCGGCCCAGCTTGTCGCCAAAGTGGCCGAAGATGACGCCGCCCACGGGACGGGCCACGTAGCCGGCGGCGAAGGTGCCGTACGCGGCCACGACGCCCACCCAGTCGTCCATGCCGGAGAAGAATACTTTCGGGAAGACCACCGCCGCAGCTGTGGCGTAGAGCAGGAAGTCGTAGTACTCGATGGTGCTGCCCAGGTAGCTCGAGGCAATGACGGTGCGCGCTTCCTTGCGCCGCTCGGCAGTGCCCATAGCCTGGAGGTGAGTGAGTTGGGACATGGTTGTTCCTTTGAACAGAGGAAGGTTCTTGGGGGAAGACTTTTACTTGTAGAAGCGGGCAAGGAACTCGGCGACGACGGCGGGGCGCTCCTGGCCTTCGATTTCGATCGTGTTGGCGACCTTGATCTGGGCGCCGCCCTTAACCTCGGTGACCTCGGCGATGGTGGCCTGCATGCGAATGCGGGAGCCTACCTTGACGGGCGAGGTGAAGCGGACCTTGTCCAGTCCGTAGTTGACCTTGGTGGTGACGCCGTCGACGTCGAACAACTCGCCCCAGAAGGGGATGATGAGCGAGAGGGTGAGAAAGCCGTGGGCGATCGGGGCGCCGAACGGGCCGTCCTTGGCACGCTCGGGGTCAACATGGATCCACTGGTCGTCACCGGTGGCGTCGGCGAACTTGTTGATCTGTTCCTGGGTGATTTCGCGGTACTCGGTGACCCCGAGATCGGTGCCGGCGAGGGTGAGCAGTTTGTCGAAATCGACGACGAGATTGGGCATGGTGTCCTCCTGGAGGGCTGGGTGGGGTAGGGAACTGTCCGACGGCGGTGCCGGAGCGGGGTGTGTTGGTTTGGGTGGGGGTGCCGGGTCAGCGAGTGAAGGCGCTTTCGCCGGTCAGGGCCCGGCCGACGATGAGGGCATTGATTTCGTGAGTGCCTTCGTAGGAGTAGACGGCCTCGGCGTCGGCGTGGAAGCGGGCGACGTCGGTCTCGAGGGTGATCCCGTTGCCGCCGACCACTTCGCGGGCGAGTGCGACGGTTTCGCGCATCAGCAGCGACGTCTGCATTTTGGCCAGGGCGGAGTCCTGGTCCCGGTAGATGCCCCTGGACTGCTGTTCGGCCAGCCGCACCACGAGGGACAGCGCCGACGTGACATTGCCGAGCATCCGGGCCAGTTTCTCCTGGACCAGCTGGAAGGATCCGAGCGGGCGGCCGAACTGCCGGCGTTCCGTGACGTAGCGCAGGGCCGCCTCGAAGGCACCGGCCGCGATGCCCGTGGCGATCCAGGCGACATCCGAGCGCATCGCCCGCAGCATTGCCGCGACATCCCGGAAGGAGTTCACGTTGTGCAGCCGCATGGCTTCCGGGACACGTACGCCGTCGAGGGTGATGTGCGCGTTCTGCATCATCCGCAAGGCGGTCTTGCCGTGGATCTTCTCCAGCGTCACGCCGGGCGCATCCCGCTCGACGAGGAAGGCCTTGACCTGGCCGTCGGCCACGTCGCGGGCGAACACGGCCAGGACGTCGGCGGTGGCGGCGCCGCCGATCCAACGTTTGGCGCCGTCGAGGACCCAGCCGTCGCCCTCGCCGTCCTGAACCCGGCGGGCTGTCGTGGAGAGCCCGCCGGCGATGTCCGAGCCGGACTCCGGTTCGGTCAGTGAGAAGACGCCCTTGAGCGAGAAATCGATGACCTTCGGCATCCACTGCGCCTGCTGTTCGGCGGAGGCGCCAACCCGGATGGCGGTCCGGAACAGTCCGGCCTGGGCTGTGTAGAAGGTGGCGAGCGAGGCGTCGGTGCGGGCGAGTTCGAAGATCCGGAAGCCCTGGTAGATTCCGCGGGCCGGGTTGCCCTCCGGGCCGCGCAGTTCAGCCGGTTCCATCAGGTCCAGGCCGATCAGCGGCTCGGCGAGTTCATCCGGGAACTCGCCGCGTTCCCAGTAGTCCGCCAGCAGCGGCCGCGCCTTCTCGTCCAGGAAGCTCCGCAGCCTGCCCAGCACGCGGCGTTCCCCCGCCGTCAACAGGGACTCGGCGTCGTAGTAGTCGCAGACGCCGTACAGCCGGGTTTGTTGTTCGGTATCGACAGTCATCTCAGCCTCCCAGTCCGAGCAGGCGGACGGCGTTGTGCTTGAGGATCTTGGGCCGGACCTCGTCCTTGAGCGGCAGGTCCGCGAAGGCGCCCAGCCACTTCTGCGGGGTGATCAGCGGGAAGTCGGTGCCGAAAAGGACCTTGTCCTGCAGCACGGAGTTGGCCATCTTCACCAGGGATTCCGGGAAGTACTTCGGGGACCAGCCGGAGAGGTCGATGAAGACGTTGGACTTGTGCGTGGCGATGGAGTTGGCCTCGTCCTGCCACGGCACCGAGGGGTGGGCCATGATGATCTGCAGTTCCGGGAAGTCCGCCGCGACGGCGTCCAGCAGCAGCGGGTTGGAGTAGCCCAGCTTGATGCCGTAGCCGCCCGGGAGCCCGGCGCCCATGCCGTTTTGTCCGGTGTGGAAGATGGCCGGCAGCCCGAGTTCCTGCAGGGTGGCCCAGAGCGGGTAGAACTGTTCGTTGGACGGGTCGAAGCCCTGCAGGGACGGATGGAACTTGAACCCGCGGGCCCCCAGGTCGATGGCCTGGTGCTTGGCGCCCTGGATGGCCTCGGGGCCGGTCCGGGGATCGACGCTGCCGAACGGGATCAGCACGTCGTTGTTCCGCGCGGCGCCGGCGATGAGGTCTTCGATGCTGTTGGGCTCGTGGTTGAGCTGGGTGCGGGCATCGACGGTGAATACGACGGCGGCCATGTTCAGTCCGCGGTAGACCTCGGCGATCCGGTCCAGCGACGGGGTACGGTCCTCGGACTTGAAGTACTTGGCGGACGCTTCGGTCAGGGCCGGCGGCAAGGATTCGTGGCCGTGGCCGTCCACCTCGAGGTGGACATGCATGTCGATCGCGTCGAGCTTCGCGGCATCGATGCCGAGTTCATAACGCTGGGAGGCCATGTCAGCGGACTTCTGCCGGTTCGGGCTTGAGGTCTTCGGGAAGCGGCAGGAATTCCTCGCCCACGCTCTGCAGTTTATCGCCGAAGAGCTTCCCGAAGTTATCGATCAGGTCGGCATAGCCCCAGCCACCTTCGCGGTACTCCGTAACGGCAGCCTCCGGGTGGGTCCACAGCTGCAGGCGGTCTCCGCCGGCGCCGATGGCCTGGCCGGTGATGCCGGCCGCTTCGTCGGAGGCGAGGAAGGCAATGAGTCCGGCGACGTCGGCGGCGGTGCCGAAGCCGAGCTCGTGGCGGAAGAAGGCCGGCATGGCCTCGCCACGCTCGTCCGCTTCGACGGCCTTCTGGAAGTACGGGACCGTCTTGGTCATGGCGGTGGCGGCCACCGGGATCACGGCGTTGGCGGTAACGCCGGCCTTCTTCATTTCCAGGGCCCAGGTGCGGACCATGCCGACGATGCCGGCCTTGGCGGCCGCGTAGTTGGTCTGGCCGAAGTTGCCGCGCTGTCCGGTGGGCGAGCCGATGGTAATGATGCGGCCGGCTATGCCGTTCTCCTTGAAGTAGGCGAAAGCTTCGCGGGCGCAGGTGAAGGTGCCCTTCAGGTGGACATTGATCACGGCATCGAAGTCCTCGTCGGTCATCTTCAGCAGGGACTTGTCCCGCAGGATGCCGGCGTTGGTGACCAGGATGTCGAGCCGGCCGAAGGACTCCGCTGCCTTCTGCACGAGCTGCCGGGCGGCTTCGGTGCTGCCCACCGGCGCGACGACGGCGACGGCACGGCCGCCGTCAGACTCAATGGTCCGGACCGCTTCGGCTGCGACCGCGGCGTCGACGTCGTTGATGACGACGGCGGCACCCTGGCGGGCGAGCTCCCGGGCGTAGGCCAGGCCGAGTCCCCGGCCGCTTCCGGTGACGATTGCGACTTTTCCTGACAGGCTCATAATGCTCCTTTGCACTGCGCCTTGCGGCGGGTATCCCTCGGAAGCCTGTGTATGTGAGGCACATCTCCCTTGACTGCTTCAATTAGAAACGTAATCCTTGAAAATGTCAATCATTTATTTATGCATTCAAAATAGCGTCCGGACGTGAAGAAGCACCTCCGTGCCGGATATTCCGGAAGCCCTTCAGCGGACTGGCACCCCGGGACGCCGTCAGCGTCCAGTCCCTCGCAAACCCGGAGGCGATGGAATGGTTCATCGCCCAAGCACAGAGCTACCGGGAGCGCGAGAACAGTGCGATCATTGAATAATTCAACGAACCGGTCTTCACTGCCCGAAAGGCGTCATGACACTCCAGGCAACTGCCGCCGTCGAAAGCTCCGGCGGGGCTTCCAGACGGCTGGCGGACTCAAGCATCAGCACTGACATCGGCTTCCTGCTGGCCAAGCTGCACGCGGCTGGCAGCGTGCTCAACAACGCCGCACTTGCGGAGTTCGGGCTGAAAGAGCGGTCCTACTCCGTACTGGCGCTGGCATGCAGCAATCTGGGACCCACGCAACGCGAACTCGCTGAATTCCTCAGCCTCGATCCCAGCCAGATCGTGGCCCTTATCGATGAGCTGGAACAGCGCGGACTGGTGGAGAGAAAACCGGGAACCGCCGACCGGCGGCAGAAACTGGTGTCCGCCACAAGCGCGGGACGCACCCTGCATGCTGCCGCCCAGAAAGCCACCCAGGCCGCGGAAGCACGCCAACTGGCGATGCTTACCGGCGGGGAGGTGGCGTCACTGCGGTCCATTCTCCGCAAGGCCGTCTGGACCGGGACTCCCGAGAACCGTTAGTTCGAAATCTGTAAACTCCAAGTGACTAATTTGTAATATCCGGAGCCCGGAAACTAGCCAACAGGTCCCGCATGATTCATCCTTAGCACTATGACCTCAATGCCGAGCCAGTACCGGATCATCACGGTCTGCACCGGGAACATCTGCCGGTCGCCGATGGCCGAACTGATGCTGGCCGAGTCCATGGCCACCGCGGGTCTGGCCGGCACCGTGGTGGATTCGGCAGGAATCACGGCCTTTGAAGCGGGACGTCCGATTGACCCGCGGGCCGCCCGGAAGCTCACCGCCAAGGGGATTTCGTCGGACCGTCATGTGGCACGGGAATGGGACTCCGGCTGGTTCCACAACCGCGAGCTCATCCTGGCCCTCGATGTGGACCACTTCGGCTGGCTGCAGCAGACGGCGCCGGACGACAGGTCCTTGGCGAAGATCAGGATGCTTCGCAGCTTCGATCCGGCCGTAGCGGGCAAGGACCCCCTCGATCAGGGGATTGAAGACCCCTGGTACGGGGGCCACGCGGACTTCGACCTCACCTGGGACCTGATCCACGCCGCGCTTCCCGGGATCGTGGCGCACGTCCGGGCTGAGCTCGCGCAGCGACGGCCCGACCTGCGAAATCCCGGCTCAACAGGGCACCGGGTACGCTCTATTTCATGAGTCCCGCACCCGTCATCATCGCCATCGACGGACGATCCGGCGCCGGCAAGACCACCCTGGCGATCGAACTGGCGGCGCGGCTCCGCGAGCACCACAAGGTTTCCCTCTTTCACCTCGAGGACATTTACCCCGGCTGGAACGGGCTGATGGCAGGCATTGAGCGCTACGCCACAACGGTCCTGGCCCCGCTGCACCGCGGCGAGAAGGCCGAATGGGTCAGCTGGGACTGGACGGCGCACTACGACGGCGATGTCCGCACCACCCAGCCCGCCGAAATTGTCCTGGTGGAAGGCGTGGGAGCGGCCGCGGCGGCCGCCCGCCCCTTCCTGAGCGCAGTGATCTGGACCGATTCGCCCGAACCGGACCGGCGCAGCAGGGCCCTGGCCCGCGACGGTGACAGCTACGAACCCTACTGGGACCAATGGGCCGCGCAGGAGCAGGAGTGGCTGGCCGTGGACGACGTCCCCGCCGGGGCCGACGTCCGGGTGCTCAACCTGGCTGACGGCGCCGCTCCGGCGGATGTGCTGCAGGCGCTCCAGTACCTTCCGTCGCTGTCGCCCGTACTGCTCCCGGAACTTGCCGCCCGCCGCGGCCTCGAGCTCCGCGCGGAACGGATCGACGCCGCCCCGGACCCGGCCGCGCTGTTCGAGACCCTTTTCGGCCGCTCAGCCAATGCCGTCTGGCTCGATTCATCATTGAATCCGCGGGATACCGGGCCGGAGGGCGGCCCGGGGCCGGAAGGCAGCGCCGCTGCGGAACGGAGCCGCTTCAGCATCCTGGCGGACGACGGCGGCCCGTTCGGCCAGTCGGTCCGGCACCGTTCGGGGACAACCAGTGTGAGCGTCGGCACCGCCGTCGTCCGTGCTGAAGGGCCATTCTTCCGCTGGCTTGACGGTGTCTGGGGCCGCCGCCGGCTCCAGGGCCCGGAGGGCTACCCCTGCGACTTCACTTTGGGCTGGCTTGGCTACCTCGGCTACGAACTCAAACGTGAGACCGGCGGCAGCGACGTCACGGCCGAAACGCCCGATGCCTGCCTGCTGTTCGCCGGCCGCGCCGTGGTCCTGGACCACGTGCAGCACACGGTCTGGCTGCTGGCACTGGACTCTGCCGGCGCCGCGGACTGGCTGGACACGGCGCGCGCCGCCGCGGTCGAGGGACCCTCCGGGCGGCCGGCGGCGGGCGGCAGCGGCGCCGTCGAACCTCCCGCCGCCGGCTCCGCTCCGCCGGACTTCGCGGCACGGGACTCGGAAATCTCCTATAAGGCCAAAGTCACCGACGCACAGCATGAGATCGCCGAGGGCAACACGTACGAGGTCTGCCTGACCACCGCGCTGACGGCCGAACTTCCCGCCGCCGCCCCGGCCCCGTTCCAGTCCTATGTGGCGCTGCGCCGGAGGAATCCCGCCCCTTTCGCGAGCTACCTGCGGTTCGGGGACCTCACGGTGGCGAGCACCTCGCCGGAGCGCTTCCTTCGGATCACGGCCGACGGCGGGATGCGGGCGGAGCCGATCAAGGGGACCCGGCACCGGGACCCGGACCCGGCCAAGGACGCGCTGCTGCGGCAGGAGCTGGCGTCCTCGCCGAAGGACCGCGCCGAGAACATCATGATCGTGGACCTGCTGCGCAACGACCTCAGCCACTTCGCGGTGCCGGGTTCGGTCTCGGTCAGCCGGCTCTGCGCGATCGAAAGCTACGCCACGGTGCACCAGATGGTGAGCACCATCGATGCCCGCCTCCGGCCCGGGATGCCCCGGGCCGAGGCGGTCGCGGCGTGTTTCCCCGCCGGGTCCATGACCGGCGCGCCGAAGGTCAGCACGATGGCCATCCTGGACCGGCTCGAGGGTGCACCCCGGGGGATCTACGCCGGCGCGATCGGCTATTTCTCGCTCAGCGGCGCGGCCGATCTCGCCGTCGCCATCCGGACCCTTGTGCTCACCGGGCGGGCCGGGGGCCGAACCGGACTCAGCCTCGGCGTCGGCGGCGCGATCACGGCGGATTCCTCGCCGCAGGAGGAGTACGAGGAGATCCGGACCAAGGCCTTCGGCGTGCTCTCTGCCCTCGGCGCGGAGTTCCCGGCCGGCTGACGCAGGCTACTGCAGGGTGGACGTCAGCCGCGCGACGTTGTCCACGTATTTGACGCCAATGGGCCGCTTCATCCAGTCCTCGAGCGTCAGTTCGCGCGATATGTCCCGGTAAGCGTCCTCCACGGCGCTGATCCGCCGCACGATGTCCTCGCCCAGAAGCATCACCGAGACCTCCAGGTTCAGCGAGAAGGAGCGCATGTCCATGTTGCTGGAACCCAGCACGGCCACCTCGTTGTCAATCGTGAAGTGCTTGGCGTGCAGCACAAACGGCGCCTTGTACAGGTAGATCCGCACGCCGGCTTCCAGCAGCGCCTCATAGTAGGACTGCTGGGCGTGGTGGACCAGGAACTGGTCACCCTTTTCCGAGACGAAGAGTTCGACGTCGACGCCGCGCTGCGCCGCCGTCGTCACCGCGTACAGCAGCGAATCATCCGGAACGAAGTAGGGGCTGCAGATCGAGATGGTGCGCTGTGCCGAGTAGATCAGCGTGTTGAAGAGCCGCAGGTTGTTTTCGGTGATGAAGCCGGGCCCGCTGGGCACCACCTGCGCCGTGATGTTGCCGGCGTGCAGTTCGGGGCGGTGCGCGAGCTGGCCCTCCAGCGACTCATCGGTCTCGCTGAGCCAGTCGGTGGCGAAGACGACGTTGAGGGTGGTGACGATCGGCCCGCGCAGGCACGCCATCAGCTCGACCCATTCGCGGCCGAGCTTGCGGTGCCGCGGGTTGTTGTAGGAGGGCTCGATCAGGTTCTGCGAACCGGTGAAGGCGACCTCGCCGTCGATCACCATGATCTTGCGGTGGTTGCGCAGGTCCGGGCGGCGCCACTGCCCCTGCAGCGGGTTCAGCGGAAGCATGGGCCGCCAGCGGATCTTGCTGGCCTTGAGCCGGGCGATCAGCCGGCGGTAGCCCTTGATCCGCAGCGTCCCCAGGTGGTCGAACAGGAGGCGGACCTCAACGCCGCGCTCGGCGGCCTCTTCCATCGCGGTCAGCAAGTCGTCGGTAACGTGGTCCGAGCTCAGGATGTAAAACTCGGCATTGACGAAGGTCTCGGCCTTGCGGACGGCGGCGGCCATGGCCTTGATGGAGTCCGGGTAGCCGGGCAGGAGCTCGACATAGTTGCCGTCGACCATCGGCAGCGAGCCCAGGGTCTTGTTCAATTCCGCCGCGGAGGACACCCATTCCGGGCCCTCGTAGCCGCTTTCCTGCATTGCCAGATCGGACGCGCCGGCGCGCACCCGGGTGTTCACGGCGTCCTGCTGCGCCCGGCGTTTGCGGGAGAGGCGGAAGTTGCCGAAGAGCAGGAAGAGGACCACGCCCACCGCCGGGACGAAGAAAATGACCAGGAGCCAGGCCATGGCCGTGGTAGGACGGCGGTTTCCCGGGATGATGCCGAGAGCCACCACCCGGATGACGAGGTCGACCACGGTCAGAATCAGGATCACCCACGACGGAAGCGTTTCCGCCAGCGAAAATGGCCACAACACAGGCGAACCCCTCAAGTTCCAGACCCGCGGAACAGTTCCGGAACGGGCAACCTTCAAATCCTAACCCGCGGCATGCCGCACTAAGCTGAAGCCATGACTTCTCCTGCCGCCGCCCCCGCCCCTGCCCCGGTGCTGGTCTTCCTGGATCCCGCGTTCGACGACGGCCGGCTGGCCGATGCCACCAAGCCACAGCTGATGGCGACGGACCAGGGCGCCACCCGCGGCGACGGGGTCTTCGAGTCATTGCTGGCCGTGGGCGGGCAGCCGCGCAAGCTCCAGGCGCACCTGAACCGGCTCGCCGGGTCCGCCCGGCTGCTCGACCTGGACATCCCGGCCGAGGACGCCTGGCGCCGGGCGATCACGACGGCTATCAGCGAATACCGGCGCCAGCACGTGCCGGGCGCCGCGAGCAGCACTGACGACGAACTCGTGGTCAAGCTCCTCGTGACCCGCGGCGTCGAAGGTGCAGCCAGGCCCACCTGCTGGGTCCAGGCCTCCGCCCCCGGACCGGCCGGGAGGCGCCAGCGCGAGACCGGGGTCGACGTCATCCTGCTGGACCGCGGCTATGACAGCGAAGTAGGGGAGCGGGCGCCGTGGCTGCTCATGGGCGCCAAGACACTCTCCTACGCCGTCAACATGGCCGCACTCCGCTACGCGCACGCCCAGGGCGCGGACGACGTCATCTTCACCTCGGCGGATGGCCGGGTCCTGGAGGGCCCGACGTCGACCGTGCTGCTCGCGCACCTGGAGACCTCCGACGACGGGGCCGGCGCGGTCCGCACCGTCCGGCGGCTCATCACGCCCCAGCTCGACAGCGGGATCCTGCCCGGCACCTCGCAGGGTGCCCTGTTCACAGCGGCCAAGGCCGCCGGCTGGGAGCTGGGCTACGGCCCGCTGGAGCCGCAGGACCTGTACGACGCCGACGCGGTCTGGCTGATCTCGAGCATCCGGCTGCTGGCGCCCGTCAACCACATCGACGGCAAGGAAATCGGCACCCCGGAGCTGCGCCGGCAACTCACGGCGGAGCTCAACGCGCTCTACGCCACCATCGAGTAGCCCCGCCCCACACTCCAAACCCCAACGCGGGGTCACCTACGGCCCATCCGGGACGGCGGAATGGGCCGTAGGTGACCCCGCGTTGGGGTTGATCCCGTTACCTAACATGACGGCGGCGGCTCTGCGGGCCGGCGCCGAAGGTGTTACGTTTTTGGTGAGTAATGAGACCCGGCGCCAAGCCCTGACTGGCCGGTCGGCAACCCTCCCTTTCGCGGCGGGGTGCCTCAGGTGAATACTCGGCATATCGACCATTCGAGCTGCAAGCGTGAAAGAAGGAGATCCGTCGTGCCTGACGCGTCCGCCCCCGCTGTCCCCGTTACAGCACCAGTCCCAGCCCCCGCCGCCGCATCCGGCCCCGCCGAAGCGAAACTGGCCTACCGCCTGTTCACCGGCCCCGATGACCGCGGCTTCTGCGAGCGCGTCTCAGCCGCCCTCGCCGACGGTTATGTGCTGCACGGCAACCCGGCCGCGACGTTCAACGGCAGCAGCGTCATTGTGGCCCAGGCCGTCGTCCTGCCGGCAGCGATCGCCAGCGCCGACGCCGCCGTCGCCAACGCCGTGGACGACCTTGAGTTCGACGGCGAGGGCCTCGCGTGAGCTACGCCGGGGACCTCAGCCCGCACGAGGCCTGGGCCAAGCTTGAGGACGGCGCCATCCTGGTGGACGTCCGCACCGAGGGCGAATGGGCCCACATCGGCATCCCGGACACCGCGTCCGCGGGCGACCGGCGGAACGATCCGCTCTTCATCCAGTGGAACCTCGCCGGCGGCATCCCCAACACGCGGTTCGTGGAACAACTGACCCTGCAGGCGCCCGCGGGCGACGGCACCGATCTGGTGTTCCTGTGCCGTTCCGGGGCACGGTCCATCGCCGCGGCGATCGCCGCGACCGAGGCAGGCTTCACCTCCTACAACGTGCTCGAAGGCTTTGAAGGCGAACCGGACCGCAACGGCGAACGCACCGTCAACGGTTGGAAAAACCGCGGCCTGCCCACCAACGCCGGAAAGCACTAAGTGGGCTTCAACCCTGACGCCGCCGGCTGGAGTGCCGACACCCAGGCTGTCCGCGGCGGACTCGACCGCACCGGTTTCCAGGAGACGTCCGAGCCGATCTTCCTGAACTCCGGCTTCGTGTACGAATCCGCGGCCGCCGCGGAGCGCGCCTTCACCGGCGAGGACGAGCGGTTTGTCTACTCCCGCTACGGCAACCCCTCGGTGGCCACCTTCCAGGAACGGCTCCGGCTGCTGGAAGGAACCGAGGCCTGTTTCGCCACCGCCTCAGGCATGTCCGCGGTTTTCACCGCGCTCGGCGCCCTGCTGGCTGCCGGCGACCGGGTGGTCGCGGCCCGTTCGCTGTTCGGCTCGTGCTTCGTCATCCTCAACGAGATCCTGCCCCGTTGGGGTGTGGAAACGGTCTTCGTGGACGGCCCGGACCTGGCGCAGTGGCAGGCGGCGCTCTCGGAACCCACGACGGCCGTCTTCTTCGAGTCGCCGTCGAACCCTATGCAGGAGATCGTGGACATCGCGGCCGTAAGCGAACTGGCGCACGCCGCCGGTGCGACGGTCGTCGTCGACAATGTCTTTGCCACTCCCCTGCTGCAGCGCTGCGGCGAACTCGGCGCGGATGTGATCGTGTATTCCGGGACCAAACACATCGACGGGCAGGGCCGGGTGCTCGGCGGCGCGATCCTGGGCACCAAGGAGTTCATCGGGGGTCCGGTCAAGCAGCTGATGCGCCACACCGGCCCGGCGCTCTCGGCTTTCAACGCCTGGGTGCTGACCAAGGGGCTGGAGACCATGGCCCTGCGGGTGAACCACTCCTCCGCGTCGGCACTGCGGCTGGCCGAGTGGCTCGAGGAACAGCCTGCGGTCAGCTGGGTCAGGTACCCGCTGCTGCCGTCCCATCCGCAGTTCGACCTGGCCGCCCGGCAGATGAAGGCAGGCGGCACCGTGCTGACGTTCGAGCTGTCCCCGTCCGGCGGTCGTTCCGCGAAAGAGGCCGCCTTCGCGCTGCTGGATGCGCTGCGGATCATCGACATCTCCAACAACCTGGGCGACTCGAAGTCCCTCATCACCCACCCCGCAACCACAACGCACCGCGCGATGGGCCCCGACGGCCGGGCGGCGATCGGGCTGAGCGACGGCGTGGTGCGGCTCTCCGTGGGCCTTGAGGACCTCGATGACCTGGTCCGCGACCTCGGCCAGGCGCTCAAACAGGTCTAGCGTCTGCAGCCGGACTTCCCGCACCGCTGACGGTCAGGCAGCCGGGGACGTTACTGCGGGAGCGGCCTCACTCAGTCGCCGCAGCTTCGGAATGGCGATCCGCTTGTTGAGGGCGACGGCGGTGCCGGAACCATCATCGTGGGACCAGCGCAGGAGGGCCGGGCCTTCGCGGGGATCGCCTTCGAGGAAGTCAGGGGCGCCGCCCAGGGGCAGGAAGCCGCTCGCCTTCAGGCTGAGGCCGAACTGCTCGGTCCAGAAGTACGGCTGGAAGTCGAGCTCGGCCGCGTCATCGCCCCGTACCAGTGCCAGCGCCGCGGCCTTGCTCTGCTCGATGGCGCTGGTCCACAGCGGAACGCGGTGGATGCCGCGCCTGGTCGGGAACGCGGCCACATCTCCCGCGGCGATGATGCCGGGCCGGACGCGCCCGCGGGAGTCGACTTCGAGCCGGCCGTTGGTCAGCAGGCCACTCGAGGCCAGCCACTCGACGTTGGGCGCGTCCCCCACGGCGCTGATCACGAGCCCGGCCTCAAGGGTTGAACCGTCGGCGAGCGCAACCAGCGTGCGGTCGCCGGCGTCTCGCAGTTCGACCGCGGCGGACGGGGCGAGCTTCAGACCGCGGCTGAGGGCAGCTGCCACGAAAACGTCGGACAGGTACGGACCCAGCTGCCGGGTCAGGGGACGGTCCTGCGCCGCGACGGTCACCTCGCACCCCACGGAGAGGCAGCCGGAGGCGATCTCCATCCCTAGCGCACCGCCACCGATGACGACGACGGACGGACGGTCTGCCAGCCGGCGGCGCAGCGCCAGCGCATCGTCGAGATTGCGCAGGGTAAGTTCTTCCCCGCCGGCGCCCGGATGTCCAGCGGGGCCGAGGCGCCGTGCCCGGGAGCCGGTGGCGATGACCAGGCCGTCGAACGGCAGTTCGCTGCCGTCGTCGAGGTGCACGCGCTTCCGGCCGGGATCGAGCCGCGTGGCGGTCCTGCCCAGGATCTCCTGTGCCTCGTGGGTCGACGCAGGCAGCTGGTGGGAGGTCATGTCGTCGGAGTCCAGGAGGGCAGCCTTGGACAGCGCGGGACGACTGTACGGCGCATGGTGCTCATCGCCGACGATGCTCAGGTCTCCGTCGAAACCGGCGGCCCTTAGGGAGTCACCGGCGGTAAGGCCGGCTATGCCGTTTCCGACGACGACGACGCGTTCCATGCTCATTCCAGCCGCAGCGCGGCAACCGGGCAGACGCGAACCGCGGCCTTCGCCGGTTCAAGATCGCGGTCGACCGTTTCGACGTCCAGCACAAGTTCGCCCTCATTGTCGAGGTGCATCAGCTGGGGGGCGACTTCCTCGCACAGGCCGTGGCCTTCGCAGCGCGGTCGGTCAAGGACAATCTTCATGACTTTCTCCTTTGAATACCGGAATACAGTGGCGTGCCTCACACCGTCCTTTTGAGCTTCCCAGCTGAAGGACAAGTCGGCAAATGAATAATTCTCATCATTCATATGCAGGGCGTGAATGAATCGGTAAACTGAGGGACCCGCGCCGGACAGACCGCGCGCTGAACTGAGGTGCGCGATGGAAGTTATGCCGGGACTGAGCTGGAATGTGAAAGACAGCCTTGTTTCGTATGTAGAGGCCTCGAGGACGGCGTCGCGGAAGCGTCCGCCCCCGCCTCCCGATCGGGGACGGGGTTCTTCTTTCCCTGGAGCCTCGAGTCTCTCCAGCGGACGAAAGGGACAGACGGTTCCGTTCGTTTGGAGCTGGCAGCATCCTTGACGGGGCAGGGGAAAATCCTGCCGGGCGGGAAGTACGCCGTCGGCCGGCCGCTGAGTCCAGTCCGCGTCGTCCTCAGCGAGCGTCATGCCTAGCAACCTGGAACAATCCGGAACGGACGGAGAGCTGGCCCGGCTGGCGTCGGTGGACCTCAACCTGCTGGTGCCGCTTCTGGCGCTGCTTGACGAGCGGTCGGTGACCAACGCGGCGAGCAGAATCGGGCTGTCCCAGCCGGCCATGAGCCACGGGCTGACGCGCATGCGGCGGATGTTCAATGACGAACTTCTCGTGCGGCAGGGGCGCGGAATGGTCCTGACGCCGCGGGCCGCGGAACTCCTCCCGGCCTTGCGGCAGACGCTCACGCAGACGGCCCGGCTGGTCAACGCCGCGCCGTTTGACCCCGCCACCGACGGCCGCCTGATCACCGTGGCCATGACGAACAGCACGGCGTTCGTCATCGGCAGCACGATCACCCGGCTCCTGGCGGAACGTGCGCCGAACACGGTCCTACGGTTGCGCACCACGTCCTCCGCCACCATCGCGGTATTCGCGGAGGACGCGGCCGACGTCATCCTGCTTCCCGAAACGTTCGCCACGCCGTACCCCCGCGAGCGCCTGTACGACGACCGCTGGGTTGTCGTCACATCGTGGGAGTCACCGCGGGATGCCGATGCGCTGGAGCTGCTGGAGGTCGTGCCCCACGTTGTGTTGGACGCGTCCCCGGAACGCCTCCGGCCGTATGAAATCCTCGACGAACACCAGGTGCCGTACAGGGTCCGCCAGCGCGTGTCCGACTACCTCTTCATTCCGCATCTGATCGCCCGCGCCGGCGGGGTGGCTGTCCACCGGTATCAGGTCGGCCTGGAATTCGAGGGCCGCTTCGACCTGCGCATGGAGGAGTTCCCCTTCCCCATCCAGACCCTGGGCATCGACATGGTCTGGAATCCCTGGCTCGCGGAGGACCCGTTCAAGGACTGGTTGCGCGGGATCCTCGTGGAGGCCGCCGCTCCGTTGCGGGCCAGATACGGTCCACCCGCATAAATCATTCAGCGCACGCATGGGTTATATGCGGATTATTCACTTCCGTTATGGGTGGCCTGTGGTCTTGAATGGTCTGAGCGGTGATGGGGGGCGGATCTCAATGAGGCGCTGGGAAACTGGGAAGTCTTCTCCTCCAACGCTGACGCCTTCAACGAGCCAATGAACGCCGCCCCGGGACGAGCCTGGCGACCGTCGGGGAGCCCGAGCGCCAGATCAGCAACATGACCCACAACCTCAACAAGCTGCCCGTGCTCTTGGTCGAGCCTGCCTGAGCCGCGGCAAGTGGGGTTCAGCCGCGGCGGACCCGGCCCAGGGACGAACCCTCATCGGCCGGGTCCCCGACGGCCGCTTCACGCATGGTCACTTCGACGGCCTGTTCGACGACGGCGGCCAGCCCGCCGGAGCGGAACGGCCGCCGCTGCAGCTCCGAACCGGTGCCTTCCGCCAGGATCCGGGCGACGCCGTCCTGCACGAGTTCCAGCTCGCCCTGCTCCTCCAGCACAGGAGCCACGAAGTCCACCAGGGCGTGGACAACGTCCGCGGCCGGGGCAGGGGTGAAGGTTCCGAAGTCCAGCAGCTGGCCGCGGAGGCCGCAGTTGCTGGCCTGCCAGGCGGCCATCCGCAGGAGCAGCGTGGGCACCGGGGCGGGATCGACGCCGTCGTTCCATTCCCGGGACGCTGACTCCACAAGGGCACGCACCAGCACGGCGATCAACGCCGCGTCCTCGGCCCGCAGGCAGACATCGGCGACCCGGACCTCCACGGTGGGGTGATGCCGGCACAGCCGCGCGTCGAAATAGACCATGCCCTCGTCCATCAGGACGCCGCTTTCCACCAGCCGGGTGACCACGCGCCGGTACACCGGCAGGCTGCCGAAGATCATCGTGGGACCGGAGCCGGGCCAGCGGTTCCACGCCTGCGTGCGGTAGCTTTCGAACCCGGTTTCCGCGCCGTTCCAGAAGGGGGAGTTCGCGCTGAGGGCGATCAGAACGGCGAGCTTGTCGCGGATGCGGTCCATCACCGCCACGCCTTCCTCCGGGGACTCCACAAACGTGTGGACGTGGAGGCCGCAGGTGAGCTGGTTCCGGACCGTGAGCCCGAAGCGCCGCTGCATGGTCACATAGCGCTGCTTCGGCGTCAGGTGCGTGGCGGAGCCCTGGGGCGAGGTGGCGAGGGCGGCAACGCGGCCGCCGTGCAGCCGGGCTGCCTGGTCGGCGAGGGCCCGGCCCTGCTTGAGCTGCCGGAGCATACCGGTGTAGTCCCGGCACGGCCGCGTCTGGGTCTCAATCTGTTCCAGCTTGAGCTCATAGCTGAAGTCGGCTTCCTCGTGGACCGGCTCCCCTACGGCGTCGTCGGCCCCGCCGGCATCCGGCGTCGGCGGCACAAGGGTGGGCAGCATGACGTCCGCGAGGGCAAGCAGCATCCCCGTTTCGGGATCCACTATGAGCAGTTCTTCCTCCACGCCGAAGGTCCGCATGTTTCTATTGTGCGACAGGATCCGCCGAAAGGCCCCCCAACGCGGGGTCACTTAGCGCGGATGGGGAGCCCGGGACGGGCCCGATCTGACCCCGCGTTGCTGGGGTTGCTGGGCGGAGTCAGTCCTGGAAATACTCGATCTTGGCGCCAATGGTGTTGAGCCGCTCCGCCAGGTCCTCGTAGCCGCGCTCGATCACGTAAATGTTGCGCAGTTCGGAGACGCCGCGGGCGGCGAGCATCGCCAGCAGCAGGCAGGCAGCGGGGCGGAGGGCCGGCGGGCAGCCCACCTCTGCCGCGCGCCACCGAGTGGGCCCGTTGACGTAGATCCGATGCGGGTCAAGCAGCTGCACCTGGGCGCCGAGTTTGTTCAGCTCGGTGAGGTAGATCGCACGGTTGTCGTAGACCCAGTCGTGGATCAGGGTCTGCCCGTGCGCATTCGCGGCGATGACCGCGAAGAACGGCAGGTTGTCGATGTTCAGCCCGGGAAAGGGCATCGGGTGGATCTTGTCCTCCGGGGCGCGCAGTTCCGAGGGCTTGGTGGTCACGTCCACCAGCCGGGTGTGCCCGTTGCGGGCCAGGTACTCCCCGGACACTTCGAGCCGCTGGCCCATCTGTTCCAGCGTCGCGAGCTCGATTTCCATGAATTCGATCGGAACGCGGCGGATGGTGACTTCCGAGTTGGTGACGATGCCGGCGGTGATCAGGCTCATCGCCTCGATCGGGTCTTCGGAGGGGAAGTACTCGATGTCGACGTCGACGTCGGGGTGGCCGGTGATCTTCAGGGTGGTGGTGCCCACGCCCTGGATCTCGACGCCGAGCATCTGAAGGTAGAAGCAGAGGTCCTGCACCATGTAGTTGGGACTGGCGTTGCGGATGATCGTGGTGCCGCTGCGGTGGGCGGCGGCCATGATGGCGTTTTCGGTGACGGTGTCGCCGCGTTCGCTGAGCACGAAGGAGCGGTCGCGACCGTCCGGCGGCGGCGCCTGCACCGTATAGAAGCCGGTCGTGGCATCTACGCTGAGCCCGAACTGCCGCAGCGCCTGCATGTGCGGCTGCACGGTGCGGGTGCCGAGGTCGCAGCCGCCCGCATA
This sequence comes from Pseudarthrobacter sp. HLT1-3, assembly GCF_059383535.1. Classification (NCBI taxonomy): domain Bacteria; kingdom Bacillati; phylum Actinomycetota; class Actinomycetes; order Micrococcales; family Micrococcaceae; genus Pseudarthrobacter; species Pseudarthrobacter sp. HLT1-3. Next base: position 46,197 of record NZ_JBWZCJ010000001.1, on the reverse strand, counting down.
CGGCAACCGGTATTCGGCGGCTTCGTCCAGGAGCGGGCCCAGCAGCATGATGACGCTGCGGGTCCGGCGGGCGGCCTCGACGTCCATCGAGCCGAGGTCCAGGACCGCGGGACGGCGGATCTGCAGATCGTTGGCGTTGAGCCAGGTGCATTCGACGCCGATGCTGGTCAGCACCTCGACGATCCGGTTGACCTCTTCGATCCGGGCCAGCCTGCGCAGGGTTGTGGTGCCGCGGTTGATCAGGCTGGCGCAGAGCAGTGCGACGCCGGCGTTCTTGCTGGTGTTCACGTCGACCGAGCCGGACAGGGTGCGGCCGCCCTCCACCCGGAGGTGCGTCATCGCCGGCCGGCCCACCTTGAGGATGCTCCGGCCGAGAATCGCCTCCAGCCGCTGGATCATTTTCAGGCTCAGGTTTTGCTTGCCCTGTTCCATCCGCGCGACGGCGCTCTGGCTGGTTCCCAGCTCGGCAGCGAGCTGCTCCTGGGTCCAGCCCTTCTCGCCGCGGGCGGCGCGGAGCAGGGCGCCAACGTGTTCAGCAGTCTCTAGAGTCATACCAAAAAAATATCACGCATGAGCTATTGAAGGCGCTTTTCCTCGGATAAATGGCACTGATCTCACAGGCCTATCCGCTTCGTGCGATAACCGGACGATTCGCGGCTTGGGTAGCAACAAGTTTTTAGAAGCCCACCGGGCAGGGCGGTCACGGCCATGGCCAGACAGTGGCAGGCTGTGGATTCGAACCCTAGGACTGGCGTTCCGGCTTTGTTTGCCGGTCTTTCGTGTCGGTCTCGAAGGGCGCGCCTGCGGCCGGCGGCTCGCCCGCCGCGAGACGGTCCGACTCTCGAGCCCCAACAACAGACTGGGCTCCACCGGACCCGGCTTCGGCAGGTGAGGGTCCAGGCGGTACGCCCCCGGTTGTTCGTGCCGAGCCTGTCACGATCCTCTGCCCCTCGGTCATGGCGGGGTCGTTAAACACCTGCTCGACGGGCGCCTCGCCTGTCTTCGCCCGTTCCGGATGCGAATGATCCCCCTGCGCCTCGGTCCCCGCCTCCGCGACGTCGACCGCTTCTCCCACATCTGCACCGCTACGGGAATCATCTGTCTGGGCGTCCGCACCGGACGAGGCGCGCCGGGCCTGAGATCTATCCTCTTGGGCGCCGTGCAAATTATCGCCCGACTCTGGTTCTACTGGGTTGGCATGGGTTTCCGGTGTGCCCATATCCGGGTCGATCTTGCTGGCCAGGTCATTGGCGGACTCCTCCGGGGGGCCGTCAATAGACTGCTGTCGGCCCAGGTCGCCGTCGCGGTCCGCCCTATCGTTTTCAGGGTTCTTGTCCATCAGGTCGATCCTCCGTCTGGCTGCCTTGCTTGGGTGTGTGGTCTGACAGCATCAGACATAGCAGCGCGCTGACCGATAGTCCATAGCAAGCGACCGCGACAAAGGCCATCCGACCGGCAGCGAACGCCTGGTCGGCATCACTGTTGGGCGAGGAAGACCATGTTCCAGGTTCCCGCCGTCACGGCAGCCGCGACGGCGGCGGCGGCAATCAGCAGACCGCCCGTGAACACCCAGGCGTCCAGGCCGCTGAAGGACGATTTCCGGGCCCACGTCCGTTGCGCGCCGCCGAAGCCCCGGGCCTCCATGGTGACGGCAAGCCTGGAGGCGCGCCGGACGGCCTGGACCAGCAGCCCAAAGCTCTGCCCCAGGGTGGCGCGAAGCCGTTCCAGCGGGTTCCCGTGCGAGCCCACTCCGCGGGCGCGCCGTGCCATGCCGATGGTCTGCCATTCTTCGGCCATCAGCCCGACAAGCCGCATCGCGGCCAGCGTCCCGAGGACGAAGCGGTGCGGCAGTTTCGCCTTCTGCGCGAGCGCGTCGGCCAGGTCCGTGGGGTCCGTGCAGCTCATCAGCAGCACGGCCGGCAGCGCGATGGCCAGGCCCCGGAGCATAAAACCCAGTCCGAGTTCGAGGGATCCTTCGCTGATGGACCAGATCCGGGCATCGAGCAGGATGCTGCCGCTGTCCGGCGCCAGGATGGTGGTGCTCCAGCCGCCCAGCGCCGCGGCCAGGATCAGCGGCCAGCCGCGCTGCCAGAGCAGCCCGATGGTCAGCCCGGCAAGCGGAAGCAGTGCCAGTTCGAAGGCGAGCGCCACCGAGGCGGAGATCCAGTCGATGGACAGCGCCAGGACCATTGTGATGAGCATGACGGCGGAAAATTTGGCCAGCGGGTTGGCCCGGGTCAGCAGGGCATGGTTGCCGCGCAGGGTCAGTTCGTGCCTCATGGCGCCGCGGCCCTTCCCGGTTCGCGCGGTCCCGCTTCCCGGGACCCCGGCTCACGTGGTTCAGGGGCGCACAGGCTCAGTTCGGTGCCGCCGAGGACCTCACTGAATTCGGCATCGTGCGTGACAGACACGACGGCGGTGCCGCCGTCGAGGAGTTCGGAGAGGAAGGAGGCGAGTTCGGCCCAGGTGTTGGCGTCCTGGCCGAAGGTCGGTTCGTCCAGGACGAGCACCCGGGGATGCGCGGCGAGCACGGTGGCCACGGACAGGCGCCGTTTCTCACCGCCGGAGAGGGTGTAGGGATTGGCGTCGACCAGGTCCGTCAGCCGGAGCCGCTCCAGCAGTTCGTCCACCCGGTCCCCGCCGCGGCCCAAATGCCGGGGCCCGAACATCAGTTCATCCAGCACCCGTCCGGTCACGAACTGGTGCTCGGGTTCCTGGAACACCGTGCCGATCCTGGCGATCAGCTGCTGGGCCTTCCACTTGTACGGATCGATTCCGGCGCCGGCGCTGAGCTCCAGCGTGGCGGACACCCTGCCGGACACCGGAGCGAGCAGGCCGGCCAGGGTCAGCGCGAAGGTGGACTTACCCGAGCCGTTGGGTCCGGTGATGGTCAGCGCCTCCCCGGCGCGGACCTGGCCGGTGATGCCGGACTGCACGGGCTCCGGCGGGATCGGGCGGAACCCTCCGCGCAGTCCCGCACGCCGCGGCCGTTCGCGCGACACGGCCAGATCCTCGGCCGCCAACAGCAGCTGCCCCGCACCGGTGGCACGGGTAGCACCGGCGCCTCGCGCCCGGGTCGGCGGCACGTAACCGGGAACCCAGACCCCGGCCGCGGTGAGCATGTCCCGTGCCTGCGCCAGGACCTGGTCCGGCGGCCCGTCGATCAGCACGGCGGAGTCCGCGGCCGATCCGGGCTGCAGCACCACGATCCGGTCCACCAGGTCCTTCCAAACGGAGACCCTGTGCTCCACCACCACCAGGGTGGCCCCGGTCTTGGCCACGCAGCGGCCGACGGCGTCGCGGACTTCCAGGACGCCGGCCGGGTCCAGGTTGGCCGTGGGTTCGTCGAGCAGGATCAAGCCGGGGCGCATCGCCAGAATGCCGGCGAGCGCCAGCCGCTGCTTCTGGCCTCCGGAGAGCGCCGACGTCGGATGGTCCAGCGGCAGCCGGCCCAGCCCGACGTCGTCCAGGGCCTCGGCCACCCGCCGCCAGATGTCGGCCGGGGGCACGGCCAGGTTTTCGGCGCCGAAGGCCACGTCGTCGCCCAGGCGCGAGAGCACCACCTGGGTCTCCGGGTCCTGCTGCATCAGTCCGGCCCGGCCGCGCTGGGCCCGGGGCGCGGCGCCGTCGATCAGCAGGCTGCCGGTCTCGTCCGCGTCCTCGGCGTCCGCCGCCGCGCGGCCAGCGGCCAGGTCACCGGTACGGTGAGCGTCACCGGCGGAGCTGTCGCCCAGCACCCCGGCCAGGGCATGGAGCAGCGTGGACTTACCGGCGCCGGAGGGCCCCAGCAACAGGACCCGCTCGCCGGGCCGGATGTCGAGGTCCAGGGAGCTGACGGCGGGCCTGGACCTGCCGGCGTGCCGCCAGCCCCAGCCCCGCGCGGTGACCCCGGCCGGGCGTACTGCATTGTCCCCGGGCATCAGGAGAAAACGGCCTCCTTGGCCGCCTTGCGCGAGGCGAACGAACCCAGCACGCCGGTCCTGGCCAGGCCCCGGGTGGCGAGCCAGGACAGCCCGCCGGCGATCACGGCGCCGGAGATGGCCGTGAAGATGATGTAGGCCAGCTTGTCGCCGCCGGCGTACGCGATGTTCCAGCCCCAGGGCAGGAACGCATCATTGAGCCCGCAGAACAGTCCCGCACCGGCCCCGGCCAGCAGGGACACCGGCAGGTTGAACTTCTTGTACACAAACGCGGCGAACACCAGTTCGGCGCCGAGGCCCTGCAGAAGGCCGGAAAGCAGCACCGTGGTGCCGTACTGCGAGCCCATGATCAGCTCTCCGGTTGCGGCCACGGTTTCGCAGAACAGCGCGGCGCCCGGCTTGCGGATAATGAGCATGCCCAGCACCGCCGGGATCATCCAGCCGCCGGCGTAGAGCCCGCTCAGCGGCGGGTAGAACGCGTTCACGGGGGCGGAGATGAGGTTGGCGCCCTGGGACCAGGCCCAGAAGATCACGCCGCCGGCCACCGCGATCAACGCGGCCACCACAATGTCCACCACACGCCAGTGGTAGCTGCGGCGGGTGAGCGTCTGCGGGGCAGATGTATCAGTCATGTCGTCCTCCTGAGGAACAGGAGGGGAGAGTGCCCCGGGTCCGCAGCTTCCGCCGCCGCTCCGGGCACTCTGAGATCTCGACTCCCTTGCGCCGGTACTAACCGGATCAGGTTCGAGGGTCTGCGGCTGTCCGCACTCTCAGCGCCCACCTGTGGTGTCCCCGGATTTCTCCGGTGATTCCCGACGGCGGCGCTCCCCTGTCGTATTTAATGTCGCCCTTATGGGCGTGGCCCAGTTTACACCTGTCGGGCGTTGCTTTTCCGGGTCAGCGTCATAATCCCGTGGCCGCGGCGCCGGTGACCCGGAACGCAGTGCTTGGTAGAGTCGGCAAGGCAATGGGACCACCGACGCCGCCTGCGCGGCGGCTAAACCCCCGGGAGCTAAAACACGTGACCGACTCAGCAGTGTCTTCCCCCGATTTCGACCCGGACTCGCCCGACGAGCAACCGCCCGGATCCCTCGCGGCGCTGATCGGCCGCATCCTGGCCGAAATGGACGAATTGCAGTTCCAGTCGTTCAGCAAGGACGACGCCCTGGATTTGGGACTCCGCCTGGTGGAACTCGGCCGGCAGCGTTCGCACCCGATTGCCGTCGACATCACCAAGGGGGAGCAAGTGCTCTTCCACGCGGCCCTGGAAGGCGCCACCCCGGACAACGACCGCTGGATCAGGGCGAAACAGCGCACCGCCGCGCGCTATGAGGTCCCGTCGCTGCTGGTGGGCCTTCGGGCCCGGGCAGACGGCCGGCGGATCGAGGACAACGCCTGGTTCGACCAGTCGGAGTTCGCCGCGCACGGCGGCGCCTTCCCCATTTACGTGCGCGGGACAGGGATGGTCGCCACCGTCACGGTTTCGGGGCTGCCGCAGAAGGCCGACCATGAGCTGGCGGTGGAAGCCCTCTCGGAAATCCTTGGCCGCGCCGGAACCCCGTGAGACTAGGCGAAGCTGGACCGCCGGTCCAGGACCGTTAGGCTAGGGGAAGCCCTGTTTTCTCCCGCTAGGAGCCCCGAAATATGAATATCATGATCAAACTGCTCGGCACCGGCATCAGCCTGCTCGCCGGCTTTGTCGGCACCAAGCTTGTTGACACGGTCTGGGAGAAATCCACGGGCAACAAGCCGCCCAAGGGCCACGACGACGACGTGCCCACCACGCTGCGCTCAGCCCTGACCTTCGCGCTGATCTCGGCCTCCGTCAGCGCCATCATCCAGGTCCTCGCCAACCGCGGCACCCAGCGGGCGATCACGCGTTTCGCCAAGTCTCAGGACATCGTCTAGCCATCTGCGTCCAGCTTTCACCGCCTGCGGCCATTACCGCCTTTCGGTGACCTCGCCGCCGTCGTCGTCGGTGAAACCGCGGGTGCCCGCTGCCTGCTGCACCACCGCTTCCAGTTCATCGGTGCTGAGCAGTTCCGGGTGCAGGTGCTTGGTGCGGTACCCGGCCCGGCCCACCATATGGGCCGACACCGGCACGGTCAGGAGCTGGAAGATCCAGGCCACCACCAGCACCGGCCAGACCCACCAGGTGCGCAGCTGCAGGCCCAGCGCGAAGAGCAGCAGGAACAGCCCCAGCACCTGCGGCTTGGTGGCCGCGTGCATCCGGGTCATCAGATCCGGAAAGCGGAGCAGCCCCACCGCCGCGGCGAGGGACATCAGGGCGCCGACCACCAGGAAGACCGCCGAAACCGCGTCGATCACGGCGTCGCCGGAGAATGCTTCAGGATTCACGCCTTTTTCTCCCGCCGGTCGGCAACGAAGCGGGCCACCGTGACGGAGCCGACGAACCCGATCAGGGACACCGCCACCAGCAGCATGAGGTTGTTCAGGTGCCGGTTCACGGCCATGTCGATGCACAGTGCCGCGCCCAGGATCGCCAGCAGCACGTCCGCGGCGAGCACCCGGTCCAGCAGCGACGGGCCCCGGGCGATCCGGATGATCGCTCCCCCGGCGGCCAGGGACAGCACCACCGAAGTCACCGTCAGGACGAGCTGCATCATGACCCCACCTCCTGGTTGAGAGCGGACAATTCGGCCGGGGTGCCCATGACCCGGATCAGCCCCGCCTCCGTGGCGCGGACGTTCCTGCGCAGTTGCGCGGCATCCTCCGCAGTGCGGACATTGATGCCGTGGATATAGAGCGTGGAGGTGGAGCGGTCCACTTCCACCACCAGTGACCCCGGGATCAGAGCGGTCACGTGCCCCGTCGCCGTGACCAGCAGATCGGAGTGGCTCCGCAGCGGGACGGCGACGACGGCGCTGATCACCTTCGGGCCTTTGGCCACGGCCAAATACAGCACCTGGAAGCTCGCCGTCACGACCCTGGCCAGGAAGCCAAGTGCGAACGCGGCCGCCCGGAGGATGTTGAAGCGACCGCCGAGCTCCACCGGCGGCAGGTAGAACAGCCGGGCCACCACAATGGCGATGAGCGCACCAAAGAGCAGGTTCCCCGGGCTGAAGTTCTGCCACAGCGCGCCCCAGACAATCACAAGCCAGACCAGCAGCGGCAGTTCCTGGCGCAGCGAGATGCGTTTCCGGCTCATTTGCGCTCCTGCCCGCTGGCTGGCGGAACGCCGCCGGTTTCCGGCTCAGGCTGGGCGATGGCCGGGACCGGCGCCCCATCGCCGAGAACCGCGTGAATATACGAGGTCCGGTCCAGCATGTCGACGGCGGACTGGTCCGCCACCTTGAACAGCGGCCCGGCGAACACCGTCAGGCCGACGCCCAGGACGACCAAGCCCAGCGTGGAGCCGACCATAGTGCGCGGCAGCAGGGTGACATTGGTCTTTCCGGCCCGGTCCCCGGTGGACGACTCCGTAGGGTCCGCCAGCAGCACGGGGTCGGGGTGTTCTGCGTCCTCGGGCTTACGCCAGAAGGCGCGGTTCCAGACCCTTGCAATGGCCAGCAGGGTCAGCAGGCTGGTCACCACCCCGCCGATCACCAGGGCGTAGGCGAGCGGGGTTCCGAGCTGGACACCGGCCTGCAGCAGGCCGACTTTACCCAGGAAGCCGGAGAACGGCGGGATGCCGGCCAGGTTCATGGCCGGGACGAAAAACAGCACCGCCAGCAGCGGGGACAGCTTGGCCAGGCCGGCGAGGCGGTCCACCGAGGAACTGCCGCCCCGGCGTTCAATCAGGCCGGTCACCAGGAACAGGCTGGTCTGGATCGTGATGTGGTGGGCGACGTAGAAGACGGCGGCACCCAGCCCGGCCACCGAGGACATCGCCAGGCCGAACACCATGTAGCCGATATGGCTGACCAGGGTGAAGGACAGCAGACGTTTAATGTCGCTCTGGGCCAGCGCGCCAAGGATCCCTACCAGCATGGTCAGCAAGGCGGCCACCATCAGGGGGCCGTTGAACGTGTCCCCCGGAAACAAAAGAGTCTCGGTCCGGACCATGGCGTAGACGCCCACCTTGGTGAGCAGTCCGGCGAACACCGCCGTGACAGGGGCCGGCGCCGTGGGGTAGGAGTCGGGAAGCCAGAAGGAGAGCGGAAACACCGCGGCCTTGATCCCGAAGGCCACGAGCAGCATCACGTGCAGCAGGTTCTGCGTGCCCTGGTCCAGGTCCGCGAGCTTGACGGCGAGATCGGCCATGTTGATGGTCCCGGTGGCCCCGTAGATCATGGCGATCGCGATCAGGAAGAGCACTGAGGACACGACCGAGACCACCAGGTAGGTCACCCCGGCCCGGATCCGCGGACCCGTCCCGCCGAGGGTCATCAGGACATAACTGGCGGTCAGCAGGATCTCGAAGCCCACGTAGAGGTTGAACAGGTCCCCGGCGAGGAAGGCGTTGGAGACGCCGGCCACCAGGATCAGGTACGTGGGGTGGAAGATCGAAACCGGAGCGTCCTCGTCCCCGTCGGCCATGCCCTGCCCGGTGGCGTAAACCAGCACGGCAAGGCTCACGGCGGATGACACCACGAGCATCAGCGAGGAGAACTGGTCCACCACCATGACGATGCCCCACGGCGGCAGCCAACCGCCGATGTTCACCGCCGCCGTGCCGCCCTCCCAGACGGAGGCCAGCAGCCAGCACTCGAGCAGCAGGGTCAGCGAAAGGACCACGATGCTGACGGTCCGCTGGGCCCGGGAATAGCGGATCAGCAGGAAGGTCAGGGCGGCTCCGAGGAGGGGAAGGATGACGGCGAGCGGGGCGAAGCTGGCAATGTTCACTGTCCGCCTCCTTCCTTGCTGGGTGGCGTGACGTTCAGGGACCCGGGCTGTTCCTCCGACGCGACCGCCTCGGCGTCGAGCGTGCGGTCGGCGACCTTGACGGTGGCGTCAGCCCCGGCGGGAACGTCGGAGACCGCCTGGCCTTCCGCGCCGATCATCGTCAAGGGGAATTCGGAGGTCTCCACCGGGATCACCGAGTCGTCCTCGGCGTCGAAGCTGGGGGTCTTGGCGACGCGGCGGTCTTCGGCGTCGTCCTGGATTTCGTCCTGGCGGCCCAGCACCCAGGTGCGGTAGATAATGCCGAGCATAAACGCGGTGACGGCGAAGGAGATCACGATCGAGGTGAGGATCAGGGCCTGCGGGAGCGGATCGTTGTACTCCCCGGGATCGGTGTCCTTGCTGTACAGCGGCGCCAGGCCGGCATAGCCGCCCGTGGCGAGGAGCAACAGGTTGGTGGCATTGGCGAGCACCATCAGCCCGAGCAGGACCCGGGTAAGACTGCGCTCCAGGATCAGGTAGATGCCGCAGGCATACAGTGCGCCCATCACCGTCAGCAGGGTCAGATTAACGCTCATGCTTTTCCCTTGGCTGTGGTTTCTGCCGCGACTCCGCCGGCTTCCTGCTCCTCGGACGGTTCTGCTGCGTGCTCCTCGAAGTGCTCGTCGATCTCGGCCCCCAGGCTGCGCAGCACATCCAGCACCAGGCCGACGACGACGATGTAGACGCCGATGTCGAAAATTGTCGAGGTGACGAACTTGACGTCGCCAAAGACCGGCAACCAGAACTCAAGAATGGCGGTCTGGAACACCTGGCCGCCCAGCAGGAGCGGCGCCACACCGGAGGCCGCGGCAGTGGCGAGGCCGATGCCCAGCAGCGCGCCGGCGCTGACCGGAGTGGCTTCGCGCAGCTCGAAACGGCCGCCGGCCAGATACCGGATGGTGAGTGCCAGGCCGGCGGTGAGACCGCCGGCGAAGCCTCCGCCGGGGAGGTTGTGGCCGGCCAGCAGGAGGTAGATCGAGAAAACAATCATCGAGTGGAAGATCAGCCGGGTGACCACCTCGAAGATGATCGAGCGGCGTTCCGGCGCCAGGGTCCGCCCGGCCACAAGCCACGCATCGCGGCTGGAGGCGGCAAAGCGGCGGCTCATGGCTAGCGCGGCGGCGTCGCGGGTGTTGTCCCGGCCTGCGCTTCGGCTCGGCTGTCGGCGCCCCACGGAGCCCGCTTCCACCGTGGCGGAAGTCTGGATCCGGTCCCCCCGGCCCCGGACGAAAATCAGGCTCGCAACCCCGGTGGCGGCCAGCGCCAGCACCGAGATTTCCCCGAACGTGTCCCAGGCGCGGATATCCACCAGGGTGACGTTGACGATGTTCAGGCCGCCGCCGCCTTCATAGGCAAGCTTCGGGAATTCGAGCGAGATGGGCGTCGCCACCCGGGCGCCCAGGGCATAGATCGCAACGAAGACCATGGTGAGGCCGAACGCCGCGCCGATGATCACGCGGATCACCCGGTATCGCCCGCCGGTGCGGTCGCGCAGTTCCGCGGGGAGGCTGCGCATGGCGAGGACGAACGCCACCAGGATGATGGTTTCCACCAGCATCTGGGTCAGCGCGAGGTCCGGGGCGCCCTGCAGCGCAAACATCAGGGCGATGCCGTAGCCGGTAACGGACACCATCAGCACGGCCAGGAAGCGCTTGTTGGCACGCACGGCGGCCAGCGCGCCGATCACGATCCCGGCGCCGACCACGATCTGCAGCGGGGCGTTGGGGTCGATGAAGTAGAGGTCCGTGGGCAGCGGCTTGCCCGCCAGCACCAGCGCGGTCAGCGGCAGGACGAACGCCACAGTCAGGATGACGGACAGGTAGAAGTACAGGGAACCCCGCTGGGTCCGCCCGGTGATCCAGACGGCGGCGTCGTCGAGTGCGCCGATCATCTGCTGGTAGTTGCGGTCACCGTCGATCCAGCCGGGGACCAGCCCCTGGAGCCGGGAGACGGCGTTGCGGCCGTAAAACATGGCCAGGCCCAGGGCGAAGGTGATGGCGGTCAGCCCCAGGGCCGGGGTCACCCCGTGCCACAGCGCCAGGTGCCCGGCCGCGGCGGCCGGGTCCTCGCCGTCGGGCACGAACAGCGCCGCGTACGGCTGGATCCAGCCGTCCACCGGAGCCGGCCACAGCCCGTAGACGATGGTCAACAGCGCCAGGACGGCGGGGGCGGCCAGGAAGGCCGGCTGGATCGGTTTGAACGGCGTGGCCTCGACACCGGGCTTGACGGCGAAGGCGCCCCACATGAACCGTGCACTGTAGGCGAAGGTCAGGATGGACCCCAGCACCACGCCGATCAGGACCACGAGCCCCCACACGCCGGCGGCGGCGTCGGTGCCGTAGTGAACGAACGCTTCGAACACCGACTCCTTCGCGACGAAGCCGGCCAGCGGCGGGATGCCGGCCATCGAGGCCGCGCCAACCGCGGCGACAATCGCGAGGGCGCGGGAGGAACGGTAGACGCCGGAAAGCTTGCGGATGTCGCGGGTTCCCGACTGGTGGTCAATAATGCCCACCACCAGGAAGAGCGTGGCCTTGAACAGACCGTGGGCCAGCAGCAGGGCGAGGCCGGCGAGCGCCGCGTCGGGTTTGCCGAGCCCCACAACCATCGTCAGGAAGCCGAGCTGGCTGACCGTGCCGTACGCCAGGATGAGCTTGATGTCCGTCTGGCGCAGCGCACGGTAGCCGCCGACCAGCATCGTGGCCAGGCCAAGGCCGAGCACCAGCGGCAGCCAGGGCGGGGTGCCGGCGAATCCGGGCGCCAGCCGCGCCACCAGATAGATGCCGGCCTTGACCATGGCCGCGGCGTGCAGGTAGGCGCTCACCGGGGTGGGTGCCGCCATCGCGCCGGGCAGCCAGAAGTGGAAAGGGACCAGGGCGGATTTGGTGATCGCACCAATCAGGATGAGAACGACGGCGGCGGCCACGGCTCCGGCGGCGGGCCCGGCGACGAGGGCCGGTGCCAGCTCGAGGATGGCCGAGATCCGGTAGGTCCCGGCGTTGAAGCCCAGGATGATCAGGCCAACCAGCATGCTCAGGCCGCCGGCGGTGGTCACAATGAGGGCCTGCAGCGCGGAGCGACGCGCTGACAGCCTGGTCCGGGCGTAGCCGATCAGCAGGTAGGACAGGACAGTGGTCAGTTCCCAGAAGATGAACATCAGGAGCAGGTCATCGGCGGTGACCAGGCCGAACATGGCGCCGGCGAAGGCCAGCAGCTGGGCGCCAAATCCGCCGAGGTAGTCGTCCTTGTCCTTGAAATACCGGGCGCAGTAGACGAGGACCAGCGCCCCGACGCCGAGCACCAGCAGGGACATCACCCAGGCCAGCGCGTCCATCCGGAAGGCGAGCTCAATCCTCAGCTCGGGGATCCAGGGCAGGACTTCGGCCACTCCGGTGCGGGCTGCGCCGGTGTCGGCATACACAGCACCGTGCTGCAGGACCAGCCAGGCGAACGAGCCCGCCGGCACCGCCGCGAGGGCGTAAAACGAATTCCGGCCGAACTTCCGGAAGAGGAATGGCGCCACAGCAGCCACCGCGAAGTGCACGGCAAGGACTGTGATCACTGGTATCTCCGCAACGTCAGGAATTCGATGGTCAAAAGTTGGAGCAGGCGGGGCATTCGTTAGGTTCAGTCCGGACAGTTTACCAAGCGTTGACAAATTCTTTTGGCAGCATGCGTCAGGCCCCGTCCCGGCTGCGGATAATATTCGAGCTATGAACTCCGCTGCTCCCCCAGAGGCCGTGCGCCCCGCTTCGGAACTGGAATCCGGAAACCAGGTCTCGCAGAAGGGACGCGTCCTCGCGTGGGCTGCCTGGGACTGGGGCTCGGCCGCGTTCAACGCGGTCATGACCACATTCGTGTTTACCGTGTACCTGACTTCCAACGCCTTCGGCGGGGAGGACCAGGCCTCAGCTGTCCTGGGCGGAGCACTCGCCATCGCCGGCGCCGCCATCGCCCTGCTGGCCCCGGTGACCGGGCAGCGTTCCGATGCCGGCGGGCGCCGGAAGCTCTGGCTCGGGGTGAACACTGCCGCCGTCGCGCTCCTGACCGCGCTGTGTTTCTTTGTCTTCCCGCGCCCGGAGTTCCTGCTGCTCGGGGTGACCCTGATTGCGCTGGCGAATGTCTTCTTCGAGTTTGCCGGCGTGAACTACAACGCCATGCTTGCCCAGATCTCCACCCCGCAGAACATCGGCAGGGTCAGCGGCTTCGGCTGGGGCATGGGGTACCTCGGCGGCATCGTGGCCCTGCTGCTTGTTCTCCAGGTGTTCGTCCAGCCCAGCTTCGAGTGGTTCGGTGCCTCCACGGTGGACGGCTTGAACATCCGGCTGGTCGCGGTGTTCTCGGCGCTGTGGTTCTTCGTCTTTGCGCTGCCGGTGCTGTTCGCCGTGCCTGAGCTTCCCAAGACCAGGCAGGGCGCGGGCCCGGGATTCCTGGCGTCCTACGGGTTGCTGGTGCGCCGGGTCAAGGCGATCCACCGGACCAGCCCGCACACGATCTACTTCCTGCTGGCCAGTGCCGTTTTCAGGGACGGGCTGGCCGCGGTGTTCACCTTTGGCGGCATCATCGCCGCGGGTACGTTCGGCTTCGAACTCAAGGACGTCATCCTTTTCGCGATTTTCGGGAACGTTGTCGCCGCGGTCGGCGCCATCGTGGGCGGCTTCCTCGACGACCGGGCCGGACCGAAAGCGGTCATCACCGGTTCGCTGCTCGGGCTGCTGATTGCCGGCTCCGTGATCCTGGTCCTTGGCAACGGGAGATATTCCTTTTTCGGCATGGACTGGGACGGCTCCACCACGTTCTGGGTCTTCGGATTGTTCCTGTGCCTCTTTGTCGGGCCGGCGCAGTCCTCCTCGCGGGCCTACCTCGCCCGGCTCGCCCCGCACGGTGAATCCGGCGAACTGTTTGGCCTCTACGCCACCACCGGCCGGGCGGTCAGCTTCCTCGCCCCCGCCCTGTTTACGCTGTGCATCGCGATAGCCGCCCCGCTGGTGGCCCCCGGTGAGGCGCAGCGCTGGGGCATCCTCGGCATTATGGTGGTGCTGCTGGCCGGGCTGCTGCTGCTGCTCCCGGTGAAGGCGCCGGGCAGGACGGAAATCGCCACCGTCCCCGCTGGCTGAAGCGGCCCTAAAAGCCCGGGCAGCGCACTAGGCTGGAGGCATGAACGTGGATGAAACAGACCTCCCTGGACTGGGCCGGCGCAAGGACTTCATGACCGCCTCCGGGAGGCGGATCGGCGTCGTGGAATACCGCGAAGGCCAGACTGAACTGATCGTTTCCACCTGGGATGATCCGGACACCTGCCAGGCGTCCATCCCCCTGACGGCCGATGAGGCCGCCGCGCTGGGAAACCTGCTGGGCGGCCAGCGGCTGGCCATGCAGCTTTCCGAGGCCCACCGCGAGGTTCCGGGAATCGTCACCAGGCAGTTCTCGATTGCCGCCGATTCCCCGTTCCATAACCAACCGATGGGCAAGGCCGCCATCCGGACCCGGAGCGGCGTCTCGATCGTCGCCATCATGCGCGAGGGCGAGGTGGTCCCCTCACCCGGACCCGACGTCGTCCTGCACCCCGGCGATCTCCTCGTGGCAGTCGGAACACAAGAAGGCCTGGACACAGCGGCCGGCATCCTGCGCAACGGCTGAGCGGATGGATCCGCTCGCACTGACCCTGATCGAACTCGGGGCCGTCGTCTTCTGCCTCGGCCTGCTGGCGAGGCTGGCCGGGCGGGTCGGCATGTCCCCCATTCCGCTCTACCTCATCGGCGGCCTGTTTTTCGGCGCCGGGGGCATCGTAAAACTCGAGGGCATGCACGAATTCACCCATCTCTCGAGCGAAATCGGCGTCATCCTCCTCCTGCTTATGCTTGGACTGGAATATACGGCCGCGGAGCTGGTCACGGGGCTGCGCCGCTCCTGGCAGGCCGGTGTCCTGGACCTTGTCCTGAACTTCCTGCCCGGTGCCATCCTGGCGGTCCTGCTGGGCTGGGGCGCTGTCGGAGCCATGGTGATGGGCGGCGTCACCTACATCTCGTCGTCGGGGATCGCAGCCAAGGTGATCACTGACCTGGGCCGGATCGGTAACCGTGAAACCCCGGTGGTCCTCTCCATCCTCGTGTTCGAGGACCTCGCCATGGCGGTCTACCTGCCGATCCTCACGGCCACCCTGGCCGGCGTCAGCTTCGTCGTGGGGCTGCAGACCGTCGGGATCTCACTCGCCGTGGTCACAGTGGTCCTGCTTGTCGCGCTGCGCCACGGGCACCATGTGTCCAAGGCCGTGCACAGCGAGAACTCCGAAGTGTTCCTGCTCAACCTGCTGGGCGCCGCCCTGCTGGTGGCCGGGCTGGCCGCCGCCATGCAGGTATCGGCAGCCGTGGGGGCCTTTATGCTCGGGATCGCCATTTCGGGTGCCACTGCCCACAGCGCCACCCGGATCCTCGAGCCATTGCGGGACCTCTTCGCAGCCATCTTCTTCGTGGTCTTCGGCCTCAACACCGACCCCGCCACCATCCCGCCGGTGCTCGGCTGGGCCCTCCTGCTGGCCCTCGTCACGGCGGCCACCAAGATGCTCACCGGAATCTGGGCGGCGAAGCGCGCCGGGATCGGCCTGCCGGGGCGTTTCCGGGCCGGCGCCGCGCTGATCGCCCGCGGGGAGTTCTCGATCGTTATCGCCGGACTCGCGGTCGCCTCCGGGGTGGTGCCCGCGGAGCTTGCCGCGCTGGCCACCGCCTATGTGCTGATCATGGCCGTGACGGGCCCGCTCGCCGCCCGGTTCGTGGAACCGGTGGTGGCGATGCTGCGCCGGCCGGCGAAACCGCCGACAGTGCGGACAGCCGACGGAATCTAGACCTCGGTGCGGTGGAAGTTCAGGTGGCTCCGGCTCGCGGTCGGGCCGCGCTGGCCCTGGTAGCGGTTGCCGTACTGGCCGGAGCCGTACGGGTGTTCGGCAGCCGAGGTGAGCCGGAAGAAGCACAACTGGCCGATCTTCATGCCCGGCCACAGCTTGATCGGCAGGGTCGCCATGTTGGACAGCTCCAGGGTCACGTGGCCGGAGAATCCGGGATCGATGAATCCCGCGGTGGAGTGCGTGAGCAGGCCGAGCCGGCCCAGCGAGGACTTGCCCTCGAGCCGGGCGGCGATGTCGTCGGGGAGCGTCACCGTCTCGTAGGTGGAGCCGAGCACGAATTCGCCGGGGTGGAGGATGAAGGGCTCGCCGGTCTCAACCTCTACCAGCCGGGTCAGCTCGGGCTGTTCCTCGGCCGGGTCAATGTGGGCGTACTTGTGGTTGTCGAAGAGCCGGAAGAACCTGTCGATCCGGACGTCCACCGACGAGGGCTGCACCATGGCAGGGTCGTACGGCTCCAGAACAATCCGTTGGGAGTCAATTTCGGAACGAATGTCGCGGTCGGAGATCAGCACAGTCTCAAATTACCGTACTCTCCCGGATCAACCGCGCGCGGGGCTTCTGTTAGCCCGGCTGTTACAGCTCTGCCTGTTCTTCCAGCACGGACTTCAGCTGCTCCAACTGGCAGACTTCTGCCTTCATCCGCCGGCCGAACGGGGACTTCAGCCGGGCCAGGAGCCCACGGGGCTCGCATTCCAGGGCGAAGCGGACGCGGGTGCTCCCGCCTTCGGTGCTCAGGTAGTAGCCGCCACGCGTCCGCTCCGGGCCGGCAACGACCCGGTATTGGATTTCCGCGCCGGGCCGCGCCGCGGTGATCTCGAAATCTCCGCTCACGGTCCGTCCGCCAGGTCCGGCGGTGGTCTGGCGGTAGACGGCCCCCTTGGTCCCGGCAGCGCCGGATTCCAGTTCGATGCTCCGGACGCCCGCACGCCAGCTCGGCAGGTTGCGGGCGTCGATCAGGAAGTCATACACGCTCCTGGCATCCCGTTGGATGACGACGTCGTACTCTGCAATGGTCACGGAAATCCTTGCTCGGCGGACGGCTGATAAGCGTAGCCCGCTTCCCCCGAACTGCAGCTAACCCCTTCAGGATAGACAGCAAGGCCCGTCTCCCGCGGCTGCGGGGACGGGCCTTTATCGAAGAGTTATCGACTCCCCGGTTTGTGTACTGGTCTGTGACCACTGCCGAACAGCAACGCGGGGTCAGCTACGGCCCATCCCGGGGTCGGGGATGGGCGCGATGTGACCCCGCGTTGCTGTGGCTCCCCCGCGGCGCCGGTCGAGAGCCTCCCGGCGGGCCGGGTCAGTCCCTGAGGTGCGCGAACGCCTCGTCTACGGCCTGCCAGGGAGCCGTTCCCGGCTCCTGTGTCACCCACCAGATGAGCCCGGCCAGTGCCGTGCTTTGTACGGACCATGCGAACACCTGGGCGCGGAGGGCGTCGACACCCGGTTGCGCGACGGCGAAGTCGCAGAGGCACTGGCGCCACAGCCGGAACGGGGCCGAGCTGCTGCTCTGCAGCTCGGGGGTCCGTCCGACGATGCGGATCCGGTGGCGTGCGGTCGGATCGACGTCACCGTCGCGGATCATGCCGACGAGGGCGGTGCGGGCGCGCTCGAGCAGCGGCGCCTGCGGTGAGGTCTGCTCAAGCGCGTCCGTGAGGATCTGGAACGACGCCGTGAGCGGGCCCCACACGATGTCCGCCTTCGTCGGGTACCGGCGGAAGATCGTGCGCGCGGTGACGCCCGCCTCGGCAGCGACGTCGGCGACGGCGACCTCGTGGAATCCGCGCTCGGACCAGAGTCGAAGGGCGACGGCCTCGGTCTGGTCAGCCGTGACCACGACCGGGCGCCCGCGGAGTGGTTTCGGTGTCCCGGCGTTGGTCATGGCAATACCCTAATCCGACGTCTTTATGTCATAGAGTGACGCAAAGCAGCCCGGCAGCGTCCCACCCGGACACAGGCGTCCGGGAAGCGAAAGAGCAAGCCATGTCAGAGTCGAAGCCCGTTGACCACAGCTATGACGTCGTTGTCGTCGGCACCGGTGCCGCCGGCCTGGCAACAGCCATGGGCGCCTCAGACGAGGGCCTTCGGGTCCTCCTTCTGGAAAGCACCGGCAAGTGGGGCGGCAACACGTCCATGTCCGGACGCGGCATGTGGATGCCCAACAACCCGCTCATGCAGCGCGACGGCGCCGGAGACTCCCGCGGCGAGGCGCTGACCTACCTCGAAAAGACGGTCGGCGACGAGGGTCGCGCCACGACGCGGGCCCGCAAGGAGGCGTTTGTCGACGGGATCGCCGACTTCGTCACCACCGCCGAGAAGTACGGCGTGACATTCGTGCGTGCGGCGGACTATCCCGACTACTACCCCGAGCTCCCTGGCGGCAAGATCGGCCGTGGCATCGAGGTGAAGCCGTTCGACATCAAGAAGATCGGCGACTGGTGGAAGACCTGCCAGGCGCCCGCCGCCCTGCCGGTCAAGACTGACGACGTTTGGCTCCTGGGGCGCGCCTGGTCGACGCCGGCCGGCTTTGTCCGGGGTGCGCAGCTCGTCTTCCGCGCCCTCGGCGGCGTGGTCACCGGCAAGAAGCTCGGCGGCATCGGCGCCGGATTCGCCGCCGCATTCCTTGATGTCGTGGTGCAGCAGCAGGGGGCCGAGCTGTGGCTGAATGCGCCGCTGCAGGATCTCGTCGTCGAAAACGGCCGCGTCGTCGGGGTGCGGATCACGCGGAACGGCAGGCCTGTGACGATCGGCGCGACGCGTGGGGTGATGCTCGCCGGCGGCGGCTTCGACCACACCAAGGACCTCCGCCAGAAGCACCACGGGATCGACGGCGCCCCGTCGGGCGCTCCGGGCAACCTCGGGCGCCCCATCGAGATCGCGCAGGACAACAGCGCGGCGCTCGAACTCATGGACGACGCGTGGTGGGGCGGATCGATCGCCGCCGCGCCGGGTCACGGACCCGCGTTCATCGTCGGGGAACGTTCGCTGCCCTACTCGGTCATCCTCGATGCCAAGGGTGACCGGTTCGCGAACGAGTCCGAGTCCTACGTCGACCTCGGCCACCACATGCTCGAGCACGACAAGGACGGCCCGTACTGGATGGTCGGCGACGTCCGGCACGCCCGCCGCTACCTCCGCACCTTCGCGATCGACCCGAAGAACAACAAGGCCATGAAGGAGGCGGGGATCATGGTCAAAGCGGATACCCTCGCCGAGCTCACCGCGAAGCTCGACATGGATCCCGCCCGGCTGAAGGCGACCATCGACCGGTTCAACGGTTTCGCGCGCACCGGCGTCGACGGCGACTTCGGCCGCGGCAACTCAGCCTACGACCGCTACTACGGCGATCCGACGGTTCACCCCAACGCGTGCCTCGGACCGCTTGAGAAGGGCCCGTTCACCGCGTTCAAGGTAGTAATCGGGGACCTTGGCACCAAGGGCGGCGTCGTCACCGATGCCGAGGCACGGGCCTTGCGCGAGGACGGCACCGTCATCGAGGGCCTCTACTCGGCGGGCAACAACGCCGCGTCCGTGATGGGGCGGACCTACCCCGGTCCGGGCTCGACCATCGGACCCGCCGTCGTGTTCGGTCTCCGCGGCGCGCGCCACATGGCACGCCAGGGCGGTTGACCGCGCAGGGACGGGCGGGCTGCCCGAGAACCACCAAGGCGACCTGGAACGGCCTGCCCTCGTGGCAGGCTGTTCCGTGGGGGGAGGTAGCCGCCGCGATCGGACGCCGGGTGTTCTGAGAAGGCTTCCGACTGGGGTAATGTGAAGCTCGTTGTTTTCACCGGGATTGTTGTCAGATTCTTGGCTGGTCCCCGTGCGGCTGTAGCTCAATGGTAGAGCGCTAGCTTCCCAAGCTTGATACGCGGGTTCGATTCCCGTCAGCCGCTCCAATTCTTCTCCAAACTCCGCTCAGCGGACCTCCCGGCCGTTAGGCCGCTGCCTGTATCGTTCGAAGTCAGGAACCTCTTCGGTTCCGCTACAGGAGCGATCATGGCTGACAAATCCCCCCGTCAAGCAGCATCCAAGAAGTCCGCAAAATCCATCAAGGAAAAGCGGGCCGACAAGAGAACCGCCGCAGCGCCGCCCAGCTCCCTGGACAAGGCCACCGGCTCCAAGCCGGCCACTCCCAAAAAGAAGTGAGCGGAACTGTGAGCCTCTTGACCCTCGGAGTCCTTGCCAGCACGCGGAAACCGGACGAGCGCCGCCTCCCGATCCATCCCCTGCACGTGGGCCGCATTGCCCCGGAACTCCGGCAGCAGCTCATCCTGGAGAAGGGCTATGGCGAGCGTTTCGGCGTCTCGGACGCCCACCTCGCCCCGCAGGTTGGGCGCATCGTCCCGCGGGCGCAACTGCTGGCCGAGGCCGACGTCGTCCTGCTGCCCAAGCCGCAGCCCGAAGACCTGGCCGAACTCCGGGACGGGCAGGTTCTGTGGGGTTGGCCGCACTGCGTCCAGGACCGGGCGGTCACGCAGCTGGCGATCGACAAGAAACTCACGCTGATCGCCTTTGAGGCGATGAACCACTGGGCCAGCGACGGCGGCTTCGGCCTCCACGTCTTCCACAAGAACAACGAGCTGGCCGGCTACTGCTCCGTGCTGCATGCCCTGGCCCTGACCGGGTCCACCGGGGATTACGGCCGCCGCCTGAGCGCCGTCGTCATCGGCTTCGGGGCCACGGCCCGCGGCGCGGTCACCGCGCTCAACGCGCACGGCATCCATGAGGTCCAGGTCCTGACCAGCCGCGGTGTGGCCGCGGTGGGCTCGCCCATCCACTCGGTGCGGATCGCCCAGTTCGACCATGACGACAAGGCGCCGTTCCTCAGCGAGGTCATCACCGAGCGCGGCCGGGTTCCGCTCGCACCGTTCCTGGCCGGGAGCGACATCGTGGTGAACTGCACCCTGCAGGACCCGAACGCGCCGCTGACGTACCTGCGCACCGAGGACCTCGACGCGTTCCGGCCCGGCAGCCTGATTGTGGACGTGTCCTGCGACGAGGGAATGGGTTTCAGCTGGGCGAAAACCACCACGTTCGCCGAGCCGATGTTCAAGGTCGGGGACCATATCGACTACTACGCCGTGGACCACAGCCCGTCGTACCTGTGGAATTCGTCCAGCTGCGAAATCAGCGAAGCGCTGCTGCCATTCCTGGAAACCGTCATCACCGGCCGCGAGGCCTGGACGTCGAACGAGACCATCCGGCGCGCGATCGAAATCCGCGACGGCGTCATCCTCAATCCGGAGGTACTGCAGTTCCAGCAGCGAAAGCCGGAGTACCCGCACCTGCCGCTCATGGAGTGACCCCTGACTGCGTACTTGTCGATGTACCTACTCGGTTGCGTACTTACGCATACCATTGATCCACCCGTATTCGTGGCTTATCCTTAGTGTGTTGAAGGTCAAGCAGCGGCCTATGACAACGATTCGAACTACGGACGTTGTCTGGTGTGTCTGCCGTGCGGCTGACCCGCCGGAGGCGTTCGGGATAGGCCGACAATGACGCCAGCCATTAACCGACCACACAGCTCCACCGCATCGGCAACCCGGAGTCTCAAACCCGTGGCCCCGCTCTCGCAGGTAGTGCACCGCGGCGCGTCCGCGCATCACCCGAGCCGCGGACGCCTCGACCCGCACCAGACGACCCTAGTTGAGGCCGAATACGTCGGTAACCCCTACTGCGAACGGTGCGGGACCGACGAATTCATTTATCTTGAGACATTTGTTCCGGCCACGCATCACAGGGACGGTTCCATCAACCGGCTGGGCGAAGTGACGTACTTCTGCTCCGGTTGCGACGATTTCTCTGCGCACGCCGTGCCGGCGACCTGGGTGCCGCCGGGCTGGTACTTCGGCTGAGTCAGCGGGCGTCGAGCGCCCTTAAACCACGAGCCGGGCGGCCACTATTGGAGGGTGGCTGCCCGGCTCGTTTGTGTTTTCCGGCGGAGCGGCGGTCCTTAGATCAGCCCCTCGGACAGGTGGTTCGGCGTGCCGAACCGGTGCGCCGTGATGCTGATGGCCTGCTCGTGCAGGTACGGCAGCAGCTCAACGCGTCCGGCTTCGGTGACCGGGTGGTGGTAGCTGGCCAGGTCGGGACGTCCGCCGGTCGCCTCGGCCAGTGCCGTGGCGTTCCCTCCGATGAGCCGGATCCGCGAGGTGGCAAGCCTCGCGGCGCCGGCGAGCCGGGCCGCGAAGGCCAGCCAGCCGGCGTCGTCCTCCAAGGTCTGGTCAATGCCGAGCCCGGTGAGCACGGTGCGCAGCTGGGCGGGAAGTTCGACGGCGGTGGACACGGTCAGCGCGGAACCGGCCAGCACGCCGGCTGCCACCGTCCGGACCAGGCGGGCCAGCGGTTCGCCTTCGGAGAGCCGCACCGTGACCGGCAGCGCGCGGTAGCGGAAGATGTTCCGCTCGGCGCTCAGTCCGGAAACGTCCTTGGCCGTTCCGAATTCCTCGGCCCAGGCGACAGCGTCGGAGGCCAGGGCACGGCGCAGGACCTCCAGCTCCCCTGCGGACAGGATGCCCTGCGCCGCCTGCTCGATCCGGCGGACGCCGGGATGCGCGGCCGTCCCGGCATTCCCCGCCGCGGCGCTGGGCTTGCTGGCCCATTCGCCGAGACCAAGGAGATAGTTCGGCCCGCCGGCCTTGGTGCCGGCGCCGACGGCGGACTTCTTCCAGCCGCCGAACGGCTGGCGCTGCACGATGGCGCCGGTGATGCCGCGGTTGACATAGAGGTTGCCGGCCTGGACGGTGTCGAGCCAGAGACCCAGTTCCGCCGGGTTCAGCGAATGCAGTCCGGAGGTGAGGCCGTAGTCGATCTGATTCTGGATGGCGATGGCATCCTCAAGGGTTTCCGCCGTCATCACGCCCAGCACCGGGCCGAAGAATTCGGTCAGATGGAAGTAGGATCCGCGGCGCACGCCGTAGCGGACGCCCGGGCTCCAGAGCCGGCCCGTCTCGTCCAGTTTCCGGGGCTCGACGGCCCAGCTTTCGCCTTCGCCCAGCGTGGTGAGGGCGTTGAGCAGCTTGCCGCCGGCGGGTTCGATGATCGGGCCCATCTGGCTCGTCGGGTCCTCCGGGTAGCCAACCTTCAGCGAGGTGACGGCGTCGATCAGCTGGTTGTGGAAGCGCCTGGACCTGGCCACCGATCCGACCAGGATGACGAGCGAAGCGGCGGAGCACTTCTGGCCGGCGTGGCCGAACGCGGAGTAGGCGACGTCCTTGGCTGCGAGGTCAAGGTCGGCACTCGGGGTGACGATGATGGCGTTCTTGCCGCTGGTCTCGGCCAGCAGCGGCAGGTCCTTGCGGAAGGAGCGGAAGAGTTCGGCGGTTTCGTAGCCGCCGGTCAGGATCACGCGGTCCACCGCGGGGTGGGAGATCAGCTGCCGGCCAAGCTCCCGCTCACCCAGCTGGACCAGGGCCAGCACGTCCCGCGGGACGCCTGCTTCCCAGAGTGCTTCGATCATCACGGCGCCGCTGCGGCGGGCCTGCTTGGCGGGTTTGATCACGACGGCGGAGCCGGCGGCAAGGGCCGCGAGGGTGGAACCGGCCGGGATGGCCACCGGGAAGTTCCACGGCGGGGTGACCACGGTGAGCTTCGCCGGGACGAAGGTGGCGCCGTCGACGTCGTCAAGCCGGCGGGCCGATTCGGCGTAGTAGTGCGCGAAGTCGACGGCCTCGCTGACCTCCGGATCGCCTTGGTCAATGGTCTTGCCGGTCTCGCTGGCCATGACCTCCAGCAGGTCGGCGCGGCGGGATTCGAGGACGTCGCCGGCGCGGTGCAGGATCGCCGCGCGCTCGGCGCCGGACAGCGCACCCCAGGCTTTGCCTTTGTCCACAGCGGTTTCAATGACCCTGTTGAGGGTGGTCTCGTCGTTAATCGTGGCGGCCTCGACGGCGGCGTTGCCCAGCACCGAGGTCGGCACCCGCCCCAGGATGGCGCGGCCCCAGTCCCGGTTGGCCGGCAGCGACGGGTCGGTGTCCGCGGTGTTCTCGAAGGAGTCGTGCGGCATCGGCTCGGCCGGAAGGGCACGGTTCTGCCGGCGGTTGGGCGGCGGGACCTCGTCGTCGAGCCTGGTGAGCGAGGCGAGGAAGCGCTGCTGCTCGCGTTCGAACAGGGTTTCGTTCTCACTCAGTTCGAAGACGGCGGACATGAAGTTTTCCTGGCTGGCGCCTTCCTCCAGCCGGCGGATCAGGTAGGCGATCGCGACGTCGAACTCGGCCGGGTGGACCACAGGAGTGTAGAGCAGCAGCGAGCCGACGTCCCGCTTGACGGCTTCCGCCTGGCCCTGGGCCATGCCGAGCAGCATTTCGAATTCGACGCCGGATTCCACGGCGCGTTGCTTGGCGAGAAGCCAGGCAAAGGCGATGTCGAAGAGGTTGTGCCCGGCGACGCCGATCCGGATGTTGCGGATCCGGTCCGGGTGCAGCGCGTAGTTGATGACGCGCTTGTAGTTGGTGTCCGAGTCCTGCTTGGTGTGCCAGGTGGCCAGCGGCCAGCCGTGCAGCGACGCCTCCGCCTGTTCCATCGGCAGGTTCGCGCCCTTGACCACGCGGACCTTGATCGCGGCGCCGCCGGCGGCGCGGCGCGCGGCGGCCCAGTCCTGCAGGCGGATCATGGCGGAGAGCGCGTCCGGCAGGTAGGCCTGCAGCACGATGCCGGCCTCGAGGTCCTTGAATTCGGGCTTGTCCAGGATCCGGGTGAAGACCGCAATGGTCAGGTCAAGGTCCTTGTACTCCTCCATGTCCAGGTTGATGAACTTGGCTTTCTGTCCGCCGGTGGCAAAGGAGGCGGCGCGGGTGAAGAGCGGCGTGAGCTTCTGGACGACGTGTTCCACGGCCTCGTCGAAGGCCCAGGCGGAGTGCGGGGCCACCGTGGAGGAAACCTTGATGGAGACGTAGTCGACGTCGGGGCGGGCCAGCAGCTTGTGCGTGCCCTCGAGGCGGCGCGAGGCCTCGTGTTCGCCGAGCACGGCCTCGCCCAGCAGGTTGACGTTGAGCTTGATGCCGTCCTTGCGGATCCTGGCAATGGCGGGACCCAGCTTCGCATCGGTGGCATCGACGATCAGGTGCCCGACCATCTCCCGCAGCACGCGGCGGGCGATCGGGATGACCATTTGCGGCAGGACCGGAGCCATCGTGCCGCCGAGCCGGACGGCGCCGCGCATGTACCAGGGCAGGAACGCCGGGACCTTGGGGGCCAGCGCGGCGAGGTTGTGGGCGGCGACCTGCAGGTCCTCGGGGCGGACCACGCCGTCGACGAACCCGACCGTGAAGTCCAGCCCGTTCGGGTCCTTCAGGACCCCGGCCAACTGCTCGGCGGACGCGTCGACCGGGACCTTGGCTGCCTCGGTGAGCCAGCGGCGTACCAGCCTGATGGTCTCCTCGGCGAGGGCTGCGGCCTCAAGGACCGGAGAGCCCTCCGCGACAGGTGCATGCACTCCCGGCTGCGTTGAAATGTTGGTCATGGCTGGTACTCGTTCTTTCTCAAGAGGGACGTTCTAAATTCAGTATGGGCCCGGATTTTCATAAGATAAAGCGATGTTTTTTGAGCAATACTGGTTAGAAAAATTGAGCGGTCTGCGACCTCCGCCACGACCGCAACCCACCCCCCCGACGCTCCCTCACTTCCGGCAGCGTTTCGGGCGACGCTCCCTCACTTCCGGCAGCGAAACGGCGAACCCTCCCCCACGGAGTGAGAGAGGGTTCGCCGAGATTGGGCCGGATCCGAGGGAGCGTCCGGTTATTTGCCGCAGGAAGTGAGGGAGCGTTGGGGGGTCAGCCGGTGTGGCGGTGCATCTCGACGAGTTCCTCGTGCCGCGGACTGTCCGGATTCATCAGCGAGTGCTTACGGCCGTAGCCGAAGTAGATGGCCAGGCCGATGACGAGCCAGACGCCGAACCGCATCCAGGTCTCCCAGTGCAACTGGAACATCAGGAACGCCGACGCCAGTACGCCGAACGCCGGAACCAGCGGCATGAACGGCAGCCGGAAGGTGCGCGGGGCGTCGGGCTTCTTGTAACGGAACACGATGACCGCGGCGCAGACGACGACGAACGCGGCCAGGATGCCGATGTTTGTCAGGTCGGCAACCGCCTTGATCGGGAACACGCCGGCCAACAGGGCGGAGGCGACGCCGGCGATCCAGGTGACACGCTGCGGGGTGCCGTGGCGGTCAGTCTTGGCGAACCAGCCGGGGAGCAGTCCGTCGCGGCTCATCGAGAACCAGACGCGGGTGACGCCGAGCAGGAAGGTGAGCATCACGGTCAAAATGGACAGCACGGCAAAGACCGAGATGATCGTGGCGATCACCGGCAGGCCCACTCCGTTGAACGCCGAGGCAAAGCCGGCCTTGGGGTCGATGTCCTGATAGTTCTGCATGCCGGTGAGGACCAGGGTTGCCGCGACGTACAGGAGCATCGCAATAATGAGGGACAGGATGATGGCCTTCGGCATGTGCTTCTTGCCGTCGGTCGCCTCTTCCGCAGCGGTGCTCATTGCGTCGTAGCCAAACACGGCGAAGAAGACCGTCGCCGCGCCCGCAACGACCGGGCCGAACCCGCTGGGCATAAACGGGTTGTAGTTTCCGGTATCGATGTAGAAGATGCCGAGGCCGATGATGAACAGGATCAGGACCACCTTGATGGCGACGGCCACGAGTTCGAAGCGGCCGAAGGTCTTGGTGCCCCGGGACAGGATCCAAGTGACGATGAGGCAGACGACGATCGCCGGGATGTTGACGATGCCACCGGTGCCTTCATCCGGGGTGGCGGTCATCCAGACAGGCATCTGGATGCCGATGCCGGATAGGAAGGCGGCGAAGTAGCCGGAAATGCCGATCGCCACCACGGCCACAATCGCGATGTATTCCAGCAGCAGGTCCCAGCCAATGAACCAGCCGATGATTTCGCCGAGCGCCACGTAGCCGTAGGTGTACGCCGAGCCGGCCCGCGGGATCATGCCCGCGAATTCCGCGTAGGACAAGGCCGCGGCCGCCGAGGCAAGTCCCGCGATCAGGAAGGAGAACAGCACGGCCGGGCCGACGCCGGGTTCGGATTCGCTGCCGTGGGCCACCAGGCCCGCCAGCGAGAAGATGCCGACGCCGATGATGCCGCCGACGCCGATGGCGGTCAGTTGCCACAGCCCGAGGCTCTTGAACAAGCCGCTGTGGAGGTTTTCTTCCTCGATGTCGTCGATGGGCTTCTGCCGCATGATCGACCTGTCTATATCTTTTGCAGTCATCAGGGTCTCCCGCTCAGGTGTGATACCCATCAATCCACCCAGTGATGGGGGTTACTCGGTCTCAACAGTATGCAATCCGAATTGCATTAGATAAAGTGAATTCTCCTAATCAATATTCATTAGAATCACAAAGGAATTAGAATGCTGGATGTCCGGCGATTGCGTCTGCTGCGCGAGCTGAAGATCCGGGGCACCCTGGCCGAGGTAGCTGAGGCACTCCAGTACAGCCCGTCGTCGGTCTCGCAGCAGCTGGCCCTGCTGGAAAAGGAAGCGGGCGTCCAGCTGCTTCGCAAGACCGGACGCCGGGTCCAGCTCACTCCGCAGGCCGAAGTCCTGGTGGCCCACACGGCCCACCTGCTGGAAACGCTGGAACAGGCCGAGGCCGACCTGGCAGCCTCCCTGACGACTGTGACCGGAACGGTCCGCATTGCCGTCTTCCAGTCCGCGGCGCTGGCCCTGATGCCGGACGCCCTCACCCGGATGACGTCGCGTTATCCCGAAGTGCGGATCGAGATGACCCAGCGGGAACCCGAGACCGCGCTGCATGAGACCTGGGCACGGGACTTCGACCTGGTGATTGCCGAGCACTACCCCGGCCACGCGGCCCCCCGGTATGCCGAACTCGACCGCCTCCACCTCACGAGCGATGCGATCCGGCTCGCGGTTCCGCCGCGCACCCCCGGCGGGGCGGCCATCACGTCCCTGACGGATACCGCCGGGCTGCCCTGGGTGATGGAGCCCCGCGGGGCGGCGTCGCGGCATTGGGCCGAGCAGGCGTGCCGCAGTGCCGGGTTCGAGCCCGACGTCCGCTTCGAGACAGCCGACCTGCAGGCGCAGATCCGGCTGATCGAGTCCGGGAACGCCGTGGCCCTGATGCCGGACCTGGTCTGGACGGGCAGAGGCACGACGTCGCAGCTGATCACCCTGCCGGGCGACCCGCACCGGACCATCTTCACCTCGGTCCGGCGCTCCAGCGCGAAACGCCCGGCCATCCTGGCGACCCGCGAGATCCTGGCCGAGACGGCGGCGTCGATTCCGGCCGCAGCTTAAGCCCGTGGCCCCGCGGCCCCGCACCCCTGACCCCATGACCCCGTGACCCCGTGACCCCGCGGACGGTGTTGGATGGCTCACAGCGCTCCCGCCAGCCCGGCGCTAGACTTGTCCCGTTATGAATCGCACAATATTCAAGTCCAAAATCCACCGCGCCACGGTCACCCACGCGGACCTCCACTATGTCGGCTCGGTCACCGTGGACCTGGACCTGCTGGAAGCTGCCGATATCCTGCCCGGCGAGCTGGTCTCCATTGTCGACGTCACCAACGGCGCCCGGCTGGAAACCTACACGATTGCCGGCGAGCGCGGATCCGGGGTCATCGGGATCAACGGTGCCGCCGCGCATCTGATGCACGAGAACGACATCATTATTCTGATCACCTACGCCCAGATGACCACGGATGAGGCCAAGGCTTACAGCCCCAAGGTGGTCCATGTGGACAAGGACAACAAGATTGTCCAGATCGGCAGCGACCCCGCGGAGGGTCATACCCCCGGGATCATGCGGCCGCCCTACGCGCTGAACAACGCCGCGCTCAACTGACATTCATACTTCTGCCGTAACAGCCGGCCCGCGCAAATAAAGCTGATTACTCTGGAAGGGTGACTGCCGCCCTTCCCCTGCCTTCCATGCTGAGCGCCGCGTGCTAGGCGTCCTCGCCGGATTCTTCGTGGTCTGGTGCATCATCCTGGTGGGCATGTTCGTTGGCCGGCGGGGAATCCTGGGCGAGAACGCCCGCTCCGTGCTCAGCGCGCTGACCTTCTTCGTCGCCAGCCCCGCCCTGCTGTTCGACACCCTGAGCAAGGCCAAAGTCCACGACGTTTTCGCCGCCCCGCTGCTGGTCGCCGCGGTCGGTGCCATCACGACCGCGGCACTTTTCTTCGGCATCGTCCGCTTCCTGCTCAAGCGCTCCCTGCCGGAATCACTGCTGTCCTCAATGAGCGCTTCGCTGGCCAACTCCGCGAACCTCGGTATCCCCATCGCCGTTTACGTCCTGGGGGATGCAAGCTATGTGGCGCCGCTGCTGATCTTCCAGCTGGCGTTCTTCACTCCCCTGTTCCTGATGCTCCTGGACGCCACCACCAGCAAGCACCGGACCACCCCGCTGAGCTTCCTGCTGATGATCCTGCGGAACCCCATGATCGTTGGTTCCGGCCTTGGCCTGGCGGTGGCCGCCACCGGCTGGCAGGTGCCGCCTCTGGTGATGGAGCCTATCCACCTGATCGGCGGGGCAGCGATTCCGGCCATGCTGCTCGCCTTCGGGATGAGCCTGAACGGGTCCCGCCCGCTGCAGGCCTCGGCCGGGCGCCGTGCCGACACCCTGCTGGCCAGCGGCTTCAAGCTCATTGTCCATCCCCTGCTGGCGTACCTCTTTGCCCGCTTCGTCCTGCACCTGGACGGCCACGCACTGTTCGCCGCGGTGGTCACCTCCGCCCTGCCCAGCGCCCAGAACGTCTTTGTCATCGCCAACCGCTACCGGACCGGCCTCACCGTCGCTAAGGACACCATCCTGATCACGACCATCGTCGCGGTGCCTGCCATGATCGGCGTCGCGCTGCTCCTGGCCTGAACGTCCGGCCGTCGACGCTTCCGCGTATCCCGCACCACACCCTCCGGAGGACAAATGAGAACCAGCCTGGACACCGTCATCATCGGAGGCGGGGCCATGGGCTCGGCGGCGGCCTGGGCCCTCGCCAGCCGAGGACGGGCCGTGACGCTGCTGGAACAGTTCAGTCCCGGTCACCGCAACGGCGCCTCCCACGGCGCCACGCGCAACTTCAACCCCGGCTACGCCGATCCGAACTACGTGGCCATGCTCGCCGAGGCCGTTCGCCTGTGGGACGAGCTCGAGGCCGACGGCGGCGAGCGCCTGCTCGCGCGCACCGGCGTCGTGAACCACGGGCCCGATCCGCGGCTGCACGACGTGCAGAACGCCCTGCACGGTGCCGGCCTGCGGGCCGAATTCCTCAGTGCCGCGGCAGCCGCCGAACGCTGGCGCGGCATCCGGTTCGACCAGCAGGTCCTGCACATGCCCGACGGCGGGCAGTTGAATCCCGACGCCGCCCTGCCGGTGCTGCAACGTCTCGCCGCCGCCCGCGGGGCCGACATCCGGCACCGGGTCAAGGTGCTGGACATCGATCTGGACGACGACGGCGTCCGGCTCACGGTCGATTCCGGCGGGCGCACCGAGATGCTGGCCGCCCGGCAGGCCGTAGTCACCGCCGGGGCCTGGACCTCCAAGTTGCTCGGCGGGATGGCGCCCCTCCCCCGGCTGACCGTCACCCAGGAACAGCCGGCGCACTTCGCCGTCGCGGACCCGGGCGCCGTCTGGCCCGGGTTCAACCATGCTCCCGGCTCCGGTGCGGAATACGCGGACTGGTATTCACCGGTCTACGGCATGCAGACCCCGGGCGAGGGAATCAAGGCCGGCTGGCACGGCGTGGGACCGGTCGTGGACCCGGACCGGAGGTCTTTCACGCCGGAGCCTGCACAGCTGGCGGCGCTGCAGCAGTACGCGCGGCGATGGCTGCCCGGAGTGGATGCCGGCTCCCTCACCGACATCAGCTGCACGTACACCACCACCGTGGACGAGAACTTCATCCTTGACCGCATCGGACCGCTGGTGATCGGGGCGGGCTTCTCCGGCCATGGCTTCAAGTTCACTCCTGTCATCGGGCGCATCCTCGCGGACCTCGCCACCGGCGAAGGCCCGGCGCCGGCCATCTTCTCGGCCGCCCGGCCAGGAGTCCGCTGACCCCCACCGCGCCACGCCAGGACCAACGCGGGGTCACTTCGCGCCCATCCCGGGCCCCGGCACCGGCGCGAAGTGACCCCGCGTTGCTGTGCGCAGCGGTAGGCTGGGACCGGTCTTAAGACGTTGCTCGGGCACCCCCGCGCAACAGCACGAAATGGGGAGAATTGCACAGGGTCAGAACACGCGGCGGCGCCAGGTCCGGAGCTGTCGACTGGGTCGCGGCCGGGCTGGCCGGGCTGCTGCTGGTCTCCGCGACGGCGTGCGCCAACACTGGGACGGCTCCGGCCGCGGCCCCGCCCGCCGCGAGTTCCACGGCCAGCACCGCCGCGGCCGCCTCACCGACACCCGGCGTCCGGCTGGACCCGGAGCCCGGCGCGAGCGAGGGGGCGGGCCGCGCGGCCCAGCAACCTGCCCCCGCCGCCAAGGTCCTGGACGTGCTGGCCACGATCCCGGTGAAGGGCCGGGCGCCCAAAACGGGTTACTCGCGCGACCAGTTCGGCCAAGCCTGGGCAGACACCGACCGCAACGGCTGCGACACCCGCAATGACATCCTCCGCCGGGACCTCGCCGACCTCGCCCTGAAACCCGGCACCCGGGACTGCGTCGTCCTCTCCGGCATCCTCAACGACCCCTACACGGCAACGCTGATCAACTTTCTCCGCGGCAGCAACACCAGCGACGCCGTGCAGATCGACCACGTGGTGGCGCTCAGCGACGCCTGGCAAAAGGGGGCACAGCAACTCACCGCGGCCCAGCGGCTCGCCTTCGCCAACGATCCGCTGAACCTGCTCGCGGTGGACGGTCCCGCCAACCAGCAAAAGAGCGACGGCGACGCCGCCACCTGGCTGCCCGCGAACAAGTCCTACCGCTGCGACTACGTGGCCCGCCAGATCTCGGTCAAGTCCAGCTACGGGCTGTGGGTTACCCAGGCCGAGCACGATGCAATGACCCGGGTTCTCGGCGGCTGCCCGGACCTGGCCGCCCCCACCAGCCAGGCGCCGCCGCCTCCCCCGATGCAGGCGGCGACCCCAGCGCCGGCGCCCGCCGCCCCGGCACCGGACCCGGCAGCGGCGTATTACGCCAACTGCGCGGCGGCCCGCGCCGCCGGTGCCGCGCCGCTGCGGGCAGGCCAGCCGGGCTACCGCGTGCAGATGGACGGCGACCGCGACGGTGTCGCCTGCGAATAGCAGGACCAACGCGGACAGCGGAACAGCGGGCAAAGCAGGCAACAGGTCGAGGCTCCGGCGGAGGCTCTAGTTCTTGGGCAGTGCGTCCAACAGCCTGGCGCAGCGGATGAAACCCAGATGCGAGTATGCCTGCGGGTGGTTTCCCAGATGCGTTTCGGTGTCCGGGTCGTACTCCTCCGGCAGCAGCCCGGTCGGCCCGAACAGGTTGACCAGCTGGTCGAACAGGTCCCACGCCTCCTCGATCCGGCCCACCGCAACGTAGGCCTCGATCAGCCAGGTGGTGCAGATGTGGAAGCCGCCCTCCAGGCCCGGCAGTCCGTCGTCGTACCGGTAGCGGAACACCGTGGGACCCACGCGCAGTTCCCGTTCCACCGCCGTGACGGTGTCCAGGAAGCGCTGGTCGCTGACGTCGAGCAGCCCGGAAAGGCCAATGTGCAGCACCGCGGCGTCCAGGTCCGGGCTGTCGTAGGCGACGGTGTAGGATTCCGAACTCTCGTCCCAGCCTTCGCTCAGGACTTCGTTCCGGATGGCGTCAGCGGCCGGTTTCCAGGCGGGCAGCGGTGTCCGGCCGTGCCGCACGGCGGTGCGCAGTGCCCGGTCCAGCGTCACCCAGCACATCACCTTGGAGTAGACGTGGTGCCGCGGCGCCCGCCGGGCCTCCCAAATCCCGTGGTCCGGCTCGTGCCAGCGGGCCAGCACGGCGGAGGCCATTTGCACCATCAGCTCCCAGTGGGCGTCGGCCAGATTTCCGCGCCGGGCGGCCAGGGCGTCGATCAGCTCGGCGATCGGCCCGAAGACGTCCAGCTGCACCTGGTGGTCCGCGGCGTTGCCGATCCGGACCGGGCGGGAGCCCGCGTAGCCGGGGAGGCTTTCGATGATGGCTTCAGTGGACAGTGGCGACCCGGTCACCGAATACAGCGGGTGGAGCCATTCCGGTCGGGGGGCGTGGGCCAGGATCCGCCCCAGCCAGGCCAGGAAACCGTCCGCCTCGGACGTCGACCCGAGATCCACGAGTGCGTTGACCGTCATGGAGCCGTCGCGCAGCCAGCAGTACCGGTAGTCCCAGTTCCGCGTGCCGCCGATCCCTTCCGGCAGCGACGTCGTGGGCGCAGCCAGGACCGCGCCGGTGGGCTCGTGGACCAGGGCGCGGAGCACCAGGGCCGAGCGGCGGACCAGGGAGGGTTTCACCGCGGGCAGCTGCAGGGACTGCACCCAGCGCCGGGAATGATGCGCGACGGCGGCGCGGCGCGAGTTTTCCTCGGGAGCTTGGGTGCGCTGCGGTGCTGTGTCGCCGCAGCGCAGGTTCAGCACCACCGGGCCGTGCCGGAGGTCCACTTCGGCGGTGGCGGTGGCATGCCGCCCGTCAGAGGTGATGGAAAAGTCAGCCCCGGGTGCCAGCAGGGTGATGGGATCCGCGGTGCCCACGAGGTGCAGCTCCTCGCCGCGGGCTTCCATGCTGAAGGACGCGTTGGCGTAGTCCGGGCGGGGCGCAAAGACAATCCGCGCCGCTCCGGTGCCCGACAGGACCCGGACCAGGCTGGTGACGCCTTCCGGTGCCGGCTCCAGGTAGTCGGTGACGGTGACATCCGCCCAGCGGGTTTCCACGATCATGGTGCTGTCCACATAGCGCTGCCCCAGGACTTGCGAGGCCTTCACCGGCTCGACCGAAAAATGACCGGCCGCATCGCCGCCGAGAAGGTGGGCGAAAAGGGATCCCGAGTCGGGCAGCGGGTGGCTCATCCAACAGATCCGGGCGTCCGGCGTGATGAGTGCCGTGGAGGACCCGTTGCCGATCATGGAATGCCGCTCCAGCCCAACGGCGTCCTCCCCGAACAGCCAGGCCCGGCGGAGTTCAAAAAGGATGGCAAGGACCCTGGCAAAGGACTCCGGATCCCGGAGCCGGTGCCCAGCCACTGTCGGGCCCTCCCCTACCCGTAGCGCCATGTCGGGTCCGCGCAGGGTCTGCATTGCGAACTCATCGCTGGCCGCGTCCCCCGCGTAAAGGGCCGCGCTGACGCCAAGCATGGAGCGCAGGTGTTCCAGTGCGCCGGCCTTGGCCGGCTCCACCACGGACAGGTCCAGGACCGAGCCGTCCACAATGAAGGACAGCCCGTGCGCCCGGGCGATTTCCTCCGCCTGCTGCATGGCCAGCGCTGCCACGTCGGGGGCGGCCGGGCGGGTGTGCACGGACACGGCGACGGGCTTCCGCTCGATGGTGATGCCGCGGTACGCGCCCACGGTTTCGGCGAGCGCCTGGCTGGCCTGCTGCAGCAACGATTCGGTGGCGAGGGACAGGCCGTGGGCGTACCCCATGTCGAACTCCGCGCCGTGCGAGCCGACCAGGTGCACTTCGGCGGGGAGCCGGGAGACGGCCGCCAGGTCACGCAGGGACCGTCCCGAGATGACGGCGGCGTGGGTGTTCGGAAGGGCGGCCAGCGCCCGGAGCGCAATCGCAGCACTGCCCAACGGCAGGGTCTCGGTGGAAATGCCTTCCGCGCTGCACAGGGTCCCGCCATAGTTGCAGGCCACGAGCAGCCCGGGCGTGCGGGCCAGGATCTTGAGTTCCGCCAGCAGCTGCGGCGTCAGGCCGTCGTCCGCGGCGTTGGTCTGCACAAAGGCGCGGAGCAGGCCCAGCGGCAGCGATTTCGTCAGGAGAGCAGAGTCGGCCAAGGACTGGTTGAGCGGGGTGGGCATGCGCGGAGTCCTTTGATTAGTCCCCAATGCCTGCATGAGACCGCCCGTAAAGGACGTACTTCCAGTATCCGCCCGGCCCATTTCCCGCGGGTGTCCCGGTTGTTGCAGCTATGTAACATCCGCGTGCGCCGGACCCACGGCGCCGCTGCCGCCGGACTCCCGCGAAGCCCATCGGGGCGCAGCCTCCGGCGTTTAGACCCGGACCAGGCCGGCGACGTCGGCCAGCAGCTGCACCGACCGCAGCCGCGCCTTCGTGCCGGTGCTCTGGTGCGCGACGATCAGCTCGTCGGCGTCGGCATGGGCGGTGAATCCGTCGAGGTATTCCAGCACGGCGTCCGGTGTTCCAACGGCGGAATACTTCATCATCTGCGCGACGTGCTGGCCCTGCGGCGAGTCCAGGATCATGTCCGCCTCGTCGTCGCTGAATTCGCGGCCGTTGCCGAAGAACAGCGCGACGCGCGCTCGTTTGGTGGCCTGGAACGTCTCCTGCGCCTCGGCAGCGGAATCCGCTGCGATCACGTTGACTCCGGCAATGACGTGCGGGGCGTCAAGCTGCGCGGAGGGCTGGAAGTCGCGGCGGTAAATGGCGACGGCGTCCTGGAGTGCGTTCGGCGCGAAGTGCGAGGCGAAGGCGTACGGCAGGCCAAGTTGCGCGGCGAGCTTGGCTCCGAAGAGCGAGGATCCGAGGATGTAGAGCGGCACGCTGGTGCCCTTGCCGGGGGTGGCTTCCACGCCCTGGATGCGCGTGGGGCCGGTCAGGTAGCCCTGAAGTTCCAGCACGTCCTGCGGGAAGCTGTCCGCGGACATCGGGTCCCGGCGCAGGGCGCGCAGCGTGTTCTGGTCGCTCCCGGGCGCGCGGCCCAGTCCCAGGTCAATCCGGCCCGGGTGCAGGGTTTCGAGAGTGCCGAACTGCTCGGCGATGGTCAGCGGCGAGTGGTTGGGCAGCATCACGCCGCCGGCGCCGAGCCGGATCCTCTCGGTCTGGGCGGCGATGTGGGCGATCAGCACGCTGGTGGCCGAGGAGGCGATGGCCGACATGTTGTGGTGCTCGGCGTACCAGACGCGGCGGTAGCCGAGCTTCTCGGCGAGCTGTGCCATGGCCACGCTTCCCGCGAAGCTCTCTGCCGCCGTCTGGCCCTTGCCGATGGTTGCCAGGTCAAGGATGGAAAGCGGAACAGTCACGGAAAAGCCGGCCTTTCGTAGCGGGGAGTCTCTGGCGCAGCGCCGGGTCCCGGCACACGCACACAATGGACAACGACGCCGGGCTCCCGGATATTTCTGCCCTAGCGGCGGCGCAGGCCATAAACGGGCCTCACGGCCGGTCCCGCCACCGCGCGCCGGCGGTGGCGCCTAGTCCAGATCAGGGTCAGGGCAGGAATAGTTGTAGTCCAGGCCGCCGGAAACGTACTGCGTCAGGGCCACCCGGCCGCCGGGTGTGAGCGCCGGCAAGGAGCAATTGGCCTTGGCCCCCGTCAGCGACCGCGCACCCGCCAGCCAGCTGGGCAAACCTGCGAGCGGGCTGCTGGACGGGACCGTCCCGGCGATCTGTCCCCACTGGTAGCCGGTGGAATAGAGGCCGACGTCGGCTTTGATGCTCTTGAAGTAGGCGGCCATTCCCTCCAGGTCGGCGACGTTGTCGGCCTTGACGGGCTGCCAGCTGTTTTCGGTCTCGACATCCAGCCACCACAGGTAGTCCTGCGGATTGGCGACTCCGCGGATCGTGGCGTCGTCGTACGCCTTGGCGTAGCCGTACATGTACGAGCAGGCTCTGAAATCGTCCGGTTCGCTGCTACACACGCCGTACGGGTTGGGCACGTCGACGCCGCCGTAGTGGTTCGATTTCGGCCACCATGATCCCTGCAGGCCCGGATTTGCCGTATTGACATACAGCGCGACCCTCGGCTGGGGGGTGATCGCCGGGTCCGGGGCGGTGTCTGCCCACGCGAGCTGGGCTGCCAGGCACGGGTTGGTGGTGTTGGCGAGGCCGTTGTTCACCCCGACGATGGCGAATGCTGGCTTTTTCGGGAGGGTCTTTCCGCACTGTGGCCACGAAACGTCGATGCCGACCGGGTTGGACGGCGGCGGGGCCGCGGCGGCCGGCCCTCCGCCCAGCAGCACGAGGCCAAGGGTGATGGCGGCGGAAGCAAGCTTGGTCAATACCCGGGTAGCCATACCCCAGCTTACTTCCGCGCCCGGCCCGGGTCCCGGAAAGCCGACGCGCGAGTCGGCGAACGGAATACTCAGCCGCCTTACGGAGTTTCCGCCCCTATGGGCCGGCAACGCCCCGCAGGCCGGACTCGAAGCCCCGAACGGGGCCCTCTCAAGTTTTCAACGCCGGCCGTGGGGCCGGCAGAACAGGAGCTTCACATGGCTAACATCCTGATGGTCGTATCCGCCGCTGATTCCCTCACCATGCGGGACGGCAGCGAACACCCCACCGGTTTCTGGGCCGAGGAGCTGGTGGTTTCCCACCGACTCCTGCTCGAAGACGGTCACAGAGTCCAGCTGGCCACCCCCAGCGGCGCGAAGCCCACGGTCGACGAGGTCAGCCTCGCCGCCGAGTCCGCCGGCGGCCAGGACCGCGCCGACGGGTTCCGGAAGTACCTGGCCGGGCTCGACGACGAGCTGTCCGCGCCGCTGGCCCTGGCCGACGTCGACCTCTCCGCCTACGCTGCGATCGTCCTGCCCGGCGGCCACGGCCCGATGGCCGACCTCTACCGGGATGCCGACCTCGGCAGGCTGCTGGTTGCGGCGAACACGGCCGGCAAGGTCATTGCCCCGTTCTGCCACGGCCCCGCCGGTCTGCTGAGCGCCACGGACGACGCCGGGGCGTTTGCGTTCGCGGGACGGCGCGTCACCGTGTTCACCAACGAGGAGGAACTCAACGGCGGCACCGGCGCCAACACGCCGTGGTTCGTCGAGGACGAGCTGAAAGGCAAAGGCGCGATCGTTGAGAACGCGGCCGCCTGGACCTCCCACGTGGTGCGCGACGCCAACCTGATCAGCGGCCAGAACCCGCAATCCAGCGAGGATGTGGCCAAGGAAGTCGTTAAGGCCCTCGCCGAATAACACTGCAGTTGTAAGACCTGCTCTAGCCGGGTCCAGCGACGCCGGACCCGGCTAAGCTGTCGGCATGGCCATCAAATCCACTGCAGACAAAGTCGCCACCATCCAGAAGGGTTACACCCTCGAGGGACCCACGATCGAACTGGGCGCCGCGATCATCGACGGCGAAGTCCACAAGGATGCTCCCGTCCGGCTCCCGCTCTCCATGATGAACCGCCACGGGCTGGTGGCCGGCGCAACCGGTACGGGCAAGACAGTCACCCTGCACATGATGGCCGAACAGCTCTCCACCGCCGGGGTCCCGGTGTTCCTCGCCGATATCAAGGGCGACCTCTCCGGCCTCGCCACGGCCGCCACCGGCAGCGAGAAGCTGCTGGCCCGCACGGATGGAATCGGCCAGACCTGGTCCGGCAAGACGTTCCCGGTGGAGTTCCTGGCCCTGGGCGGCGACGGCTACGGCATCCCGGTCCGCGCCACTGTCACCTCCTTCGGCCCCATCCTGCTCTCCCGCGTCATGGAGCTCAACGACACGCAGGAATCGAGCCTGCAGCTGGTCTTCCACTTCGCGGACAAGAACGACCTCGAGCTGATCGACCTGAAGGACCTGCGCGCCGTCATCCAGTTCCTCACCTCTAAGGAAGGCAAGGACGACCTCGAGGAACTCGGCGGGCTGTCCAAGGCGACCGCCGGTGTCATCCTGCGTGAACTGATCACCCTTGAGGCCCAGGGCATGGAGAAGTTCTTCGGCGAGCCCGAGTTCGACACCGCCGAATTGATGCGCACCGCCCCGGACGGGCGCGGCGTCATCACCTGCCTGGAACTGCCCACCCTGCAGACCAAGCCGATGCTGTTCTCCACCTTCCTGATGTGGCTCCTTGCCGACCTCTTCGACGAGCTTCCCGAAGCGGGCGACCTGGACAAGCCGAAGCTGGTGTTCTTCCTGGACGAGGCCCATCTGCTGTTCAACGGCGCCTCGAAGGCCTTCCTGGACGCCATCACCACCACCGTGCGGCTGATCCGGTCCAAAGGCGTCGGCATCTTCTTCGTCACCCAGACCCCCAGGGATGTCCCCGCTGAGGTCCTGGGCCAGCTGGCCAACCGCGTGCAGCACGCCCTCCGTGCCTACACCCCGGAGGATGCCAAGGCGCTCAAGGCCACGGTCTCCACCTTCCCAATGAGCGACTACGACCTTGAGGAAACCCTCACCTCGGCCGGAATCGGCGAAGCTGTCATCACCGTCATGAACGAGAAGGGCGCTCCGACTCCGGTGGCACTCACCCGCCTGCGGGCACCGGAATCCGTGATGGGCCCCAGCGCCGACGCGCTGATCTCCAGCACCGTGGCCGGCTCGGCGCTGCTGCCCATGTACGGCACCGCCGTCGACAACGTGTCCGCCTAC
Source organism: Pseudarthrobacter sp. HLT1-3 (assembly GCF_059383535.1). Classification (NCBI taxonomy): domain Bacteria; kingdom Bacillati; phylum Actinomycetota; class Actinomycetes; order Micrococcales; family Micrococcaceae; genus Pseudarthrobacter; species Pseudarthrobacter sp. HLT1-3. The sequence continues at coordinate 7,136 of NZ_JBWZCJ010000001.1, read as the reverse complement.
GAGAAGATCTCCGGTAACGCTTCGTCCGACGACGCCGCGGCGGCTCCGAGCGCGGGCGGCGGTGTCGGTGGCACCGCCGACGTCGACGCCGACGCGCGGCGGATCGAGGAGGAAATCCTGGGCCGCCCCAGCAGCCGGCCCGCTCCGGCGCCCGAGCGCGCGGAACCCGAGCGCCAGGCACCTGCGCGCCAAGCACCACGGCAGTCCGAACGGCCGCCGTCGGACGGCGGCGGGTTCGCAGGGGCCCTGGGTGGCGCCCTCGGCGGAGGCCTCAAGAGCATGGCGCGGTCGCTGGGAACCCAGATCGGACGCGAACTGTTGCGCGGAGTCTTCGGCACGGCCCCCAAACGCCGCCGCCGTTAGGGGTCCGGGAAGCATTAGGACCCCTCCCGGACTTGCCCCTGCCGGCTGGCCGGGCGGTGATCCGGAGTGCCCTGCCAGGGTGGGCCGCCTGTGACAAGAGGAATCCGCTGGGGTGCAGGTAACGTAAGGTACGTGCAAATGAGTCAGGCGTTGGTCAAAATCGCAGCCGGGTGGCTGATGGGCCTGATGCTCGCCGTGGCCGGGGCAATCGTCGCGGTCAACATCGTGAATGGCTCAATCGCGAGCCCGCAGCAGCCAGTGCGCGAATACCTCGATGCGTTGCAGAAGGGCGAGGGCGAGAAGGCCCTGGGCCTGTTACGCGCCTCGGTACCCCAAGGCAACCCCGCCATGCTGGACGGCACGGCGCTACAGACAGCGGCCGCGCGGATCAGCGGCGTAAAGTACGGCGACGCCGAGGACCGCGGCGGAAACCAGGTCATGGTGCCGATCGACTACACGATCGACGGCAGCCAGTTGCGGACGGAGTTCCTGCTGGAGAAGTCCGGCGTGGAATGGTTGTTCTTCCACAAGTGGGCGTTTGTCCCGGCTGCCCTTCCGATCCTTGACGTCACGGTGGTCAACTCCAGCGAGGCCACTCTCAATGGCGTTCCGGTGAACATGCCCAACGGCAGCAACTTCTTCCCCGTGTTTTATCCGGGCGAGTACGAGGCGTCCCTGGCCGGTGAGTACTTCTCGGCCCCGCCCACCAAGGCGACGCTGTCCGGCCGGGACGTGCCCGTGGCCCCGCTGAACCTGATGACCGAGGCCACCGACGGACTGAAGTCCGCCGTGAGCGGCAAGGTCAAGGAGTTCCTGGACAGCTGCGCCGACACGGCCGACAAAGAGCAGAAGCTCCAGCCGGACTGCCCGTTCTACCACACGACCAACAACCGCGTCATCGACGGCACCATCGACTGGAGCATCACCGAATACCCCACCGTCAGCATTGAGCCCTTCGACGGACGCTGGCTCGTGGCCCCCCTGGACGGCAAGGCGCGGATCAAGGCCCAACAGGTGGATCTGTTCACCGGGGCGGTAGCGGAAGTCAACGCAGTCCACGATTTCAGCTTCACCACCCGTCTGGACGTCGACGCCGGCACCGTCAAGGTCACCCCGCTCCTGAGCTACTGAGCCAGTAAGCGGCTGCGCAGTGAGCGGTCCACGCGCAGCCCGTCTTCCGCTAAGTTTGTCGCTGCAGGCCCGCAATAACCTGCCCGCCGTGACACCGACCGTGGAAGATTCAGCCCGGCGAGGACGGCCAGGGCTTCGGCCATCATTCGCGCCGGTGAGTACATGACGTGCTCGTAGTAGTACCGGAGCACCGCGCAGCCCGTGACGACGGAGGCGTTTAACCATGGTGCCGAATCGATGCTTGAGGCCGAGAAGGACCTGGCGGGCGCGGCCATTGCGTCTCCCCGGGAGCCTGTCCCGCAGGAACTCGGTTTCCACCGCCCAGAGACGGTAGGGCGCAGCGCTGCGGCAAGTGATGAGCTGCCTCCGCTGCAACAGCGCTATGTGGTCCGGCGGCGTCGTCGGGAGTGCATAGAGTCCGCGGACCGGCTGGAGGACGCTTGCCCGCACCGCCGCCGCAGGGCCGCATCGTCGGCCCCTAGAAGGGCGAGCGCGGGCCTTCGGGCCGCTCCCCCGCAGATGGCCAAAGCCCTGAAGACATCCATAGGGCAATTCTTCGCCGACCCGGGGGCGGCCGGAACGCCCACCAGCTATGTGGACATCCTCGCGTCATCCGGCGCAGTTTTTTTGCGGCTGGCCGCATCCGCCGGGCCGAGGAATGCGCGGATCCCGGCTCCGTTTAAAGCCAAAAGGCTGCTGCCCGTGACGCCCTGGTCACGAACAGCAGCCAAATTTGGCCGCACGAATGGAACTCAGTCCATGCCGCGCAGGTCCAGCACCAGTTCCGTGTCGCCGTTGGCCTGCAGCAGCACCGGAATGCCCCAGTCCTGCTGGTACAGGTGGCAGGCCGCGTGGTCCGGGATCTCACCGTCCGCATCCTCGGGGCCGTCGCAGGCAGCGGCGCGGGCGGTGATGTGCAGCACTCCCTCCGGCACGTCGGAGGAGAGTTCCAGGGTGCGGAGCAGGCCCACCGAAGTCCCGCCGCCGGCCAGCAGCAGTTCCGGCGGGGTCGAGGAAATCTTCAGCTGGGTCGGATCGCCCCAGCGGTCGTCCAGTTTCTGGCCGGTCGGTGCGGTGAAACGGATAGTCAGCTCCAGCAGCCCGGGGGCCACGGGGCTCTTGGGCCGGTGGGTCTGGGCCGCTCCCTCGTCAACCTGCTGTGCTTCCTTGGGGATCGGCACGTAGACCAACTGGTGCTTGTTGGCCTCGACCACCACCAGCAGAGGTTCGGCGCCGGCCACCTGCGTGTGGTCCACAATGACATCGGAGGGCTCGGACAGCCCGCGAGCCAGCGTGGAGACGGTGCCGGAGGCGGGGTCGTAGCGGCGGACGGCACCGTTGTAGGTGTCCGCGATCGCCACGGAGCCGTCCGGCAGCACGGTGACGCCCAGCGGGTGCTGCAGCCGGGCATCGGAGGCCTGCCCGTCGCGGAAGCCGAAGTCGAACAAGCCCTTGCCGACAGCGGACTCCACGGTGATGCCGCCGCCGTCGCCGATCACGAGCTTGCGCAGCGCCGAGGTCTCGGAGTCCGCCACCCAGATGTTGCCGTCGGCGTCCTCGGCGAGACCGGAGGACTGGGCGAACCAGGCTTCCTCGGCCGGCCCGTCCAGCAGGCCTTCGAGTCCGTTGCCGGCGATGATGGAGACAGCCCCGGAGCGCGGGTCGAAGCTGAAAATCTGATGCACGCCGGCCATGGCAACCACGACGGCGTTCAGCTTGGTGGACCAGACAACGTCCCAGGGCGAGCTAAGCGAGACCTGCAGCGGGTCCGCCTCCAGCCGGGCCCCGTAGGCGACGCCCTCCTCATCGACCCTGGCCGGTCCGGTTTCCAGCAGCCGCTGGACACCGTTGCCGGCCAGCGTTCTGGTGGTTCCGTCTCCGAGATTCAGACCGCGCAGGCGGTGGTTCACGGTATCGGCGATCACGACGTCGTAGCCCGCCTCGACGGCGGCTTCCACGGGGAGCAGGACCAGGCCCTGGGGTTCGTTGAAGCGTGCCGCCGCGGCATTGCCGTCGAGGTGGCCCTTCGCGCCCGATCCGTAGGTGGCCAGCACCGTCTGGAAGTCGGTGGAGAGTTCCACGAGACGGTGGTGCCCGGTGTCGGTGACCAGCCAGGACCCCGCGTCCGGGGCGCTTCCGACGCCGCGGCCGGCGGGGAGGAACAGGGCCTTCCCGGGGAACCGCAGCGTCCCCGACGTCGGCTCCGGCGCCACATAGGGTCCGTCGCCCCGGTGCAGGGTGCCCTTGGCCTCGTGCTCGGCGATCAGCTCAGGGATGAGCACCGCGAGGCCGTCAGCGTGGCCTTCGCCGGAGAGGTGGGCCACGATGTAGCCCTCGGGGTCGATGACCACCAGCGTAGGCCAGGCGCGTGCCGTGTAGGCCTTCCAGGTGTCCAGCTCGGGATCGTCCAGGACCGGGTGGCGGATCTCGTAGCGCTCGACGGCGGCAGCGAGGGCCACCGGGTCCGCCTCGTGCTCGAACTTGGGCGAGTGCACGCCGACAGTGACGAGGACGTCGGAGTACTCCTGCTCGAGCGGTCTGAGTTCGTCCAGCACGTGCAGGCAGTTGATGCAGCAGAACGTCCAGAAGTCCAGCAGCACAATTTTGCCGCGCAGGGATTCCAGGTCCAGGGACTTGCCGCCGGTGTTCAGCCAGTTGCGGCCGACCAGCTCGGAGGCCCGGACCCGGAGGTGGGTGCGTACGGTTTCGGTCATGAGCGTCCTTCCAGCTTTGAGTTGCGTTCGGCAAGCTTGGCATCGCGCTCGGCCAGCTTGGCAAACATATCGTTGTAAGCAGTCAGATCGGCGTCGTTATTCCTGTCTGCCGCCCGGTCGGTGCGCTTGGACTCGCGCGCATCGGAGCGGGACCACATAACGGCGACGCCGATCGCAACCAGCAGGGTGGGCACTTCGCCGATGCCCCATGCCACCGCTCCGCCCATCTGCTGGTCAAGCAGGGCTGAGGGGCCCCAGGTCCGGCCCAGGTTGCCGAAGTAGTCCGCGGCCAGCAGGCCGGTTCCGCCCATGATGGCGACGCCGAAGAAGGCGTGGAACCCCATCGTGGCCAGGAGCAGCAGCAGCCGCATGGGGTACGGCGCGCGGCGGGGCAGCGGGTCCGTGCCGATCATGGTCAGCACGAAGATGTAGCCGGTGAGTGCGAAGTGCAGGTTCATCAGCTCGTGGCCCACATGGTCACGCATCGCGTAGCCGAACGCTTCCGAGTAATAAAACAGCACGATCGAGCCGGCAAAGTTCGCGGCGGCGAACAGCGGATGCGTCACCAGCTGGGAGAACTTCGAATGCACGAAGATCAGCAGCCATTCCCGGGGGCCGCGCGAGCTGTCCCGCCGCGGCGTGAGTGCCCGCAGGGCCAGTGTCACCGGGGCGCCGAGGACCAGGAAGATCGGGGCCACCATGGTCAGGGCCATGTGGTCCACCATGTGCGCGGAGAACAGCACCCGGCCGTAGACTGCCGGCGGGCCGGAGGTCACATAGGTCAGGACCCCGAGACCGATGACCCAGTTGACGGTCCGGAACCAGGACCAGGAGTCCCCGCGTCGGAGCACCTTCCGCAGGCCGAGGACGTAGGCCACGAGGCCAAAGACCGCGACGGCGACCCAGAGCCAGTCGAGCCGCCATTCGGTCAGCCAGCGCTCCGGGGTGAGTTCCGGTGGCAACTCGTAGCCGGAGACGATAAAGGCCGGGGAGGCATCCGTTACCGGAGCCTCGCTTCGCGGCGGCGCTGAGCGGCCAAGTGCGACGGCGATGCCCGACGTCGCGCCCATGATCAGCAGCTCCGCGATGACGAGCTGCCAGAGCACGCGGCGGGCGGACAGTCCGCCGCGTTGACTCCCCAGCTGCGGGATGACCCAGCGGCGGTGCATCAGGCCGATGCCGCCGAGGACGAGGGTGGCTGCTGCTTTGGCGAGGATCAGCTGCCCGTACGTCGAGCCGAAGAGGTCGTTCCAGGAGGTGAGGCGGATGCTGGAATTGATCACCCCGGACGCGAAGACCAGAACGAAGGCGAAGCCGGCCAGGGAAGAGAAGCGACGGAGTGTCGGTTCGGTGATATCCGGGCGGCTCCCCGCCTTGGAGCCGGACGCCGCGCCTCCCAGCACGCCGGAGAGCAGCACCAGCATGATGATCCCGCCGAGCCAGGCTGATATCCCCACCAGGTGCAGGCCGAGCGAGTTGATGGCGCCCTCGTGGTCGGCTGAGCTGGCGGAGTGGCCGATCAGCGCGGCTGGTACGAGTCCGATGAGGGAGAGCAGCAGGGTTGCCGTCAGGCCGCCCAGGGAGCGGACGCCAAAGAGGGCGGTGGTGACTACGGCGGCGATGATGACGACGGCCAGCCAGGCGCGGCCCGAGTCGATGTCGGTCATGAAGTAGACGAGGGACCGGGTGTACTCCGGGTCCCCGGAGACCTCCTGGCCGGCGATGTCCGAGTAGCTCAGCACCAGCACCGCAATCGCCGAGAGTGTCCAGACGGCGCCCGCTGCGGCCGCGACCGCCAGCGCCCGGGTGAACGCCGGGTGTTCCGGGAGATCCTTGGCCTTGGACCGCGATCCGGCAAGTGAGCGGGGCAGAATTCCTACGGCGAAGAGCAGCCCGCCGATGACTGTGGCAAGCGAGGTGTTGTGGACGGCCTTGCTGACCGGCAGCCCCCAGCGGACCAGGCCGCCCGGGTCAGAGACCCCGCGGGCGGCTGCCGCCCCGGAGAACAGCAGGGCTGCAGCAAGCGCCAGGAACAACACTGCAAGACCCGCGAACAGCCAGGGGCGGGAGACCCCGCCGGAACCGGCAACAGAACCTCGCTCTCCCCCGGACGGGGTGGGGGCGGCTGTTGTGGCACGGGGATTTGCTGCGGAAGGCACAAGTCCATTGTCCGCTACGCCCCGCCTGCTCGCCGAATCGAGCCTGCTGCGCACCCTGATGAAAAAGGAGCGGCGACCCATTGGGTCGCCGCTCCTTTCAAGCGTTCAAGAAGACTACTTCTTCTTGGAGACAGCAGCCTTCAGCTTGGACCCGGCGGTCAGCTTCACGCTGTGGCCTGCGGCGATCTGAATGGTCTCGCCGGTCTGCGGGTTGCGGCCGGTGCGAGCTGCACGGTCGGTGCGCTCAACAGCGAGCCAGCCCGGGATGGTGATCTTTTCGCCTGCGGCGACGGAGGTCTCGAAGACCTCGAACAGTGCATCCAGCACGGAGTTGACGGCTGCCTGGCTGGTGCCGGCCTTGCCTGCTACCTCTGCAACAAGTTCACTTCGGTTCTTAGCCATTTATGTCCTCCTGGACGGTCATGATCTCTGGAGCCTGCACGCGGCATGCGCACAAGCCACTGTTCGAAAACTTACCAGCTTGCCGCCGCCGAGATGGGAAATTCCGCGTGTTTTCGGCCTTTTTCAAGGAAAAACCCACGAATCGGCGTCTTTGGGACGCATATTTCGCCGTCAGCGGACGCTCCCTCAGTTCCGGCGGGGGTCTGCCCCGCGTTGCCCAAGGCGTACGACGGCGGTACCAGCCCCCTTGCCGCGGCCCGGCGGGCCCCGCCGGCGGGTGTTTGGGGGGTTAAATGCGGGAGAGCCCCGACCTGTGTGGTTGGGGCTCTCGACCGTGTAATGATGTTCCGGCGGTGACCTACTCTCC